>DATJGH010000024.1:0-32913 GCA_035495215.1 Patescibacteria group bacterium
CGCCGGGAGCGAATCGTCGGCGAGGCGGACCTTCGCCAGCTCGAGGCCCCAGTCGCAGAACTCCGACCAGATGCCGTCGTACAGCGCGCGCGTCACCTCGGCCAGCTGGTAGTCGGCGATCGCCCGATCAACCGCTTCGACCGTCGCGACGACGCGGGAGCGGATCCAGCGCTCGGCCGGACCCAGGTCGGCGCCCTCGGGCATGCCACGAAGCGCGTCGGCTGCGACAGAGGACGGCCGCGCCCCGAGCACGAACCGCGTCGCGTTCCACAGCTTGTTGGCGAAGTTGCGCCCGGTCTCGAGCTTCTGCTGACCAAATCGCTGGTCCTGGCCCGGCGTCGCGCCGTGGATCACGGCGAACCGGAGCGCGTCGGCGCCGGTCTCGTCCATGACCTCGAGGGGGTCGACCACGTTGCCCTTCGTCTTCGACATCCGCTGGCCCCGCTCGTCGCGGATCAGCCCGGACAGGAACACCGTGTGGAACGGCTCGACGTCGGTCAGGTGCAACCCGAGCATCATCATCCGGGCGACCCAGAAGAACAGGATGTCGTGGCCGGTCTCCATGACCGACGTCGGGTAGTAGGTCCGCAGGTCGGCCGTCGCGTCGGGCCAGCCGAGGGTCGAGAACGGCCACAGGCCGGAGCTGAACCAGGTGTCGAAGATGTCCGGATCCTGGGTCAGCTGCGTCGCGGGCTTCCCGCAGGCCTCGCAGGCGTCGGGGCCGTGCTGCGCGGACGACACCGTGATGTGCCCATCCGGGCAGTACCACGCCGGGATCCGGTGGCCCCACCACAGCTGGCGGGAGACGTTCCAGTCCCGGATGTTCGTGAGCCAGTGCTCCCACACCGCCTCGAAGCGCGCGGGCACGATCCTCGTGCGCCCTTCGCGCGTCGCCGCCAGGGATCGCTCCGCGAGCGGCTTCGTGCGCACGAACCACTGCGTCTTGAGCCGCGGCTCGATGACGTCGTTCGAGCGCTGGCAGCGCCCGATCAGCATGTCGTGCGGCTGCTCCCTGACGAGGTCGCCGCGTGCCTGCAGGTCGGCAACGATCCGCGCCCGCGCTTCGTACCGGTCCAGCCCGACATAGCCGTCGCCCTTGTCATTCACCGCCGCTGCGTCGTCGAGGACGGTGATCATCGGCAGGTCATGCCGCTTGGCGAGCTCGTAGTCGTTCTGGTCGTGGGCGGGGGTGATCTTCACGGCGCCCGTGCCGAAGGACCGGTCGACCGCGTCGTCGGCGAGAATCGGCACGTCCCGCTCCACGAACGGGATCCGCGCACGGCGTCCCACGAACGCGCGGTAGCGATGGTCGTCGGGGTGGACCGCCACCGCGGTGTCGCCGAGGATCGTTTCGGGCCGGGTGGTGGCGACGCTGATCGTCTCGCTCGCGCTCGGCTCGCCGGTGCCCTCCTCGATGACGTGGTAGCGGATCGTCCACAGGGTCCCGACCTCCTCGGTCGGGATCGTCTCCAGGTCGGACACGCTGGTCCGGCAGCCCGGGCACCAGTTGATGAGCGCCTCGGTTCGGTACGCCAGGCCATCGCGGTACAGCCGCTCGAAGGCCACCCGCACCGCCTTGGCTGACCCCTCGTCCATGGTGAACCGGAGGCGCGACCAATCGAACGACCCGCCGAGCCGGCGCTGCTGGCCGAGCATGACCTCGCGCGTCTCGTTGATGAACCGCCACATCCGCTCGAGATATCGTTCGCGGCCGAGCGATTCCCGCGACTCGCCCTCGCTCGCGATGATCCTGTCGAGCACGTACTGTGCGGCGATCGAGGCGTGGTCGAGACCGGGCAGGAACAGGGTCGGGTGACCCTGCATGCGGGCATGCCGGATGAGCAGGTCCTCAACCGACGTTCGCTGGGCGTGGCCGAGGTGGAGCGAGCCGGTGATGTTCGGCGGCGGCTGGATGATCACGAACGGCGCCTTCGTCGTGTCAGGGCGCGCGCCTTTGCCGTCGGGCGCGAACACGTCGGCCGCGAGCCAGCGCTCGTAGATTCCCGCCTCGAATTCGGCGGGGACATACGCCTTGGGCAGCTCACGGTTCGCCGGCATCGCCATGACTCGTTGCAGCTCCAGAAATCGAGAACCCGCTCGTCCAGCGGACGAACGGGTCGTGGTACCACCTGCTGGTTCGAGGTCTCGCCGGATCGCTCATCGCGCTCCGGTCCGGCCGATGCCGGCGCCGAGGCCCCCTCTCGATGCGCTATCGGGCATCAACCGCGCGGCTCGCGAGTGACGTTCGCGTCCCGTTGCCCGCGCGGCTTGCACCGTCCCGCGCTCGCTCGAGGGCCCGTTCGGGCGCTACTCCTCTCGGTCCTTGCCGTGAGGGCGGGAGTCTAGCACGGCGCCAGGCGGCTTCCGTCGAGACGGGTCCGCAACTCGATCGCATCCCTCGCGCACTCGACTCCGGCGGCGGCTCGTCTACGGTGACGTGTGCCCGAGCGCTCTTTTCGGTCTTTCGCGGACGCCGCCGATTCGACAGAATGCACCATGTCTGCGGGCTGCTCGCCGCTCGGCCGGATACCGGCGTGGAGATGCGAACGCCGAGGTCCAGTCCGCGTGAGGAGACGCGCCCCCCCGAAGGGCAGTGGGCGAAGAGGAGGTAGAAGAGCGACAGGAGCGCGCCAGATGATCGGCGCGTCGCCGATCATCTTCGAACCCGACTATCGGGGTTTGCCACTTGTCACCCATACTGCACAGCGACAAGGGATTCATTGAGGAGGAATCAATGGGGAAGAAACCCGGGACGATGGCCGCTTTCGCGACCGTTCTCGTCCTGATTGCGGGCGCGTGCTCGCCGCAGAGCACGCCGTCAGCAACGACTCCGGCGGCCACAGGGCCGGCGGCAACTCCAGGGGCAGGGGCTTCGGCGCCTGCGTCGGCCCCCCCGGCCGCGAAGAACCTTCCGGCCCTCCCGACCGGCTACACGGAGCTTGACCAGGCATTGACCCCTGGGGCCGACGGCAAGATGCCGTTCGCCGGCAAGAAGGTCTCGATCCAGACCCAGTGGACCGGCGGCGAGGCCACAGGCTTTGCCAACGCGATCGCGGACTTCGCCTCGGCGACCGGGATCGGCATCCAGGTCGACAGCATCGGGTCGAGCCACGAGACCGTGCTCAAGACCCGCATCGAGGGTGGCAGCCCGCCGGACATGGCGGCGCTGGCCCAGCCGACCGGCGTGCTCGCGTACGCCGCGCAGGGCAAGGTCAAGGACGTTGCCACGTTCATGGACGCGGCGAAGCTCAAGGCGGAGTTCCCGTCCACCATCGGCCTCACGACCGACGGCGCGCACATCTGGAGCATCCCGACCAAGGCCGACGTCAAGTCGATGATCTGGTACCCGGTCAAGGCGTTCGCCGCGGCCGGTTACACGGTCCCCAAGACGTGGGATGAGCTGGTAACCCTCGCCGACAAGATCGTCGCCGCCGGCAGCAAGCCGTTCTGCGTCAGCGCGGGCGGCCCTGGCACGGCGACGGGCTGGGAGCTGACCGACTGGGTCGAGGAAGTCCTCGCCAAGACCGAGGATCCGCAGGTCACCAATGACTGGATCAGCCACAAGGTGACGTTCCAGGATCCGAAGATCAAGGCGGCCTTCGACAAGGTTGGCTCGCTCCTGTTCAAGGACGGGTACGTCGACGGTGGCGGCCCACAGATCGTGAACAACGACCTCAAGACCGTCATGGATCCGATGTTCAACGGTGACACGGCGACGCCGGGTTGCTGGATGCAGAAGATCCCCGTCTGGTACGGCCCGGACTTCTTCCCGGATCGCCGCGTCAACGGTGGTGACTCGAAGTACAAGATCGGCGACGACGGCGACATCGGGATCTTCCCGTTCCCGAACATCTCCGACACGTTCAAGGGCGCCGAGGGCTCGGCTGACTCGTTCATGGTCCTCAACGACCGCCCGGAGGTCCGCGCCTTCGCGGAGTTCCTGGCCACGCCCGAGGGCCTCGAGGGCTGGATCAAGACCGTCGGCGTCCTCTCCCCGAACGTCAAGGTGCCGGCCGAGTGGTACGCCGGCAACTACAAGCTGAAGGTCGCGAACGACATCGCCAGCGGTGCGACCGCGATCCTGTTCGATGCCTCCGACCTGATGCCCCCGGCCGTCGGCCAGGGCTCGTTCTGGACCGGCATCTCCGACTGGGCCAACAGCAACGGCTCGAACACGGATGCCGTGCTGAAGAGCATCGACGAGAGCTGGCCCCAGTAGGGCAGCACGTCGTGGCAATCGGCTAGCTCGCGGGGCGCCACACCGACGGTGAGGCGCCCCGCTACCATTCCGGCCAGATTCCGCGGAGGGAGGCCAGGTGGCGCTGGACCGTACGCAAGTTTCCGCCTCGGGGGCATACGGCACGCCGCGATGGGTGTTGGTCGCCAGCCTGATCGGGCTGGTGTTCGCCGCCCTCGGGGTGACGGTCCTGATCGACCCTCATGGCGGCCAGAACCTCCTGGCCTCGATCTACGACATGCTCGGCAACTCGGCCGGCGCCGAGGCGCTCCGGAACGGCCAGGGCGATCAGTTCATCGCCAAGCTCGTGCTCGCGGTGATCGCGCTGGTCGTCGGGGTCGGCGGCATCTGGCTGCTGTTCACGGGCGCAAGCACGATCGTCGAGCGCTTCCCGCCCAAGGTCCGGGACCGGGTCATTCCGTGGGTCTTCATCGCACCGGCCGTGGTGCTCCTGACCATCTACCTCGTCTACCCGGCCGTGTCCACGGTGATCTCCAGCTTCTTCGACCCGAAGGGCGCGTTCACGCTCAACAACTGGGCAAGCCTCGGGAAAGGTGAGTTCCTCGAGATCCTTCGGAATAACGTCATCTGGCTGGTCGTGGCGACCGCCGGCAGCGTTGGCCTGGGCCTCCTGGTCGCCGCCCTGTTCGACCGCATCCGGCGAGAGTCGCTGGCCAAGGTCTTCATCTTCACGCCGCTCGCGATCTCGCTCGTCGGCGCGACGGTGATCTGGAAGTTCGTCTACGCGGTGCAGCCACCGAGCCAGCCCCAGTTCGGTCTGCTCAATGCGATCTGGACGGCATTCGGGAACAAGCCTGTCGCCTGGGCGACGACCTTCCCGATCAACCTGCCGGCCGAGATGCTGATCATGATCTGGCTCCAGACCGGCTTCGCCATGGTCGTGCTGTCAGCGGCGATCAAGGGGGTGTCGGTGGAGGTCCTCGAGGCGGCGCGGCTCGATGGCGCGAGCGAGCGCCAGATCTTCTTCGGGGTCATCATCCCGCTGATCCGCGGCTCGATCGTCACGGTGACGACGACGGTCGCCATCGCCACGCTGAAGATCTTCGACATCGTCTTCTCGGTCAGCGGCGGGCTGAACCACGACAACGTGGTCGCCGTGCGCATGTTCCAGGAGATGTTCCAGTTCTTCAACGACGGGCGCGCAGCCGCCCTCGCAACGGTCCTGTTCATCGCGGTCCTGCCTGTGATGGTCCTCAACCTTCGGAACTTCCGACGTCAGGCGGCGATGTGATGGCAGTCTCTGCCAAGGCCGTGGTCGGGACCAAATCCGGAAGCCGCTTCTGGCGCGCGCCGCTGCTGCAGAGCCTGCCGCTGCGGATCTCCGTGCTGGTCATCTGCTTCCTGTGGACGCTGCCCACGGCCGGCCTCCTGGTCACCTCGTTCCGGAACCCCCAGCTGATCACCAAGACCGGCTGGTGGGAAGGCCTGGTGAACGCATTCCAGCCAGACCAGTGGACGCTCCAGAACTACGCGAATGTCCTTTCCGGCGACAACATGGGCGCGGCGTTCCTGAACAGCCTCATCGTCACCATCCCGTCGACGGTGATCCCGATCACCATCGCGGCCTTCGCCGCGTATGCCTTCGCGTGGATCCCGTTTCCGGGCCGCGGCCCCCTGTTCATCGTCGTCGTGGCGTTGCTCGTCGTGCCGCTGCAGATGGCGCTGATCCCGATCCTCAAGATCTACAGCGGCGCCTCGCTGTACGGGACGTTCCTGGGGATCTGGCTGGCGCACACCGCGTTCGGCCTGCCGCTGGCCATCTTCCTGCTCTACAACTTCATGTCGCAATTACCCCGCGACCTGTTCGAGTCGGCGTCGATCGATGGCGCGTCAGCCTTCCAGACGTTCATCCGGCTTGTGCTGCCGCTGTCGATTCCCGCGCTGGGCGCCTTCGCGATCTTCCAGTTCCTGTGGGTCTGGAACGACCTCCTCGTCGCCCTGGTGTTCCTGGGACCCGGCCGGGACGTGCAGGTCATGCCGACGGCGCTGTACAACATGATCGGCCCGCGGGGCGGCGCGTGGCACCTGCTGACCGCGGGCGCGTTCCTGACGATGATCGTGCCCCTGGGCGTCTTCCTGGCCCTGCAGCGGGCGTTCGTTCGAGGGATCCTGGCCGGCTCCGTCAAATAGCCGGCGGCCGAGCGGCCCTGGCTGGGCCGCGCGCCGTGCCGTTGGCGGCGTGCGGGATCGTCAGCGCCCGGCCGCGATGAGCCTCCCGTACCAGCCGGCGCTGTCCTTGGGCGTCCGGCGCTGGCTCGCGAAGTCGACGTGGATGAGGCCGAAGCGGCGGGTGTAGCCGAAGCTCCACTCGTAGTTGTCGAGGACCGACCAGACGTGGTAGCCGCGCACCGGGACGCCCGCCGCCAGGGCGTCGGCAATGGCAGCGACGTGCCGGGCCAGGTAGCGGATGCGACCCTCGTCGCGGATCCGGCCGTCGGGGCCGACGGTATCGGGATACGCGGCGCCGTTCTCGGTGATCACGATCTCGCGCGGCGCGTACTCGCGCTGGAGCTTCAGGAGGACGTCGAGCAGGCCGTCGGGCGCGACCTCCCAGTCCATCTGGGTCTGTTCCGTGTTCGGTCTGGGCCCGATCCCCCAGTCGAAGACACGATCCGACAGTGAGCGCACGGCGTCGCGGCGGTAGTAGTTCAGCCCCAGGTAGTCGAGGTCGCCCGCCGGTGGATCGGTCAGCTCGATCCCCTCGAGGTGGCCCGCGGCCCGGTGGGCCTCCCGCCCGAGCTGTGGATAGCCGCGGCCGAACAGCGGATCGAGGAACCAGGCGTCGCGAGCCGAGCTCCACTGCGCGGCGGCACGCCTGTCCCGGTCCGTGTCGGTCGCGGGAACGACCTGGTTCACGTCGAAGGCGACACCGATTCGCGCGCCCGTAACCTGCGCTCGGATGACCGCGCTTGCGGCAGCATGGGCGCGCAGCTGGTTGTCGGCCACCCGCAGGGCGGTCGGCCAGTCGCGCAGGCCCGGCGCGTGCGCGCCGTCGGCATGGCCCAGGAAGGCGAACACCGCCGGCTCGTTGAAGGTCATCCAGTCGGAGACGCGATCCCCGAGTCGCGACGCCACCAGCGCGGTGTGATCGGCGAACCAACCCACGATCTGCGGATTGGCGAATCCAGCACGATCCTGGAGGGCCTGGGGCAGGTCCCAATGGAACAGGTTGACGAGCGGCTGGACGCCCGCGGCAAGCAGGGCATCGACCAGGCGGTCGTAGAAGTCGAGGCCGCGCTCGTTGGCCGCGCCGATGCCGTCGGGCTGGACCCGCGGCCAGCTGATGCTGAACCGGTACGCCCGCGCACCGATCCCCGCGATGAGCGTGACGTCCTCTGTGAACCGGTGGTAGTGGTCGCACGCGACGTCGCCGGTCAGGCCGTCGGCGATGGCGCCCGGCACGCGAGAGAACGTGTCCCAGATCGAGCGCCCTCGGCCGTCCTCGGCGGTCGCGCCTTCGATCTGGTAGGCCGAGGTTGCCACTCCCCACTGGAAGTCGGCTGGGAAGCGCGTCCCCAGCGCGCCGGCGTCGAGGGAGGGCTCGGCGTTGGTCACGGCCCGATCCTAGGCGGTCGCAACTGATGGCACGCAGAGCCCGCGGCGGGACCTTTGGGCTATCCCGGCCGTCGCGCACCGCACCGTAGTGTTCGTGTCGCAGGGCACCGGCCGGCTGGAGGCTCGGCGCCCTGACGGCTCCGACCGCCGACAGCATCCCGGGGGACCCACGACGCGTTGCCGCTGACACTCACCACCCTCTCCGACATCGCGTTCCTCGCGCTCGGGGCCGTCCTCGGGGCCCTCGCCTTCTCCTTCGTCGTCGGCCGGCGGCGTGCCCGCCAGGTTGCGCGCCTGGCCGATCGTCTCGCCCAGGCCGCGAGCGGCCAGCCATCGGCCAAATCAGTGCGCTTTGCCGATCCCGTCCTCGACGACGCGCTCAACCGGCTCGCGGCTCGTATCGCCGAGGTCGAATCCATCGCCGCGACGGATCAGCTGACCCGGCTGCTCAACCGGCTGGCCTGCCTCCAGTTCCTCGGTGCGGAGATCGAACGGTCGAACCGCTACGAGCGCCCGTTGACCGTCGCCCTCATCGACATCGACCACTTCAAGCGGATCAACGACACCTACGGGCACGCCATGGGCGATGACGTCCTGCGCCACGTCGCGGCGGCGCTCCGATCAACGATTCGCGCGGTCGATTCGCTGGGCCGGTACGGCGGCGAGGAGTTCCTGCTGGTGATGCCGGAGACCGACCTCGACGGCGGGCTCGCGAGCGCCGAGAACCTGCGTCGCGTCGTCGGCCGGATGCCGCTGGTGGTCGAGACTGCGACCGGCGCGGTCGAGATCCGGGTCACGATCAGCATCGGCGTGGCGGGGCACCTGGGCGCGCGCAGCATCGACATCGACGGCCTGCTGCGGGAGGCCGACGGCGCCCTGTACGAGGCCAAGGAGCGTGGTCGCGACCAGGTCCAGGCACACCGGCCGTTCGACGACTACAGCAGCCTGAGCCGCGCGACGATCGGGGCAGGGGCGCGCAACGAGGCGACCAAGATCGCCCGCGCTGCCTTCGAGGCGTCGAACGAGCATCTCCTCGGCGCCCTCGCCGAGCGCGCCGGCTGGGCCGGCGGCGCCTCACAGCTGATCGCCGACCTCTCGGCCGAGCTCGGCCGCGCGATCGGGCTGCCGGACGGTGACATCGAGCGCATCCGGACCGCCAGCCTGCTCCACGACCTCGGCAAGCTGGCGATCCCCGACGAGATCCTGTCGAAGCCCGGCCCGCTCTCGCCGCCCGAGTGGCGAACGATCGTCGAGCACCCCAAGATCGGCCAGATCGTGCTCGAGCAGGCCGGGTCGATCCGCGACGCCGCCGCGATCGTGCTGCATCACCACGAGTGGTTCGACGGACGCGGCTACCCGCACGGCCTTGCCGGCGCCGAGATCCCGATCGGGTCGCGCATCGTCGCGATCGCCGACGCGTACGAGGCGATGATCTCCGACCGCCCGTACAGCGCGGCGATGTCACATATCCAGGCGATCGGTGAGCTCCAGCGGCAGGCCGGGACCCAGTTCGACCCGGACCTGGTCGATCTGTTCGTCACCCTCATCGGCGACGGCACGCACCTGCCCGCGGCCGCACGCCTCGCGCTCGTCGCCGCACCCGCTGCCGCGCCGGCCCGCAAGCGCGCTCGGGCGACGAACGGCTCGTGCGCGGCGAAGGGCGCTGCGGCGGCGAATAGCTCGGGCGGGCCGCGCGCGTCGAACGGCGCACACGGCTCGAACGGGGCTCGAGCCCCGAAGGGCGGGAATGGTACGAAGGCCGCTGCGGGCTCACTCGGGCCCCGCGGCAAACCGTCGATCGAGGAGCAGCTCCCCGCAGCCCTCCAATCCCCTCGCAAGCGGAAGGCCGCGTCCGGCGCCGCTCGCTGAGCCTGTACCGCTCCGCGACGGTCTATTCGGGACCGGGGCCATGGACGCGGCGTTCATGCACAAGAAGGCGGGTCACGTGGCAGATCTGCTCGGGGGGTCGCGTGCTCGGGCGCCAACGGAGGCGCAGCAAGCGCCGCGGGTGACACCGTTCGCGCGAGGAACCAGCCCAGCGCAAGGGCGATGAGGCCGACGATCGCCACGCCAATGCCGCCCGCATCGCGCTGCGTCGCGAGGCCGGCCATGACCACCAGCGCCAGGATGGCCTCGACTCGGTGCGGCGCGACGGCTCGACCGGCGAGCGCCGCTCCGACGACCGCAAGCAGCACGACGGCCACCAGTCCGAGCGTCGTGAGGTTCGCCGGCCCATAGCCCGACGCCGCGACGGCGCTCGGCCCCAGGACCGCGATGAGCAGGCAGTCGAGCACGAGGAGCGGCGAGGCGCGCCCTCCGAACCGCCAGGCCGCGAGCCCGATGATCCCGAACCCGGCGACCGCGAGCGCCATCAGGCCGACGACACCGCCGAGGCAGAGGTCGCCTCCCCCACCACAGGGATCGACGAGGAACGACAGCCCGAGCAGCGCGACGAGTGCGACGAGAGCGCCGTGCACGCCGACGGAGGGCGTCGGCACGGACTAGGCGGTCGCTCCCTGCTCGGCGAGCCAGTCCTCGTAGTTCGTCTCGTCGACGCCCTTCTCGACCTCGGTCTTGGTGAGCAGGAGCGGGAGCCGTCCGGACCGGATCGTCTCCTCGGTGATGATGCATTTCCGGACTTCGGCTCGTTCCGGGATGTCGTACATCACCTCGAGGAGCGCCTCCTCGACGATCGAGCGCAGCGCCCGGGCGCCCGTCTTGCGGTCCAGCGCCACGTCCGCCGCGGCCTGCAGCGCGCCGGGTGTGAACACGAGCTCGACCTTGTCCAGCTGGAGGAACTTCTGGAACTGCCGGGCGATGGCGTTCTTCGGCTCGGTGAGGACCCGGACGAGGTCTGCTGCTGTCAGCGCCGTGAGGGTCACGATGACCGGCAGCCGGCCGACGAACTCGGGGATGAGCCCGAACTTGAGGAGGTCCTCGGGCATCAGCTTCTCGAGGATCTTGCCCCGCTCGACCGAGCCGACGGCCGCGGATTCGGAGCCGAACCCGATCGAGCGCTTCCCGACCCGCTCCTCGACGATCTTCTCGAGCCCGTCGAACGCGCCGCCGCAGATGAACAGCACGTTCGTGGTGTCGATCTGGATGAAGTCCTGGTGCGGGTGCTTGCGCCCGCCCTGGGGCGGCACGTTCGCGACCGTGCCCTCGAGGATCTTGAGGAGTGCCTGCTGCACGCCTTCGCCGGACACGTCCCGGGTGATCGACGGGTTGTCGGCCTTGCGCGCGATCTTGTCGATCTCGTCGATGTAGATGATCCCGCGCTGGGCGCGTGCGACGTCGAAGTCGGCCGCCTGGATCAGCCGCAGGAGGATGTTCTCGACGTCCTCACCGACGTAGCCCGCCTCGGTCAGCGAGGTCGCGTCGGCGATGCAGAACGGCACGTCCAGCACGCGGGCGAGGGTCTGGGCCAGCAGCGTCTTGCCGGAACCGGTCGGACCGACGAGCAGGACGTTCGACTTCTGGAGCTCGACCTCGTCGACCGCGTGACCGGCGTTGACCCGCTTGTAGTGGTTGTAGACCGCCACGGAGAGGACCTTCTTGGCCTTCTCCTGGCTGATCACGTACTGGTCGAGGGCGTACTTGATCTGGCGGGGGTTGGGCAGCTTCGCGGCAGCCGGCTTGGTCTTCGGCTGCTCGAGCATCTCCTCTTCGATGATCTCCTGGCAGAGGTTGATGCACTCGTCGCAGATGTAGACGCCTTGGCCCGCGATGAGCTTGCGGACCTGCTCCTGGCTCTTGCCGCAGAACGAGCAGCGATACGGGACCTTGGTGCCCTTGCTCCCGCCCGTGGTGCTCAACCGATTCCCTCGCCTGCCGGTCTCCGGCCCGCCCGGCTGGATCGCTGGGTCAGGACTTCGACTTCTTCTGCTGCTGCTCCGCCTCAGGTGCCGCGGCTTCCGCCGGTTCGGTGACGCTCGAGCCCTCGCCGCCGGACAGTCCGGCGTCGTGGGCCTGTGCGATCAGCGACGACCCCTGCAGGTTGTAGACCGCATCGATGATGCCATAGTCCTTCGCCTCATCGGGACCCATGAACCGGTCGCGCTCGGTGTCAGCCGTCACTTTCTCGAGTGACTGGCCCGTGTGGCGAGCGAGAATCTGGTGGTTCAGCGCAACGAGCGTCTCCCACTCCTTCATTTGGATGATCGCGTCCTGGGGAGCGCCCCGGAAACCGCCCGACCCCTGGTGGATCATGATCCGGGAGTGCGGCAGCGCGTAGCGCTTGCCCTTGGCGCCGGCCGCGAGCAGCACCGACGCCATGGACGCGGCCTGGCCGATGCAGATCGTGCTCACCGGCGCGCGCAGGTACTGCATCGTGTCGTAGATCGCCAGGCCGGCCGTGACGACGCCGCCCGGGGAGTTCACGTACAGGCTGATGTCCTTCTCGGGGTCCTCCGACTCGAGGAACAGGAGCTGGGCGATGATCAGGTTCGCGAGGTGGTCCTCGATCACGTCGCCGAGGAAGATGATCCGCTCCTTCAGCAGCCGGGAATAGATGTCGTAGGCGCGCTCCCCCCGGCTGGAGGACTCGATGACCATCGGCACGAGCATGTGGGCGTTCTCCTGTGCGCCTGCGAGGCAGGTTGGGTTGGCTTCGATCGCCTAGCGGCCGCGGGCCGCCACTGGGGTTCGACGGGGTTTCGACTGTCGTGCGGCGCCGGCCGGCCGGGCCGGTTCGATCGCCGCCTCTGAGTCGGCGTTGTCGAGCGACACCGGCTCGGTGTCCTCGAGATGTGGCAGCGCCGGGTGATCGGGATGGGCGGTCAGCCACTCGTCGACCAGCTTCTCGACGAGCCGGCTCCGACGGAGCGTGCTGCGGATGAAGCTGCGGCCGCGCTCCGACTCGAAGTAGGCCATCGTCTTCCGATCGTTGCCGTAGCGCTGCCGAGCGGTGCGGACCTCGGCCTCGACGTCGCCGTCCGGGATCTCGAGGCCCTCGTCCTCGGCGATCTTCGAGAGCACGAGCAGGACCTTGACGCGCTTCTCGGCGCGGGGTCGGAAGTCGGCGTGCAGGTCCGCCTCCGTCTTCTCGGTGGCCTTGAGGTACGCGGCCTCGTCGATCCCCTGCCGGGCCAGGGAGCTGCGCAGCTCGTCGTGCATGATCTCGACCTCCTGGTCGATCAGCACGTCGGGCAGGTCGAGCGTCGCGTTCGCGGTCGCGTATTCGATGATCTTGTCGGCGAAGTCGTGTCGCGCGTGATCGAGGGCGTTGCGCTCGAGGCGCGCCTTGACCTCGGACTTGAGCCCGGCCAGGTCGTCGAACTTGCCGATGGATCGGGCGAAGTCGTCGTCCTCGGGCGGCAGGTCCTTCTCGCGCAGCTCCTTGAGCTCGACGTCGAAATGGACCGGCTTGCCCGCGAGGGTCGCTTCCGGATAGTCCTCGGGAAAGGCGATGTCGAAGCCGGCCGTCTCGCCCGGGCGCAGCCCCAGGAGGTTCGCCTCGAAGCCCGGGATCAGGCGCTCCTCGCCGATGATCAGCGGCATCCGCTCGGCCGAGCCGCCCTCGAACGGAACGCCGTCGCGGGTGCCCGTGTAGCCGATGACCGCATAGTCGCCGTTCTTCGCGCCACGGTCCTCCACCGGCGACAGGCTCGCGTTCTGGTCGCGCAGCTCGTCGACGACCTTCTGGACCTTGTCCGCGTCGATCGACTCGATCTCGGGCTTGAAGTTGAAGTTGCGGTAGTCCCCGAGCTTGACCTCGGGCCGGACCTGGACCGTCGCCGTGAAGATGAGGGGCTTGCCCTCGACCCCCTGTTCGACGTTCACCTCGGCCTGGGTGAGCGGCAGGATCTCCTTTTCGACGAGCGCCTCGCGGTAGGCGCGCTGGACGAGATGGTCCATCGCCTCCTCAAGCACCGCGTCCTTGCCGACCACGGCCTCGATCACGCCACGCGGCGCCTTGCCGGGCCGGAAGCCGGGGATCTTCGTGCGCTGCGACAGGTGGCGGACGGCCTCGCCGATGGCCGAATCGAGGCGCTCGGTGGGCACTTCGACGCGCACGCTGAGCGAGCTCCGGGGCGCCGGAGTCACGGTGACATTCATCCCGTCGAGTATAGGTAGCGGGGGCCGATCCCTCCCCCGCCCGGATCCTCGCGCCAGCCGCCTAGGGGGCTGCGGACTCCTCGGGCTCGTCCGCGCCCCTGGCCGACTTGTCCTTGCACTGGCCGGGTGGGAAGCAGTCGCCGAACCTGGCCTTCATCCTGTCGACCTTGTCCTGCGACCAGCCCGGGTGGATCGAGCCGACCCGCCGCCAGCCGCCGGCCCACGGTGGCTTGCCGGGCGCACGGAGCGCCGTGCCGTTGACTGATTGGACGTCGACCTCGGTCGAGCCTTCGGCGACCTCCCCGACGATCGTGACCGACTTGCCGGCATACGGCTTGAGCGGGTGGCTGTCACCGAAGAACCAGGGCGGGCCCGCCTCGAGCGTGTACGTCTTGCCGCCCGTCGTCATCGAGTAGGTGTCCCTGCCGTCGGCATCCCTCGCCACGTCGATCGTGCCGGTGAGGGTGATCGGCGCCTCGTTTGCCTTCTGGTTGTCCTTGGTCTGTCCCGGCGCCTGTGAGGGTTTCGCGGCGAGCGCGGGCAGGGCGGCGAGCAGCGCGAAGACCAGGGCCAGAACGAGCAGGGCAGGCGGACGCCGGCGCATGTGCCGAGACTACTCCGGACCGCCCCGGACCGGAACGATTTGCGGCGAACCGACCAACGATGCGGTGCACGGCGTCACCAGCCACCCGAGTGGCCACGACACGCCGGTCAGCTCAGCCGTGCGCTTGGCAAGGCGACGGCGAGCACCCGTCGTGAGCGCACGTGCAGGTGCGTGAGCGGCGGGGCGCAGCCGACAACGCAGCCAGGCGTGCGGATGAGCTCACCGCCTGGTGGGCAAGGAGGGGGTCGAACCCTCACGCCGCTTGCGCGGCACCGGCTCCTAAGGCCGGCGCGTCTGCCATTCCGCCACTCGCCCGCGGAAATCCTATCCTCGCTGCCTCATGCGAATGCCGGGCTTCCTGAGCGCCGTCATCGACAGCGTCGCCCGCATCGGGGCGAATCCGGCGGACGATGAGGAGGCTCGCCTCCGAAAGGCGCTGCTCGTCCTCATCGCGCTGCTCATCCTGCCGATCTCGCTCGTCTGGTGGTTGCTGTACCTCGCGTTCGGGAGCTGGACCGGCTGGCTCGCATTCGTCTACTTCGTGATCTCGGTCGCCTCGATCGTCGTGTTCGCGCGCAACCGGAACACGGAGGCGTTCCTGCGCGTACAGCTCCTCTCGATCCTGTTCCTGCCCACCATCTCGATGATCTGGCTCGGCGGCGTCCTGCCGGCGGGTGGCGTCGGGCTGTGGGCGATCCTCGCGCCACTCGGAGCCCTGGTCTTCCGCGGCGTGGCGTCGGGCGTGCGCTGGTACGTCGCGTTCCTTGCGATCTTCGTCGCCTGCGGCGTGGCCGGCAGCGTCCTCGACGTCACGACGTCGGTACCCGAGTGGTTCTCGACCTTGATGCTCGTGCTCAACGTGGCTGTGGGCGGGACGATCGTGTTCACGCTCCTCGCCCTGTTCGCGCAGCAGCGCCACGACGCGCTGGCCGCGCTGCGGATCGAGCAGGACAAGGCCGAGAACCTGCTGCTCAACATCCTGCCGAAATCGATCGCCGAGAAGCTGAAGACCGACAGCCGGACCATCGCCGACAGCTTCAGCTCGGCCTCGATCCTGTTCGCCGACGTCGTCGACTTCACGCCGCTGTCCCAGCGCCTCTCGGCGCCGGAGGTGGTGGGCCTCCTGGACCGACTGTTCAGCCACTTCGATTCGCTCGCGGAGCGATACGGTCTCGAGAAGATCAAGACCATCGGCGACTGCTACATGGTCGCCGCGGGCGTGCCCAATCCCAGGCCGGACCATGCCCGGGCCCTCGCGCTGATGGCCCTCGACATGCGCGAGGCGATGCGCGACGCCGACGCGGTCGGCGACCTCGGGCTGGAGCTCCGGATCGGCATCAACTCGGGGCCCGTCGTCGCCGGCGTCATCGGGCGCAAGCGCTTCCTGTACGACCTCTGGGGCGACGCGGTGAACACGGCGAGCCGCATGGAGTCACACGGCGTGCCCGGCCAGATCCAGATCACGCGCGCTACCTACGACCTGCTGAAGGACGAGTTCGAGTGCGAGCGGCGCGGGACCATCGAGGTCAAGGGCAAGGGCGCCCTGGAGACGTGGTACCTCGTCAGCCCGAAGGCGGGCCAGGCATCAGCCGGCGAAACCGCCGTGCCGGCTCCCGAGCGGGCGCCGACCGCGAGCGAGGTCCGCGCGAAGGCCTCGGCGTAGGCGAGGGCTCGGCGGTCGACAGCGCCCCGGTTCGCCTACTGCCAGCGGAAGAAGCGCGCCGAGATCCCGAGGGTCACGACGAGCCATCCGGCGAGGACGGCGAAGTCGACCCACAGCGGCACGAACGGTGTGCCGCCGACCATCGTCTGGCGGAGCGCGTCGCCCAGGTACGTCAGCGGCATGAACGTCGCGATCGACTTGAGCCACGACGGCAGGATCTCGAGCGGGAAGAAGATCCCGGACAGGAACATCAGCGGGAACTGGACGACGCTGGTGATGCCATTCGCCGCCTCCTCCGTCCGGGCGAACGAGGCGATGACATAGCCGATCGAGGTGAACGCCAACGCCCCGAGGATGACGAAGCCTGCGATGGCGATGGGGTTGCCCACGACCTCGACGTGCAGCAGCACGACGCCGATGCCCAGGATGAGCGCCGTCTGGACGGCGGCGATGACGAGGCGCACGGCGACGTTCGAGCCGACGAGGACCCAGCGCGGCAGCGGCGTCGCGTTGAGCCGCTTCAGGATCAGCTTCTCGCGCTGCTGGACCAACGGGATCGACGCGAACACGCCGAGCTGCATCAGGGCCATCGCCAGGATGCTCGGCACGAAGAACGAGACGCTGTTGAGCTGGTTGGTCTGGAGCGAGTCGGACAGCACGGTCAGCAATGGCGAGGCACCCGACAGGCGCAGGTTCGAGGCCATCACCAGGCCGGTCGCGATCTGCTGGATCGCGAGCGCCGTGTTCGAGCGGCTCGGGTCGGTGATGACCGTGACCTCGACCGGATCCGGATGCTGGCCCGCCTGGGCCGCGTCGATGACCGCCTGGAGGCCCCTGGGGATCACGACGATGCCGTCGACGTCGCCCGACAGCATCCTCGCCTTCGACTCCTCCAGGGTCCCGTCCGTGAGCTCGACGGGCGCGTTGGCAGCGAACGCCGAGCGCAGGGCGGTCGAGGTCTGCGAGCCGTCCTGATCGACCCAGGCCAGGCCGTACCGCGCATCGCCGCCCGAGAAGATCGTCCCGAACAGGATCACGAACACGACCGGGAAGGCGAGCGTCCAGAACAGCGCGGCGCGATCGCGGGTGAAGCTCTTGAGGTTCGCGACGCTGAGCGCGGCGAGCATGCGCATGGACGGTCTTCGGCCGAGCTAGTCGCGCAGGGCGCGGCCGGTGAGCTCGAGGAACACGTCCTCGAGGCTCGCCCGCCGGATCATCAGGTCGGCCGGCTCCGTCCGGGCTCGGCCGGTGAGCCCGAGCAGCGCGCCGATCGTCGACGGCACGTCGCTGGTGTACAGGACGACCTCGTCCTCCTCGTACGCGACCCGGGAGACGCCGGGCAGTGCCCGGAGCTTCTCCTCGTCCGGCGCGCCCGCCCGCCCGAAGTGGACGCCGCGCTCCCGGAACCGGCGCCCGATCAGGTCGTCGACCGTGCCGCTGTCGAGGATCCTGCCGTGGTCCATGATCGCGAGGCGGTCGCACAGCGCCTCCGCCTCTTCCATGTAGTGGGTCGTCATCAGGATCGTCCGGCCCTCGCCCTTGAGCCGGCGCACGACGCTCCACAGGCCCTGCCGAGCAGCGGGGTCGAGGCCGGTCGTGGGCTCGTCGAGGAAGACCACCTCGGGATCGTTGACCAGGGCGAGCGCGACCGACAGCCGCTGGCGCTGGCCGCCCGACAGGTTCTTCGTCTGCGCGTCGCGCTTCTCGCCGAGCTCGAGGTCGTCGAGGAGCCGCTCGACCGGCTGGCGCCGGGACGGCGCGTAGAACGTGCCGAACAGCGCCAGGAGCTCGGCGACGGTGAGCTGCGGGTACAGCGCGGCGGTCTGGAGCTGGACCCCGACCCGGCTCTTGATCTGCGTGGCGAACTTGCGCACGTCCATGCCCAGGACGTGAATCTCGCCCGAGTCCGGCGCGTGGAGGCCCTCGATCATCTCCATCGTCGTCGTCTTGCCGGCGCCGTTCGGGCCAAGGAGCCCGAAGATCTCGCCCTTGGCGACCTGGAAGCTGACGCCGTCGACGGCCCTGACGTCGCCGTAGGCCTTGCGCACATCGTCGACGGCGATCACGGCGTCGTCGCGGGCGCGGCCGAGCAGGCTCAAGGCATCGAACCCGCGATTCGCCTCTGCCGTGAGTGGCGTTCGGTTCAGCGCCCCGCCCCGTTCGAGCCCCTGGTGCTCGAGCCGTTCGCGTCCGCGCCGTTGCCGGACGTGCCGCCTCGCCGCGCGCGGGCGCGGCGCATCCCCTCCGCGAAGGTGAAGCCGTCGGGGTCGAGGGCGCGTTCGGCGAGCTGGCGCCCGAGCCGCTCGGTCACCGGCTTGAGGACGCCGCCGAGCAGCACCGCTGCCGTCCCGGCCAGGTCACGCTCGCGGCGCTGGGGCGCCTTCTCGTCGAGGTAGTCGGCGAACTCGCGCTCGAGCGTGGCGCGCACCGCCGCGCCATCCGGCCCCAGCTTCCTGAGCTGCTTCTCGATCTCGGGCGGGAGCATCGACTTGGGCATGTCGGCCTTGTCGCCGAGGATCGCCTTGCGGACGCCCTTGAGCACCCGCTTCGGGCCGCCCAGGAGCAGGAAGGCTGCGCCGCCGGCGGTCCCGAGGACCTTCGCCGGCTCGCGACGCAGGCGCGCCGGGATGTCGACGGCCGCGCGGCCCGCGGCCTCGAGTCGCACGAGCTCCTCGTCGAGGCCCTCGCGCGCGGCTAGGACTTCGGCGCGAGCGGCATCCGTGCGCGCACCCACTCGATCGTCTCCTTCGTGAGCCCGATGGTCTCGTCGGGCGTGAACCTCCTCATGATGGCCTCGCCGTCGACACCGGTCTGCATCACGTCGCGGGCGGCGAGGATCGGCCACAGCACCAGGGCCACGAGCACACCGAGCGCGGCACCGACCGTCGCCGGCAGGCTGATGACCGTCAACCCGCCGATGAGCGCGCCGACGATGGCCCCGAGGATCACGCCGCCGATCGCGGCGCCCACGCCGTTGCGCATCGTGGCCAGGAACCCGAGGATGGCGACAACCGCAGCGGACACGCCCATCGCCAGCAGCACCGTCCGCGTCGACGGGTCGTAGGCCGAGGCAACCGCGTCACCGAGCGCTGTCCAGCCGCGATGCGTCAGGTCCAGCGCGAAGACGACCCCGACCACGATGCCGCCAAGGAGCGCCACGAGCAACGAGCGACCGAGGCGCGCGCCCCTGATGTCCAGCGCGAGCAGGACGAGCACGACCGCGACGTCGACGAGCAGCAGCGTGCCCAGGAGCACGCCCCAGCCGATGGAGCCGAAGAGCCACTCGCCGAGGAACAGGAACAGCCCGATGCCGAACAGGAGGCCCGCCAGCACGACC
This sequence comes from Patescibacteria group bacterium, assembly GCA_035495215.1. GTDB lineage: Bacteria > Chloroflexota > Limnocylindria > Limnocylindrales > CSP1-4 > UBA5189. Next base: position 19,475 of record DATJGH010000024.1, read on the forward strand.
ACGCCGATGGCCGCGCCGATGAGGGCGACCATCCGCTTGACCTCCTCGACGATCTCCGACATCTCGGACCTGGCGAGGTCGACATGGGCGCGGAACAGGCGCTTCCCGGCAGCGAACGTCGCGCCGACCTGGGCACGGAGCCCGAGCGGCCGCTCGGGATCGGGTCGGCCTGCCGGTTTCGGGGTTTCAGGGCGGTTCGTCGACGGGTCGTCCACGACACCTCCGGAGGGGTTTCTGGGCACATTCGATGGTAGCAGCGGTTCGACTACGCTCCCCCGATGCCCTCGATCCACACCGCCGAGCTGCTCTCGATCGGTACCGAGCTCACGGTCGGCGAGACGCGCGACACCAACGCGGGCGACCTCGCCCGGGACCTGACGCGCCGGGGCGTCGTCGTCGGGCGGCTGACCGCCCTGCCCGACGAGCTGGAAGCGGTGGCACGGGGCTTCGGCGACGCCCTCGGGCGTTCGGAGCTCGTCGTCTCGACCGGTGGGCTGGGTCCGACGCCGGACGACCTGACGCGCGAGGCGATCGCCGCGTTCGTGGGCGAGACGCCGACCGTTGACCCGGCGCTCGAGGCCTGGCTCCGGGACCTGTTCGATCGCCGCAAGCTGCCGTTCCCCGACGCGAACCGGAAGCAGGCCTGGCTGATCCCATCGGCCGTGTCGATCCCCAACGACAACGGCACGGCGCCGGGCTGGTGGGTCGACCGGCCGGACGGCCGGGTCATCGTCGCGCTGCCGGGGCCGCCCCGGGAGATGGGCCCGATGTGGACCGGCTGGGTCCTTCCCCGGCTCGAGGCGCGCGGCCTCGGCCGGTCGATGGCGTCGGTCACGCTGCGGCTCACCGGCATCGGCGAATCCGCGATCGCGGACCTGATCGGCGACCTGCTGGCCGGGTCGCGGCCGCAGGTCGCGACCTACGCTCGCGCCGACGCGGTCGACATCCGCATCTGGACGCACGCCGAGGCCGCTGAGCCGGCGGACGCGGAGGCGGCGCGGGATGCGGCGGCGCTCGTCGCGACCACGGAAGTGAAGATCGTGGAGCTGCTCGGCGAACACATCTGGGCCCGCGGCGAGACCACCTGGCCGGACGCGCTGCGCGAGGCGCTGGACACCCGCGGCTGGCGGCTCTCGACGGTCGAGATCGGGATGCGCGGCGCCCTCGCCCATCTCCTCGGCGAGGGCCTCGGCGAGCGGCTCGCCTTCACGGAATCCCTCGTCCGGCGGCCCTCGCCGGACGACGGCCACCGCGCGACGCTCGAGCACCTCGCGGAGCGAGCTCGTGAGCTCGGCGACAGCGAGGTCGGGGTCGCAGCCGAGGCGCGCGAGCGTGGTGGCGACACCGCCGCGACCGTGGCGGTGGTCACGCCGGAGGGCAGCCATCGCGAGACGCGCGTCGTCTTCCTTGCCGGACCGCTGGGGCGCGGCCGCGCGGCCATCGCAACCGCCGCGATCCTCCTGCGGCAGCTGCGCGGCGACGGCGCGAGGTGAGACGACGCCGCTGCCGACCCGCTACCGTGTCGCCAGCATTCCGCCTGGAGGAGCCATGCGCCTGACGATCCTCGGTACCGGAAGCGCACGGCCGGTCGGCGACAGCGCGCAGTCGGGGATCCTCGTCGAAGCCGATGGCACCTACGTCCTCTTCGACATCGGGGCCGGGATCGCCTCCAAGCTCGAGCAGTACGTGACCGCGACGCGCCTCTCCGCGCTGTTCATCGGGCACTTCCACGCGGACCACTGGATCGACATCGGGCCGCTGCGCTACCGCTTTCCGTGGGGTGAGCCCGCGCCTGCGCCACTCCCGGTCTACCTGCCCGCGGGCGGCCGCGACAAGCTCGAGCACCTCGCCGCCGCGATCGCCGAGCGCCAGGCCTTCTTCGAGCCGGCCTACGCGGTCACGGAATACGAGTCAGGGCAGACGTTCCGGGTCGGACCACTGACCGTGACGCCCCACGCCGTCGGCCACTACGTGCCGGCGTACTCGATGGACATCGTCGGCCCGCGCGGCGAGCGCGTCGTGTACGCCGGCGACATGGGTCCGTCCGACATGGTCGTCGAGCTCGCCCGAGGGGCCGAGGTGCTGGTCCTCGAGGCGACGCTCGAGGACGGTTCGACCGACGATGCCCGGCGCGGCCACCTCGACACCCCCGAGGCGATCGACCACGTACGGCGCTCGGGCGTTGCCCAGGGCCTGCTCGTCCACTACTGGTCGGAGCGGCGGGACATCATCCGGAAGCTGTGTGCCGCCTCCGGGGTGCCGGTCCAGCCGGCCGTGCCGGGGATGGTCGTCGACGTCGATCCGGGTGCCGTCCGGGTCGAGGCGCCGCCAATGCCGGCGTGGGTGCCGCCCGGTGCGGCGGAGCGCGTCGCCGTCGACTAGGAGACGGTCAGGACGGGCTGCGTCGCCGCCGCGGCCGCTCGGACGCTCATGCGCGCGGCAATCGTGCGCGCGATGCCGGTCAATGCCTGCCCCGCGGGACCCGGCTCACGCTGCGCGACGGCGGGCACGCCCACGTCGCCGCCCTGGCGCACGGTGATGTCCAGGGGGACGCCGCCGAGGTACTCGAGCTGGTTCTGCGTCGCGAAGCGCTCGCCACCGCCGCGGCCGAAGATCTCGGTCGCCTCGCCGCAGTGGGGACAGATGAACGCGGTCATGTTCTCGACGAGCCCGAGCACGGGCACGCTCATCCGCTTGAACATGGCGAGGGCCTTCTCGACGTCGAGGAGGGAGACCTCCTGGGGCGTCGTCACGAGCACCGCGCCCGAGACCGGCACGGCCTGCGCCAGTGTCAGCTGGGCGTCGGACGTGCCCGGCGGCAGGTCGATCACGAGGTAGTCGAGCTCGCCCCAGTCGACGTCGCGCAGGAACTGGGTGATCGCGCCGCCAACGAGCGGCCCACGCCAGATGATCGGCTGGCCCGCGGGCACGAAGAACTGGATCGAGATCGCCTTCACGCCGTGCCGGGTCAGCGGCAGGATCTTGTTGTCCTCGGACTTCTGGGGCTGCCCCTCGAGGCCGAGCATGAGCGGCACGTTCGGGCCCGTGATGTCGGCATCCAGCAGGCCGACCGCGGCCCCGTCGCGCGCGAGGGCGACCGCGAGGTTCACCGCGACCGTGCTCTTGCCCACCCCGCCCTTGCCGCTTGCGACGGCGATGACGTTCTTGACGCCGGGCAGGAGCTGCTCGGCCGTCCGCGGCGCGGCGCGGCGGACGGTGGCGCCCCAGGTCAGGTCCACAGACTCGACGCCCAGCGGATCGAGGGCCGCGTGGACCCGCGACTCGATCTCGTCCTTGAGCGGGCACGCCGGCGTCGTGAGCTCGATCTGGAAGGCGACCTTCGCCCCGTCGATGCGCAGGTCCCGAACCATGTTCCGGGTGACGAGGTCGCCCCCGAGCTCCGGCTCCTGGACGTGCCGGAGCGCCTCCATCACGGTGGTCTCGGTGATCTGCAGCATGCGGACGGTCGCTCCTCGGCGGACCGTCACGCTCCCCAACGCCCACCGATCCTCGCCGTGCCGCCGATGGTGGCAGAGGACCCGGGTGTCGTTTCTGACGACGGTCGCGTCGATATCGTAGTCCGGCTTGGCCCCTGGCGCCGCCGGCATGGCGGCCGGGCGCGAGCCCGCTCGCGCGGCCGGTCCACCCGGCCGTCGGAATTCGCAGCGTTGGCGGCCCTGAAGTGCGAGATTCGCACGGCGCCGCGAGGTGGCGCTCGGCGATCCGCGAATTGACACCCCTTCGCGGCGATGCCTATCCTCGGCCATCGGGTCGGTGTCCGCTGCGCTCCACGGACACGGAGGAGACCCGCCAGAGGAGATGCCCGCCCGCGTGGCTGACGTCGCAGTCCGTCTCGTCCAGCTGACCAAGCGCTTCGGTGGCGACGCGACCGGGCGCCGTGTCGCGAAGTACATCGAGGGCTCGGACCCCAACCAGGGCGTCGTCGCGGTCGACCACATCGACCTCGAGGTCCGCGACGGCGAGTTCTTCAGCCTCCTCGGCCCGAGCGGCTGCGGCAAGACGACGACGCTGCGCATGATCGGCGGCTTCGAGCAGCCGACCTCGGGCAAGATCGAGCTCGCCGGCCAGGACGTGACGTGGCTGCCACCGTACCGGCGCAACGTCAACACGGTCTTCCAGAACTACGCGCTGTTCCCCCACCTCACGATTTACGAGAACGTCGCCTTCGGGCTGCGGCGCAAGAAGGTTCCGAGTGCCGAGGTGAAGCAGCGGGTCACGGACATGCTCAAGCTCGTCGAGCTGCCCGGGTACGAAGAACGCAAGCCCGGCCAGATCTCGGGCGGGCAGGCGCAGCGTGTCGCACTGGCGCGGGCCCTGATCAACAAACCCGCCGTCCTGCTCCTCGACGAGCCGCTCGGTGCGCTCGACCTGAAGCTGCGCAAGCAGATGCAGGTCGAGCTCAAGCGCATCCAGCAGGAGGTCGGGATCACGTTCGTCTACGTGACCCACGACCAGGAGGAGGCGATGACGATGTCCGATCGCATCGCCGTCATGAACCGCGGCAAGTACGAGCAGCTCGGTGACCCCGAGGTCCTCTACGAGCGACCGAGGACCCGCTTCGTGGCCGGCTTCCTCGGCGTGTCGAATCTGCTGCCCGTCACCCGCGATGGCTCGGCGGATGGGTTTGCCGGGTTCCGTCTCGGCGACGGCTCGGCGATCCGCGTTCCGCTCACCCTCGTGGAAGGCCACAGCGGCTCCTTCGCCGTCGGCGTCCGGCCCGAGAAGATCCGCCTGTTCGAGACGAAGGACGAGGTCCCCGCTGCGCTGAACCGGGCGCCGGGCACGATCGCCGACGCCTCATACCTCGGCGTGAGCACCCAGTACATCGTCAGCCTGGCCGACGGTCACCGGGTCATGGTCTACGAGCAGAACGTGCAGCGCGCCACCAAGGCCGAGCTGTGGGCCACGGGCGAGCAGGTCACGCTGGCCTGGTCGCCCGAGCACTGCTTCGTCGTCGAGGACGCGCCGGGCACGCAGGTCACGCCCACAGAAGCCGAGACCGGCGACCTCGCGGTCGCCTGAACCCCCCGCACACAGGAGGCACCGACATGGCGGACCAGACGCCCCTCGACCGCATCATCACGCGACGCCAGGTCCTCATCGGCGGTTCGCTCGCGGGCTTCGCCGCGTTCCTTGCCGCGTGCGGCACGGGCGGCGTCGCCTCGCAGGCGCCGACCGGCACGCCGCCGACGACGGAGCCGACGGAGGCGGCGTCGGTCGCCCCGACGACCAAGCCGACACCGGCCGCCGAGCTGAACTTCGCGAACTGGCCGCTGTACATCGATACCGACGACAACGACCCGACCAAGCACAAGACGCTCGAGGACTTCACGGCCAAGTACGGCACGAAGGTGAACTACAGCGAGGCGGTCAACGACAACGACGAGTTCTTCGGCACGATCAAGGCGCCGCTCGATGCGGGGCAGGACACGGGCTGGGATCTCATCGTGCTGACCGACTGGATGGCGGCACGGCTCGTTCGCCTGGGCTGGCTCGAGAAGATGGACCTGGGCGACGTTCCGAACTACGTCAAGAACCTCGAGGACGGCTTCAAGGCGCCCGACTGGGACCCGACCAACGAGTACCACGCGCCCTGGCAGGCAGGCATGACCGGCCTCGGCTTCGACAAGAAGGTCACGGGTGACCTGACCAGCGTGAACGAGTTCTGGAACGCGAAGTGGAAGGGTCGGATGACCTACCTGACCGAGATGCGCGACACGGTCGGGTTCGCCCTGATCAAGCTCGGTTTCAGTCGCCAGGACTTCACGATCGACCAGTTCGACCAGGCGATCGCAGAGCTCCAGAAGGCGGTCGACGCCAAGCTCGTTCGCGCGTTCACTGGCAACGAGTACGCCGAGAGCCTCGTCTCGGGCGACGTCGTGGTCTCGATGGCCTGGTCCGGCGACATCATCCAGAAGCAGGCCGACAAGGAGACGCTGCGGTTCCACATCCCGGACGAGGGCGGCAACCTCTGGTACGACAACATGCTCATCCCCAAGGGCGCCAAGAACAAGTACACGGCCGAGCTGATGATCGATTTCGTGTATGACCCGGCGATTGCCGCCCAGATCGAGGCCTGGGTGAACTACATCTGTCCGGTCAAGGGCGCCAAGGACGAGCTGGCCAAGATCGATACCGATCTGGCGAACAGCCCGCTGATCTTCCCGACCGCGGACATGTACGCGAAGGTGACCGGCTTCCGCAGCGTGACCGAAGAGGAAGAGCAGCACATGAACGACGCCTTCTCGACACTCATCGGAGCCTGAGCAACAGGGTCCACCCCTTGCTGGGGACGGCGGGCGGCGTGCGGTGAGCGGCCTGGGCGCACCGGTGGGCAGCGTGACGGCGCGCTCCGTGCGCCGGCTGCCCGTGCCCCTGCTCCTCCTGCTGCCAGGCGTGCTCTGGCTCGCGATCTTCTACGTGTACCCCGCGTTCCAGATGTTCCTCAGCTCGTTCTGGACGGGGTCGCTCGAGAAGGGCTTCTCCTTCTCGCTCGACAACTGGACGACATATCCGGAGGCGATCGGTCGCTACCAGGAGCAGTTCGCGCGCTCGATCCTGTACGCCGTCGCCGCGACGATCCTGACGTTCCTCGTCTCGTACCCCCTGGCCTGGACGATCGCGTTCAAGGCCGGGCGCTGGAAGAACCTCCTGATCTTCCTGGTGATCGCGCCGTTCTTCACGAGCTTCCTCCTCCGGACCGTGAGCTGGCGGATCATCCTCGGTGACGACGGGATCGCCCTCGGGCCGCTCAAGGACATCGGCCTGCTCCCCCCGGAGTTCCGCGTCCTGGCCACGCCCATCGCGGTGATCTCGGGCATCACCTACAACTTCCTGCCGTTCATGACGCTGCCGATCTACGTGGCGCTCGAGAAGATCGACTTCCGGCTCATCGAAGCGGCGCGTGACCTGTACGCGGGACCGTGGCGGCGACCCGGGGCCGTCATCGGCGCCGTCGTCGGCGGCAGCCTGCTGGCGGTGCTCGCCTGGATCTTCGAGATGCCGATCATCGCCCTGCTCGTGATCGGCGCCGTTGCCGGCGCGCTCATCGGCGCGACGCTCATCTCCGAGGCGTTCGTCCGGGTGACCCTGCCGCTGTCGATGCCCGGCGTGTTCGCCGGGTCGCTGCTGGTGCTGATCCCGGCGATCGGTGACTACGTGAACGCCGCGCTCCTCGGCAACCCGAGCACGACGATGATCGGCAACGTCATCCAGTCGCGCTACCTGACCAACGCCGACTACCCGACCGCCGCGGCTCTCAGCTTCATCATGATGGCCGGCATCCTGATTGCGGTGATCGTTTACGCCCGCGCCCTCGGCACGGAGCAGCTGACCGCTGGACGCGGCCTGTGACGACGCCGACGGTGCCGGGCTGATGGCCGCCGTTACGGGCTCGCTCGAGCTGGCCGGACCGCCGGCGTCGATCGCCGTCCGGGGCAGCCGCTGGATCGGCCGGAATCTGCCGTTCGTCTACGTCGGCCTGGTGATCGTGTACCTGGTCATCCCGGTCGCGGTGATCGCGATGTTCTCGTTCAACGATCCGGTGTCGCGCAGCAACCTCGTATGGCACGGGTTCACGCTGAAGTACTGGCTCAATCCGCTCGGCGTGCCCGGGCTCGGCGACGCGCTCGCCGTGAGCCTGCGCATCGCGTTCGCCTCCACGATCGTCGCGACGATCATCGGGACGCTGATGGCGCTGGCCCTCGTGCGCTACGACTTCCGGGGCAAGGGCGCGGCCAACCTGCTGATCTTCATCCCGATGGCCACGCCCGAGATCGTGCTCGGCGCCTCGCTGCTGACGCTGTACGTCCAGGTCGGGAAGCCGCCGCTGTTCCCGCTGAACGAGCTGACGATCCTGATCGCGCACATCATGTTCAACATCAGCTACGTGGTCGTGACGGTGCGCGCTCGCCTCGCGGGCTTCGATCGGAACCTCGAGGAGGCGGCGATGGACCTGGGCGCGAACCCCTGGACGACATTCTGGAAGGTGACCTTCCCGCTCATCCTGCCGGGGATCATGGCCGCGGGCCTGCTCGCGTTCAGCCTGTCGATCGACGACTTCGTGATCACCAACTTCACGGCCGGACGGACGGTGACCTTCCCGATGTACATCTGGGGCGCCGCGAGAATCGGGATACCGGTCCAGGTCAACGTCATCGGCACGATCATCTTCGTGGCCGCGGTCGGGCTGGTTGCGCTGTCCACGGTCGTGCAGCGGCGCCAGGCTTCGAGGGACTTCCCCCGCGCGCGAACGGCCTGAGCCCCGATGGGACGGTCGCTGCTCTCCCTGGGGTCTGACGGTCTCCGGCACCCTCGATCCCCCCGACCCGACAACGATGCATGACCTCGTTCGGTCGATCCTGGAGGCCACGCCCGCGACACCCTGAGGACGATCCCGGGAAGCGGCGCGCCAGCTACCCGCCGCTGCGGCGGCCAGGGTGCGTGCTGATCCCGCGGCTCTCCATGACCCGGGCGATATAGCGATCGGCGTCCCGGCGACCGTAGGCGATCAACAGTGCGACCGCCGCCAGGAAGACGCCGACGCCAATCGCGATCGCGCCCTCGACCGCCATTCCCGTCTGGCCGGCGATGAGGCCCCCCATGACGCCGGCGATCGCACTCGAGATGACCGCGACCACCGCTGGCGTCGTGATCAGCATGTGCCAGGGCGAGACGCTCGTCGTGACATCGACCGCCGCGAATGTTCGAGCCATGGCATCCGCGCCGAGTCCGTGGCCGGTGATGAGGTCCGCCTCGATCCCAGGCGACAGCTTCGTATAGGCGTCCCGAATGATGTTCATGCCCGCGACCCAGTACAGGTCCTCGTTGTTCACCTGCACGAGGCGCACATAGGTCGCGAGACCCAGGAACAACGTCACGGACAGCACGACCAACGCGAACAGCGGGAAGACGGAGCCGAACGACATCGCCGGTCCAGCCAGGGCCAGGGCCACGGTCGCGGCGGACAGGGTGGAGAGGAACATGCCCGTTCGGCTGAACGCCTCGTTCCAGCTCATCGAGCGCGTGGCCAACAGGCTCCAGTGCTCGGTCGAGAGGAGTTGGGCCCGACGCGCGAGGTCGGTGCCGGCGAGAGTGCTGCCCGTGGCGCCGGGGTCCGTTTCAGGCACTGCCCCTGCTGGTCGCTCCATCATCGAGTCGCACCCTCCGTTCGAGCCGAGAGTACCCCCAGCACCTCGCCGTGGAGTCGACCGTTCGTGGCGAGGAACGTGCGGTTGTAGACCGATCGGTTGCCGTCGAAGTCCGTCGCGCAGCCGCCCGCCTCCTCGACGAGCACGAACGGCGCCGCGGCATCCCACGGCGAGAGGTCGGACTCGACCATGATCTCGGCCGCGGCCTCCGCGACCAGCGTATAGCCCCAGAAGTCGCCGAAGCCGCGCTCGCGCCAGGCCCGGGCGAGCAGGGCGCGCCAGCCGGGGGCACGGCCGTACGACTCGAGCTCGTTCGTGCTCGCGTACAGGACCTGGGCCTCCCCGATCGTGGCGATGTCGCTCACGCGAATCCGCTGGGGCGAGGCGCCCCACCAGCCGCCCCGGGCCCACGCGCCACCGCCGCGCCACGCCCACCAGCGCATGCCCAGCGCCGGTGCCGAGATGACCGAGGCCTGGAGCTCGCCGTCACGCTCGACCGCGATCAGCGTCGCGAACAGCGGCACGCCGCGCAGGTAGTTGTGGGTGCCATCGATGGGGTCGATGATCCAGCGCGTCGCGGCGCCCTCCGCGTCCGTGCCGAACTCCTCGCCCAGCACGCCGTGCGCCGGGTACGTCGCCCCGATTCGCTCACGGAGCAGCCGCTCGACGCTCGTGTCCGCCTGCGTGACGAACGTCGTGTCCGGCTTGCGCGTGATCTCCAGGTCGCGCCGGAAGTGGCGCATCGCGATCTCGTCGGTCGCGTCGCACCAGCCCAGCGCCGCCTCGACCCAGCCCTGCAGCTCCCCCGCCGCGGCGCGCCGGAAGGTTGCGGACCACTCCGGCCCGAACGACGCCTCGGTCACGGATCCAGGCGGTACAGGCGGAAGACGTCGTGCGCGATCGGCAGGACCGCCACCTGCGAGAAGCCGGCAGCCGTGGCATAGCGCCGCATGGTGTCGGGTCGGATGACCGTTCCAGTCGCGATGGACCCGGGCTCGGCGCGCGTGTTCGGGAGGCAGAACAGCACGCTGTAGCCATACATCGCCCGCTCGATCTCGTCGCCCGGGGCGGTGAATGTCTCCGCGACCCCCTCGTCGGCAACGATGACCGTCCCGCCGGGGGCAAGCAGTCGCTTGACGGCGCCGAGCACCGCGACGGGGTCGGCCATGTCGTGGACCGCCTCGACGACGAGGGCCAGATCGAACTGGCCGTCGAGGTCATGGCGTGCCGCGTCGACCAGGTGGAAGCGCACCTGATCCTCGCCGAATCCGGCCACCCGGGCGTTCTCCCGAGCCCGCTCGATGGATTCGGGGTCGACATCCAGACCTTCGATGACTGCCGTCGGGTAGGCGCGTGCCAGCGCGATCGTGGAGTAGCCCGTGCCGCACGCGACATCGGCGACACGGGCGCCCTGTGCCGAGCTGAGCCGGGCGTGGACATCCGGGATCGCGGACAGCCAGTCGCTCGCCAGCACGTGCCTGAAGAGCGGCCGGTTTGCGAGCTCCTGCGCGGTGACGATTCCCGGGTAGGCGTCCCAGGCGACGCCCGCGCCGGTGCGATACGCGTCCACGATGGCGGGCAGCACCCGCGCACCCGAGGCGAGGAACCGCAACATCGACTGCGAGGCGGCGGGGCTCTCCGGGTCGAGCAGCGCCTCGGCGTGGCCTGCCGGGAGCGAGTAGCGGCGCGCCGCTTCATCGGCGGCCACGTCGTCGACCTCGAGGATGCCCGTGACGGCTTGCTGCTCCAGCCACTCCCGCGCGTATCGCGGGTCGATTCCGGCCCGCCTCGCGAGCTCGCCGGCCGTCGCCGGCCCGTCATGTCGGAGCGACTCGTACAGGCCCAGGTCAAGTCCAAGGTGGATCGTGAACAGGTCGAACGCCCCGAGCGCAGCCTCGAACAGCCTGCCCGCCAGCGCGTCGCGCCGTTCGGTGTCCTCGGGCGATGCCTCGTGAATCACGACCTGATCCTCCCTCCATCCGGATCGTAGAGCGGCTCACGCACGATCTCGAACCCGATCCACTCCCCGAAGACCTCGACGTCGCCGCGCGTGCCGATCGCCGCCTGGTCGGGCGGCACGTAGGCGAAGGCGATCGATCGCTCGATGGCGAAACCGTAGCCGCCGCTGGTCACGCGGCCGACGACACGGCCATCGACCCGGACCGGCTCGTTGCCGAGCGCGACCGAGCGCGGATCGTCGAGCACGAGGCAGCGCAGCCGCTTCCGGGGACCGGCGGCCTTCGCCGCCACCAACGCCTCACGCCCGATGAAGTCGGCGCCCTTGTCCAGCTTCACCGCGAACCCGAGGCCGGCCTCGTACGGCGTCTCCTCGGGCGTGATGTCGCTCGACCAGACGCGGTAGCCCTTCTCGAGCCGGAGCGCGTCGATCGCGCGGTAGCCGCCCGCGACCAGCCCATGCTCGCTGCCCGCGTCCCAGAGCGTCCGCCACAGCGCCCGGCCGTACTCGCTCGGGACGTACAGCTCCCAGCCGAGCTCGCCGACGTACGTCACGCGCAGCGCCAGGACGACCAGGCTGCCGAGCGTGATCATCGCGGAGGTCATGTACGGAAAGGCCTCGTTGGAGAGTTCGTCCTTCGTCAGCGACGCGAGGATGTCCCGCGCCTTCGGGCCCCAGATGCCGAAGCACGCAAGCGCCGAGGTGGCGTCCCGGATCCGGACCGAGCCATCGTCGGGCAGGTGCCGCAGCATCCAGCCGAGGTCGTGGTTGCCGAACGCGGTCCCGGTGACGATCAGGAACCGGCTGGCCTCGCGCCGGGTGACGGTGAAGTCGCACTCGATGCCGCCGTGCTGGTTGAGCATCGACGTGTACGTGATCGACCCGACGGGCTTGTCGACGTCGTTCGCGCACAGGCGCTGCAGGAAGGCGAGCGAGGCCGGCCCCTCGATCTCGATCTTGGCGAAGCTCGATTCGTCGAACAGCGCGGCGGCCCGGCGCGTTGCCAGCGCCTCGGCGCCGATCGCCGGCGACCAGTGCTCGCCCGCCCAGCCGCGCGGGCGCGTGGCCTCGAGCGCGGCGCGGGTCGAGACTCCCCCACCCTCCTCGTTCGGGGTGAACCAATTGGGGCGCTCCCACATCGACTTCTCGCCGAACACCGCGCCGAGCGCGGCGACGTCCTCGTAGGCCGGCGAGAGCCGCAGCGGCCGCCCGGCCACCCGCTCCTCGTTCGGGTAGTGGATGTCGTAGTAGGTCGCGTAGTTCTCGTACGTCCGCTCGAGCGTCAGCTTCTGCGAGCGGTACTGGCCACCGAACCGGCGGATGTCCATCTTCCACAGGTCGAGCTCGGGCTCGCCGGTCGCGATCCACTGGGCCATCTGCTGGCCGATGCCGCCGGTGCCGGCGATGCCGTGGGCACAGAAGCCCGCCGCGACGAAGAAGCCGCGGACCTCGCTCTCCCCGAGGATGAACTCGTTGTCCGGGGTGAACGCCTCTGGGCCGTTGATCATCCGGGTCACGCCCGCGTTCTCGATCGCCGGCACGCGGCTGATGGCTCCGTCCATGATCGAGTGGAACCGCGGCCAGTCTGGCTCCAGGAGCCGGTGGTTGAAGTCGGCGGGGATGCCGTCGAGCGACCAGGGCATGGGGTCGCGCTCGTAGCCGCCCATGCACAGCCCGCCCACCTCCTCGCGGAAGTAGCACAGCCGGTCCGGGTCGCGCATCGTCGGGAGCGTGGGCACTGCGCCTTCGATGGCGTTGGTGAACAGGTACTGGTGGGCCATCGGGATGATCGGGATCGTCACGCCCGCGAGCCGCCCGATCTCCGGCGCGAACATGCCGCCGGCGTTGACAACGACCTCGGCCTCGATCGTTTCCCGATCGCCGCCCCGGGCCTGGACCTCGACGCCCTGCACGCGTCCGTCGGTCACGTTGATCCCGACGACGCGGGTGTGCTGGCGGATCGTCGCGCCACGGGAGCGCGCACCCGCCGCGAGCGCCTGGGCCAGCCCGGACGGGTCGAGCCAGCCGTCTGTCGGCAGCCAGACTGCGCCGATGACGCCGTCGAGCGTCATGAGCGGGAACTTCGCCCGCGCCTCCTCGGGCGTGATCAGCTCGAGGGGCAGCCCGAACGTCTTCGCCCAGCCCGCCTGGCGCTGGAGCTCCTCGAATCGCTCCTTGCTCGAGGCGAGCCGCAGCGATCCGACCTCGTGCCACGAGACGTCGACCCCCGTCTCGGCCTGGAGGCGCCGGTACAGGGAGGTGCCGTACATCATCATCCGGGTCAGGGTCGTGGTCGATCGGAGCTGGCCGAC
>DATJGH010000025.1:0-3847 GCA_035495215.1 Patescibacteria group bacterium
ATCAGCCAGCAGCTGAGCCGGCGCATCGCCTTCAAGAAGGCGATGAAGCAGTCGATCCAGCGCTCGATGAAGGCCGGCGCCAAGGGCGTCAAGATCATGGTCTCCGGCCGCCTCGGCGGCGCCGAGATGAGCCGCCGCGAGTGGGACCGCGAGGGTCGCATCCCGCTCGGCACGCTGCGCGCCGACATCAGCTACGGCCAGGTCCACGCCCACACGACCTACGGCCGCATCGGGGTCAAGGTCTGGATCTACCGCGGCGACGTCCAGCCGACCCGCCAGCCGGCGCCCGTGCCGGCCGTCGCCGGGCAGGGGGCGTAGCCGATGCTCCTCCCGCGACGCGTCAAGCATCGCAAGGTCATGCGCGGGCGCATGTCCGGGCAGGCCAAGGGCGGCCATTTCGTCGCGTTTGGCGACTACGGCCTGGCGACCCTCGAGCCGGCCTGGATCACCAGCCGGCAGATCGAGGCCGCCCGGCGCGCGATGACCCGCTCGGTCAAGCGCGGCGGCAAGATCTGGATCCGGATCTTCCCCGACAAGCCGGTGACCAAGAAGCCGGCCGAGACGCGCATGGGCTCGGGCAAGGGCGCGCCCGATCACTGGGTCGCGGTCGTGAAGCCCGGCCGGATCCTGTTCGAGATGGCGGGCGTGCCGCACGAGGAAGCGGCCGAGGCGATGCGCCTCGCGAGCCACAAGCTGCCGGTCGCGACGCGTGTCGTCAGCCGTGACGGCGCGATCGAGGGAGGCGAGCGATGACCGACATCGCCAAGGTTCGCGAGATGTCCGACAAGGAGCTGGCGGACGCGCTGCAGCAGGCGAAGCAGGATCTGTGGAGCGCCCGCTTCGCGCTGTCCACGCGGCAGCTCAATGACACCAGCAGCATCCCCCAGACGCGGCGCCAGATCGCCCGCATCCTCACCGTCCAGCGCGAGCGTGAGACGGCTCGCGTCGCGACGGGCAATGGAAAGGGCGCATAGGCGATGGTCGTGACCGAGAGCACCGAGACGATGCAGGGCAAGCGCAAGACCAAGGTCGGGCGGGTGGTGAGCGACAAGATGGACAAGACGATCGTCGTGTCCGTCGAGCGGCTCGCCCGGCACCGGCTGTACAAGCGCGTCGTCCGCCTCACCACCAAGTTCAAGGCCCACGACGAGGCCAATGACGCCCACGTCGGCGACACGGTCCGCATCGAGGAGTCGCGGCCCCTGTCGGCCACGAAGCGCTGGCGCCTGGTCGAGGTCGTGCAGCGTGCCGGCGATCACGGTGCCGCCGCGGAGCTCGACTTCCTCGGCGAGGAAGCCGCCGTCTCCGAGGCGATCCACGCCGCCGCGCATCCTGGCCGGACGAAGCACGACGCGGAGTCCGAGGGTGACGTCGCTGCGGCCGATGCCGAGACGCCCGAGCCATCCGCGACGTCCGATGACGGGCCGCCCACCGAAGGCGAGCGTGACGCGTGATCCAGGCGCAGACCCGGCTCAAGGTGGCCGACAACACGGGTGCCCGCACGATCCAGTGCATCCGCGTGATGGGCCGCTCCACGAAGACCACCGCCGGCATCGGCGACGTGATCGTCGCCAGCGTCAAGACGGCGATCCCGAACGCGGCCGTGAAGAAGGGCGACGTCGTCCAGGCGGTCATCGTCCGGACGGCCAAGGAGTTCGGCCGGCCCGATGGCAGCTACATCCGCTTCGACGAGAACGCGGCCGTGCTCATCAACAACCAGGGCAACCCACGGGGCACCCGGATCTTCGGGCCCGTGGCGCGTGAGCTCCGCGACCGCAACTACATGAAGATCGTGTCCCTCGCGCCGGAGGTGCTCTGATGCCCGCCGGCAGGACGCGGGTCCCCGAGATCCGCAAGGGCGACACCGTGCTCGTGCTGACCGGCAAGGACGCCGGCAAGCAGGGCCAGGTCGAGCGAGTGCTCACGAATCCCGGGGCGCTGTCGCGCGTCGCCCCGCTCAGCGGCGGCAAGAGCCAGCGCTCGCGCCGCGGGTTCTGGAAGCCGGCCTCGGCGCGGCCGGTCGCGGTCGTGGTCGAGGGGCTGAACATCGCCAAGCGCCACACCAAGCCACGCCAGACCCAGGGTCGCACCGATCGCGCGCCCAAGATCCAGCAGGGCGGGATCCTCGACATCGCGAAGCCGATCGACGTGTCGAACGTGATGCTCGTCTGCCCGAACTGCAAGGAGCCGACGCGGATCCGGCACACCATCCTCGAGGACGGTCGTCGGGTGCGCGTGTGCAGCCACTGCGGCAAGGCGATCGAGGTGACGGCATGACCGAGCCCCGATCGAAGCGGCAGGCAGCCGTGGAGGAGCCGATGGGCGCCGCCGGCGCGGCGGACGAGCCGATGGCGACCGCGGACGAGCCGATGGCGACAGCCGACGCCGCCGAGACCCCCGCGGACGAGCCGATGGCGACCCCGCAGGCTGCCGATGAGCCGGCGCAGGGCGCGTCAACGCCCGACACGTCGGGCGAGGTCGAGGCCGCGGCGCCTGCCGCCGAGGCTGCGACCGCCCCAGAAACCAAACCCGAAACCGAACCCGCCGCCGAGGCCGGGGAGCCAATCGCCGCCGCTGTCGCCGAACCCGCCGAACCCGCCGAACCCGCCGCGCCGGCCGCCGAGCCGGCACGCGAGCGACGGCCCAGGGAGCGCGAGAACGGAGCCCCCGCGGAAGCGCAGGCTCGGCCTGCGGGTCCCCGGGGCCTGCAGCTGCGCTACCAGAGCGATGTGATCCCCGCGCTCCTGAAGCAGTTCGAGTACTCCAACCCGAACCAGGTGCCCAGGGTCCAGAAGATCGTCGTCAACATCGGGATCGGCGAGGCGCTCACCAATGCCAAGGCGATCGATGCGGCATCCGGCGACCTGACGATGATCACCGGCCAGAAGCCGATCGTGATGAAGGCGCGACGCTCGATCGCCCAGTTCAAGATCCGCACCGGCAACCCGATCGGCCTCAAGGTCACGCTGCGGGGCCAGCGCATGTGGGACTTCCTCGAGCGCATGACGATGCTCGCGCTGCCCCGCATCCGCGACTTCCGGGGCACCCCCGGCCGCTCGTTCGACGGGCGCGGCAACTACACCCTCGGGCTGCGCGAGCAGATCGCGTTCCCCGAGATCGACTACGACAAGGTGGACCGTCTCCGCGGGCTGGAGATCAGCATCGTGACGACGGCGAAGTCCGACGAGGAATCGAAGCGTTTGCTCGAGCTCCTCGGCATGCCCTTCGCCGGCTAGGCGCGGGGAGGAGACAGATGGCCAAGAAATCGTTGATCGCCAAGGCAAAGCGGAAGCCGAAGTTCGGGGTCCGCGGATATCACCGCTGTGTCGTCTGCGGCCGGCCGCGTGCGTTCATGCGCCGCTTCAACCTGTGCCGCATCTGCTTCCGTGAGCGCGCTCTCCAGGGCGAGCTGCCGGGCGTCACGAAGTCGAGCTGGTAGGACCTGCATGAACATCTCCGATCCCATCGCGGACATGCTGACCCGCGTCCGAAACGCCTCTCGCGCACGCCACACCGAGGTCGTCATCCCGGCGTCGCGCACCAAGCGCGAGATCGCCCGCATCCTCAAGGCCGAGGGCTTCATCGCCGATGTCGCCGAGGAGCAGCAGGGTCCGGGCCACGTGCTGCGCCTGCAGCTCCGCTACGTCGATGGCAAGGTGCCCGTGGTCTCCGGCCTCAAGCGCGTCAGCAAGCCCGGCCTCCGGGTCTACGCCGCGAAGACCGACATCCCACGGGTCCTGGGCGGCCTCGGCATCGTCATCGTCAGCACCAGCCAGGGGATCATGACCGGCGCGCAGGCCCGCAAGGCCCAGCTCGGCGGCGAAGTCCTGGCGTACGTCTGGTAGCC
>DATJGH010000026.1:0-2656 GCA_035495215.1 Patescibacteria group bacterium
TTGTCGAGCTCCTTTCGCACTCGTCTGGGTTCGACGTTGGCGATGCGAGCGCGGCCGTGGGCCTCGTCCGTGGTGATGCCCGCCTGGGCGCCGGTCAGCGAGATCGCCTTGACGCCCAGCGCGTGGAGGGCCATCGAGACGAGGGTCGCGCTCTGGTGCTCGCCGGTGGCGAGGAGCATGTCGAGCTCGCGCGGGTCGGGCTCACCGCCGCCGGTGATGGCATCGGCGAGCTGGAGCAGCTCGTCCGTCGTGTCGCCCATCGCCGAGACGACGACCACGAGGTCCGCCCCCGTCGCGCGGGCACGCGCGATCCGCTGCGCGACGCGGCGGATCCGCTCGGCGTCGCCGACCGACGACCCCCCGAATTTCTGGACGACGAGCTGCGCCGCGACAGGCTGCTCGACGATCTGCCCGGCCATCGAGCGGCGGATGATACCAGCGGGGTTCCGCGGCTCCTGGCCCCTGACCGGGTCCTCACGCCCCGTTGCGGGCCGCTCATTGACTGTCAGGCAATATTTCGGCGCGAATCGAGGGTTGGAGGCTCGATGGAGGCCTCTTCCGCCCAATTTCTTGCCTCAGAGTCACGATTCAGCGCCGAAATGCGCCCGGGGAGCGCCGATGAACCCGCCGCGAGGTCCCTTCGAGCACAAATCGTGCCTGTGAGTCAATGATCGGCCTCGTTCCGGCGGTCAGACCGGGCGCGGGAACGGTGAAGCGCCCGTTTTGTTGACTCACAGGCAATGCCGCGCGGGTGAGGGCCATGCCACGGCCGCGCCGCCATGTCGCCGCGGCGTCGAATGCCGCCGCTGCGACGGGCCGTCCAAAACCGACGACGACGCTGCAACCTGGTCCGCGCGATCATGCTCCCGAATCCCACGCAGTGAGGGTCGTGACCCATATGTGCACCGACCACGACAGTCGACCCCCGATCGCGCCGATCAGCGGCGCCGCCATCGACGCGGGGACCGAGATCATCGAGGGCGGCAACGGCGCCCCGCTGCGGGTCTTCACGGCACGGCCGGAGCAGAGCACGGGCGCGGGAATCGTGATCCTGCCGGACGTGCGCGGGCTCCATCCGTTCTTCGAGGAGCTCGCGTCGCGTTTCGCCGAGCGCGGCATCACCGCCGTCGCGCTGGACTACTTCTGCCGGACCGCGGGCACGGGCGAGCAACCGGAGGGCTTCGAGTACCAGTCGCACCTCGAGCTGGTGAGCTGGGACAACCTCGCAGGCGACATCAAGGCGGCGGTCAAGCACCTGCGGGCACTGCGTCCGGCGCCGCGATCGGTGTTCGCGACCGGGTTCTGCATGGGCGGCCGGCTGTCCGCCGACGCGACGACGCTCGGCCTCGGGCTCGCCGGCGCGATCCCTTTCTATGGCTGGCCGATCGGGCCGCATCGGACGGGCTCCCCTGCCCCGGCGGACGTCGCGAAGCAGATCGAGTGCGACCTGCTGCTGATCTACGGCGGCGCCGACCAGGGCATCAACGAGAGCGTCCGCAA
Organism: Patescibacteria group bacterium; assembly: GCA_035495215.1. GTDB lineage: Bacteria > Chloroflexota > Limnocylindria > Limnocylindrales > CSP1-4 > UBA5189. The sequence continues at coordinate 1,501 of DATJGH010000026.1, forward strand.
CGAGTTCGACGCTGCGCTCGACAAGGCCGGCAAGCAGCACGAGACGGTGGTCTACCCGGGCGCGCCGCACAGCTTCTTCGACCGGAAGGCCGAGGAGTTCGCCGACGCCTCGGCTGACGCCTGGAACCGGACCCTGACGTTCATCCGGCGGCACACGGCGGGCCAGCCGATCGCCGGCTGATCAGCGAGGGCCGGAGCGCGGAGCCGGCACGGGCTCGGGAGCGCGCGAACAGCGCGGGGCAATCGCGCGCGCTCAGGGCGCGATCAGGCCACGCTCATCGCGCGGCCGGCGGGCTCAAAGGATCGTCTTCCGGAACAGCCAGACCAGCCCGAGGCCGGTGACGATCAGGAAGGCCGGAAACAGGGGCCCCGGAAGCCACGCCTGGAGCGTCCCGACGATCGTGTCGAAGGCCACGCTGAGCGCGTGGATCGAGCCACCGACCAGCCCGCCGACGTTGCGCCCGATGGCGCCGAGGAAGTCGCCCACGCGCGGAGTCTGCGCGGGCCGTCAATCAGGTCGAGGCGCCTTGGGTCTCGCGCGTTCGACCGACGGTCGCACCGTATGCCCAGAGGTCGATGTCGGGCGGCTGGATGCCGAGGGCGGTGAGCCCGGTGGCGACCTGGCTCCGATGATCGGACCCGTGATGGACGATCTGGGCGAGGCGGATGCCCTGCTTCGCCGAGTAGTCCCAACCATCGCCGTGCTCGATGACGTCCTCGTCCGGGTCGAGGTCCCCGGCAAGCAGGCCGCGGTAGGCCGCCGCGTGCTCCTCGTTGGCCGCGCGGAGCTCGCCGATCGACAGCGTGTTCTTCGCCGAGATCGGCGCCCGCGCCTGCCCGCTTGCGACCCACAGATAGAAGCTGTCCGCCTGCACGATGTGGCGCAGCGTGTCGATGATCGGACCGTAGGTGCCCGGGACCGGCGTGGTCAGCTGCTCCTCGGTCAGCGCGGCGCAGACCCCGAGGATCTGCTCGTTCGCCCAGAGGTGGTGCTCGAACGCATCGGCGAGGATCGACGTCGTGGTCATCGCCGCAGCCTAGCGTCCGCCCGATGGTGCGTGGGGCGTACGCTCGACCGGTGATGCGCGCCGTCGTGCAGGATCGCTACGGGCCGCCGGAGGTGCTGCACATCGCCGAGGTCGAGCGGCCATCGCCG
>DATJGH010000027.1:0-6548 GCA_035495215.1 Patescibacteria group bacterium
CGGGCCGGACGCGAGGACCGAGTCCGTGTCCGTGTAACCGATGAACAGCGGGACCTTGTCCTGCTCCACGAACTGCTTCGCGGTCTGCGCGGTCACGTCCATCTTGTACTGGCTGTCGTGGACGATGAAGTCGATCTGCGATCCGTTGACGCCGCCCGCGGCGTTTATCTGCTTGACGGCGAGCTTGGCGCCGTTCGCGGCGGGCAGGTCGAGCGCGGACTCGTCGCCGGTGAGGGCGAACCCGCCGCCGATCTTGATCGTCCCGCCGGCCGAGGCGCTGCCAACGGGCGCGCTGGAGCCCGAGGCCTGCGTGCCGGGCACACCCGTGGCGCCAGGCGTGGAGCAGGCGCCAACGAGAAGGATCGCGCCCACCAGCGCGACGGCTTTGCGGATCATGGCTCGTCCTCCAATGCGCCCGGGGCGGGCGTCGTTCCTTGACCGCGAGTCCGCAAATGTACCTTGTTCGACTCGTTGTGCCAGCGGCGAATTTGCCCCGGATCGGGCCTCGGACGATTTCAGCCTCCGCGGCGGTGGGAAGTCCGGCAGTGGAGGCGGCGCGACGCATTGCGCCCGCGCCGCCTCGAACCTGGCGCGTCAGGCCAGCGCGTCACAGACGGGCTGGAGCGCCGACAGGTCGCCGTCGACGAAGTAGTCGAGGAAGGCCTGCGGACCTGACCTGAACTCGACCGATCCATCGGTGCCGTAGACGACGCGACCCGCGTTCAGAACGATCGCCCCCTGGCTCGGCAGCGTGAAGGTGACGACGCCGGTCATGGTGGTGACCGCAGAACCGAAGTCGCCGGGGGCGGTCAGCTCGTCGACGGTCACGGTGTTCTGGTGATACGGCACCTGGTTCCCGTTCGCCAGGTTTTGCCACGCGGAGCCCAGCCAGGTCGCCTTGGCCAGGCGGCGGACCAGGTTTCCGTTCCCGTCGTACCAGCGCTCGAGATGGGTGATCACGACCCTCCCGTCGTCCCACACGTCGAAGGCGGAGGCGCCCTCGCCGCACGTGAAGTCGGCCGGCTGGAGCTGGGCGTCAGTGACGAGGTTCGCGACGCAGATCGTTCCATTGCCGCTGGCGTGGCAGGAGTAATACGCCGGTGGCGGCGGGTTGAGCGTCGCCCCGTGAACCGCGCCGGCGATGGCGAATGTCGCCACCAGGCTGGCCGCAACCACGGTGCGCACGACCCGAGCGGCACCCGCCGGCCTCTTGATCCCGTCCATCTCGGAAGCCTCCTTCGTCGCCGGCACTTGCTGCACCGGGAAAATCGCGTGGTTGACGCGCGACGGGAGGTCAGGCGTTCAAACTTTCGTCACCCGTCCGAACATTGAACGATTCGGCGGGTCGCCAGCGTCGGTGTTAATCAACGTCTCGCAGCGGCGGGTCTGGTGAACGTCGTCGATCTCGTGGAACGGGCTGCGCACGGCGATCGGGATGCGTTCGACCTGCTTGTCTCTGACGCGGTCGATCGGCTGTACGCGATGGCGCGGCTGATCCTGCGCGATGCCGACCTCGCCGAGGATGCGGTCCAGGAAGCCCTGATCCATTGCTGGCGGGAGCTGCCGCGGCTCCGGGACCCCGAGCGGTTCGCGGCCTGGCTCCATCGGCTCCTGGTGAATGCCGCCACCGATCAGCATCGTCGTCGGCGCAGGTTCCAGGCCTCGATCGCCCTCGCCAGGCCGACGGGCGTCGAACGTGACTTCTCGATCGAGGTGGCCGTTCGTGACGAGCTGCGGATCGCCTTCGAGCGCCTGCGTGTCGAGCATCGGGCCGCACTGGTCCTGCACCACTACATGGGGCTCTCCCCGGCGGAGATCGCGGACACGCTCGGGATTCCGCTCGGAACGGCGAAGTCGCGCCTCCACTATGGCGCGGAGGCGATGCGTGCCGCGGTCGACGCCGGGTCGCGCCCCCCGGCCGAGCAGGTGGCCGGATGACCGACAACATGCGCAAGGACGCCGTCGTCCGCTCGTGGTTCGAGGAAGAGGCGCCGAACCACGCCCCGCGCCGCCTGCTGGAGGGTGTTCGAGCCGAGGTCGCGGAGATCCGACAGGAGCGATCGACGATCCGATTCGGCGGCGGGCGATCCCCGCTCTTCGGCTGGGCCGCGGCGACGGTCGCGATCCTCCTGCTCGCCGGCCTCGTCGGCGGCATCGTCGGATTCCCGCGCACGACCACGGAACCAGGACCGACACCGTCGCCGGCGGCCACGCCGACTCCGACCGCGACCTCCGAGCCGAAACCAACGGTGGCGCCGACGCCACGCGGGACCGTGCTCCCGAGCGGCACGTATCGGTCGGTCCGTTTCGCCCCGGGCGTTGCCGTGACCGTGCCGACAGGCTGGCTCCTGGAGGACGACTCGCCGGCCATGCTCTCCCTCGTCCGGCCCGGGGCCGGCTTCGTCCACCAGCCCGATGGCGCCAACATCTTCGACGCGGTGCGGCTGTACGCCCGGCCGGTCGCCGGGCAGCCAGACGGAACGATCGACCCGATGCCGGGTGTCGGGACCTCAGCGCTTGCGCTGGCGAACTGGCTCGCGGCCCGGCCCCAGCTGACGGCGACGGCGGTGACCAGGACCACCCTGGCGGGCCGTCCGGCCTACACGCTGGACTTCACCCTCTCGCCGTCTGCCGGCGAGCTCTGCGGCGTGCGCTGCGTGAACCTGCTCAACGGCCCCGGCCCAGATCCGAGCAAGGTCTACCAGCTCGGGATCCTGGGCACGTGGAAGGATCGTGCTTACCTGGTCAGCGCACCCGACGGCTCCACCGTCGTCGTCACGATCGAGGACACGGACGGCAACGGGTTCGCCGACGAGGTCACCGCGGCGCTTCCCATCGTCGAATCGCTCGCGTTCCAGAGGTAGCGAGCGGACGCCTTGAGCGGCCGCGGACCTTCGAATCCGAACGTCGAAGGTGCCCGGACGTCAGTCCTTGAGGATCGCGTCAGCCTTACGATCGATCCTGCGCTCGTCGGCCTTCGAGAGGTTGCCCTTCTTCACCTGCTGGGACGCCCGTGCCTTGGCGTTCCGGGCATGTGACTCGTCGGGCATCGGGTATTTCCGCTGTTCCGGCAGTCCGAACGTCGATTTCTTCAGGGAGTCGCGCTTCTTCTCGCTGAGCGTGGCCATCACGGACACCTCCTGGTCCGTCTACCGTCGATGCGGGGACGCCGCATCCGCGACCGCTGCCCGGTTCGAGGGCATTGCGCGCGGCTGTCAGAGACAGTCGACGTCAACCGCCGTTTCCTTCCCTCGCGCATAGACTCCGGCCGCAGGCGATGGGAAGGAACAACGCGCTGGACGTGCTGGTTGACGGCCTCGGGATCCCCGAGTCGCTGCGGTGGCACGACCGCCGGCTGTGGTTCTGCGACTGGGGCGCGTCCGAGATCCGGAGCCTCGGTGCGGACGGCGGCGCTCGTCTCGAGGCGCGTGTCCCGGCGACCCTGCCCATCTCGATCGACTGGCTGCCTGATGGACGCCTGCTCGTCGTCTCCGGTCGGGAGGCGCTCCTCCTGCGCCGCGAACCCAACAGCGAGCTCGTGACGCACGGAGACCTCCGGTCAGTCGACCCGCTGTTCAACGAGCTCGTCGTGGATGCCCGCGGATACGCCTATGTCAACGGCGCCAGCCTGGCGGTGGTGACGCCGGACGGCGCGGTTCGCCGGGAGACCGGCGACCTCGCCTTCGGTAACGGCATGGCGATCACTGCCGACGGCCGGACGTTGATCGTCGCCGAGTCGCACGGCCACCGGCTCACCGCCTTCGACATCGACACCCACGGCGGCCTGTCCGGCCGTCGGGTGTGGGCGGACCTTGGCCATGCGGCACCGGACGGAATCTGCCTCGATGCCGAGGGCGCCTGCTGGTACGCGGACGTGCCGAACCGCCGCTGCGTCCGGGTGCGCGAAGGCGGTGAGGTCCTCGAGGAGATCGAGGCTGACCGCGGCTGCTTCTCGTGCATGCTCGGCGGCGACGACGGGCGGACGCTGTACGTCGGCGCCGCCGAATGGTTCGGGATGGATCGCATCACCGAGACCGCCGGCACCGGTCGGATCCTGTCGGCACGGGTCGCCGTTCCGCATGCAGGTCGCCCCTGAGGCGCCCTGCCGATCTCCTTCTGGCCAGCCGAGATGCTGCTCACCGACCATGCGGTGGTCCGGGGCCCGGCCTGGGAACTACCCGGGCGGCCCGCCCCGAGGGAGCGGAGACGAAGCAACCCGTCGAAGCGGTCGAGGCGATCGGCAGGAAGCCGGACCTCGTCGCTGCCCAGCGGGCCGCCGCCGTCGGTCCGCGACGATCGCCGTCGCTGGGGATCGCGACGGGCCAGTAGCGCTATTCCCCGACGGTGCCGAACGTGGCCCGACCAGCCGGTCGGTACGAATGGAGCATGATCCCCGTCGGCGTCACCCTCGACTCGAGGAGCTCCAGGCGGTGGGTCTGTCCCTGCTCGGGGAACAGCCGCAGGCCGTCGCCCAGGACCAGGGGATAGATGACGAGCCTCAGCTCGTCGACGAGGTCGCGCTCCAGGAGCCAGCGCAGCAGCACGCCGCTGCCCTGCAGCAGCAGATAGCTGCCGGGCTGCGCCTTCAGCTCGCGCACCCTCGCCTCGACGTCGCCGCCGATGACGTGCGTGTTCTGCCACTTCGGGTCCTTGAGCGTGGTCGACGGCACGTACTTGGGCAGCACATTGATCCCGTGGGAGACCGGATCGCCACCGTCGTGGTCCGGCCAGTACGAGCTCCAGATGTCCCAGGTGGTGCGGCCGAGCAGCAGCCCATCCATGCCCGCGTAGACAGAGGTGATGAACGGACCGATCTCCTCGTCGTCGAACGGCGCCTGCCAGCCACCCCGGTCGAAGCCGCCGCGCCGGTCCTCATCGGGCCCTCCCGGCCCCTGGTACACGCCGTCGAGGGTCAGGAACTCCGTGGCGATCAGCTTCATGCTCCTCGCTCCTCGGGCCAGGCGGAGGCGCCGGGCTCACCCGAAGCGTTGCGCGCCGCAACCTCGAGGATGATCTTTCCGGGCGAGTGGCTAGCAGCACCGAACTCGAAGGCTTCGCGTGCGCGGGCGAGCGGAAACACCCGCGCGATGATCGGCTTGAGCTTGCCGTCATCCACGAGCGTGGCGATCTGCTCCAGCTGCGCGCGATTGCCCTCGACGATGAAATAGACCTCGCGAACGCCGCGCCGCTCGGCGACACCCGGCGGAATCCGTGAAACCACGCTGACCAGCACGCCGCCTCTCCGCAGCACGCGCAGGGAGCGGTCCTGCGTCTCGCCGCCGACGGTGTCGAACACCATGTCGACATCCCGAGCCTTCTCCTCGAAGCGCTCGGCGTGGTAATCGATCACGGTGTCCGCACCGAGGCCCTGGACGAACGGCACATCCCGCGCCGATGCGGTCGCGAAGACTCGCAGGCCTCGCCAGTTCGCCAGCTGGACTGCGAGCGAGCCCACGCCGCCGGCGCCAGCGTGAATCAGCACGCTCTGACCGGCGACGAGCTGGCCGTGCTCGAAGAGTGCTTGCCAGGCGGTGAGGGCCGAGAGCGGCAGCGACGCTGCCTCCGTGTGCCCGATGCTCTGGGGTTTCCTCGCCAGGTTGACGGCTCGCACCGCCACGAACTCGGCGGCTGCTCCGTGGCGCGGAAAATCAGCCAGGCCGTAGACCGCATCGCCAGGACGGAACGCTTCGACGTCCGGAGCCACGCGTTCGACCACGCCCGAGACTTCGTGTCCGGGGATGCTCGGGATTCGCGGCGTGCCGTCGGCGTGCTGGTAGGTCTCGTCCCAGCGCAGCTCGGTGGGCGTGATGCCGGTGGCGAAGACCCGGACGAGGACATCACCGGCCCGAACCTCCGGCTCGGGTGCATCCTCGAACACCAGTTGCTCCGGTCCGCCCCGGGCATGGACCCTGATCGCCTTCATCGTGTCTCCCCGCGCTCTCGCATTCTCGCGCGGATCCGTTTTGGCCGCTGCTGTCGGCAGCTCGATCGAAACCGGGCCATCAGCGACTCGATCGCCGGACTCGTCGTGCGCGCACACGCAGGCCCTCGAGGTCTTTGGGCAAACTCAGTCCGTGGCTGAACAGGGCGAGGCTGTCATAGAACGTGAGCTTCCACCGGGACCGTCACCTTCTTCTTCAGCGACATCGAGCAGGGCACACGGCTCGCGAAGCGCCTCGCGACGCGGCTCGGCGACGCGTTCGCAACCGTGCTCGCGCGGCACCGTGACGTCAGATGTCGAGGCCGCGCCGGCGATCCTCCGCGAGGAGCTCTCACCCGATTCATAGGGCGAGGGCACCGATCGCAGCGTGACCCTTCTCAGCGATCCAGAGCATCGCGAACGCGACGCCGCCGAGGACTCCAGCCCCGCCGGCGACCACGACGTTCTTGATGATCTTGCCGGCGGCCGCCGCGAGGAAATAGACCGCGACTGGCATGCGCACGACCCCGGCCGCGATTCCGGCGAGGTCGAAGACGGGGTTGGGGATCGCGGCGAGCACGAAGACGATCAACGGGCCGCGCGTCGCGATCCACCGGGTCAACCGTGC
>DATJGH010000028.1:0-4584 GCA_035495215.1 Patescibacteria group bacterium
TTCCTGTCCGGGCTCGAGCTGATGATCACCGCCGTCGCGCTGCCCGCGATCGTGGTCGATCTCGCCGACTGGACGGAGCTGCGGGCGGCGTCCTGGATCATCAACGGCTACCTGCTCGTGTCGATCGTGGTCATGCCCCTCGCCGGGCAGCTGGCCGATCGGTACGGCGTGCGTCGCGTGTTCCTCGCCGCGCTGGCGATCTTCGTCGCGGGCTCGATCCTGGCCGGCCGCGCGACAGGCCTGCCCGACCTGATCGCCGCCAGGCTCGTCCAGGCGGTCGGTGGCGGCAGCCTCGTGCCGGTGGCGACCGCGGCGGCCTCGCACCTGTTCGGCGGCGATGCCCGCGCTCGCGCCCTCGGCGCCGTCGGCGGCATGACCTTCCTCGGGATGGCCGCAGGACCGTTCGCCGGCGCCTGGATCATCGAGTCCATCCACCCGGCGGCGGCGCTCGAGGCCGCCGGCGTGTCCGGGCCGCTCCTCGATGCACTGGCCGATCCGTGGCGGTATGTGTTCTACCTGAACGTGCCGCTCGGGATCGCGCTGCTGGCGCTGGGCTGGGCCGCGACCAGCGGCTGGTCCGCGGCACGGCGCGAGAGCCGCCTGGACCTGCCCGGCGCACTCGCGGCGTCCATCGGGCTGGCCTGCCTCCTGCTCGGCGTGACCCTCGCGGGCAGCGAGCCGCTGGAAGGGATCTCGGTGCCGCCGGCCGTGTTGAGCGGGGCCCTCGCCGTTCTTGCCCTGCTGTCGTTCGCGGTCGCGCTGCTGGTTGGCCGGCGTCGCGCCGAGCCGTTCATCGCGTCGGCCTGGTTCCGGGCGCCGGCATTCACCTCGGCGACGCTCGTGTCGCTGCTGACCGGCTACGGCTTCGCGACGGCGATCATCGGCGGCGCGGTGTTCGTCGACCGGGTGCTGTACGGCGGTCCCGACCTGCAGCGCGTGGCCCTCGGCGCACTCGCAGCGGCGACGGCAGCCGGCGCCCTGGTGTCGGGCCTCGCCCTGCGCGTGCTGGGCGCGCGCCTCACGACCCTCGCGGGCCTCGCCGCCGCGACCGTGGCCCTGGTGCGGATGTCGGCCTGGGCGCCGGACACGTCACTCGGCGATGTCGCGGCCTGGCTCGCGCTGTTCGGTCTCGGGTTCGGGCTCACGGTGACGCCGCGCTCGGCGGCGGCCGTCGAGGCGCTCGGGCCGAAGGCGTACGGCGTCGCCTCTGCGGCGGTGACGGTCGCGCGCATGATCGGGATGGCGCTTGGCCTCGCCGCGCTGACCGCGTTCGGCTCGACGATCATCGACGAGCTGTGGGCGGCCATCCGGGCGACGCCCGAGGCATACAAGTCGTTCATCCCGGAGGCGCTCCGCAACCGGGCCTTCGACGACGGGCTCGTCGTCCAGGCGCTCGAGCAGTGGGCGAGCGGCGAGGCGGCCCGGATCCTCGTCGGCGTGTTCCTGGTGGCGGCCGCGATCATGGCCGTCGCGGCGGTGCCGGCACTCGGCCTGCGCTCAGGCCGGGACGAGGCGCCGGCCTAGCTGCAGATGCGCGGGTGCGGCTTCGGGTGTGCCGCGGCCGGGTCGGCGGGCTCCGACGAGAGGTAGTCCGCGACCACCTGGAGCTTGGGGATCGTGCCGTTGGGGCCCTCCGAGGTCTGCAGGAACAGGCGCTCGGTGGTGGTGTTGATCGCGTCGTCGAGGCTGAGGGTGTGCCGTCGGACCTCGGTCACCGTGTACAGGAACAGCCAGTTGTCGCTGGTGTAGACCTCGACCGTCATGCCCAGCATCTTCGCGCCGTTGTTGTGCTCCGAGGCCGTCAGCAGCGGCAGGAACATCCCGACCCGCGCGTGGGCATAGATATACGTGGCCTTGCCCTGGCCGGGCTGGCTGAGCGACGGCAGGTACAACGCCACGTCGCACAGCACGTAGCCGCCGTAGTCGGGCGTCTGGAGCATGACCGGCAGGTCGATGTCGAAGCGCCGGATCACGACGCGGGTTGCGACGCGGCCAGGCGGGAAGGTGGGCTGGACGGCCTGGCTCGGCGCGGGCAGGGTGATCGTCGTATCGAGCGTCGGCAGCGGCGCGTATGAGGCGAGCGGACGGCTCTCGGGCGGCTGGTCGACGGCGCTCGTGTACGACAGCAGGCCGCTCCCCAGGAGCGCCACGCCCACGGCCGTCAGCAACGCCGGCAGCAGGCGGAACCGGAGGCGGTTCCAGACCGTGTTCACGGCCGGGAGCCTAGCAAAGGACCCCGGTGCGCTCGGTCGACCAGTAGTCCCGGTCCTGACGGCGTGCACGCCTTCGCTGGGGCGCTGGTACCCCGTGAGGTTGCCGCTAGCCCCCGATCGCCGCCGCGGCCTGTTCGACGAAGCTCAGGAAGGGCCCGGGCAGGAGGCCCAGCGCGATCGTGAGGACGCTCGCCGCGGCCAGGCCCGTCCACAGCAGGCGGCCGTGCTCGAGGGGCGCCTGCTCGGTGCGCGGCTCGCGCATGAACATGTACACGACGACGCGCAGGTAGTAGAACGCGGCCGCGGCGGCGTTCAGCACCGCGACGACCGCCAGCACCCCCAGCGCCGTCCAGCCGGCGCCGCTGGCCTGCACGGCGGCGAGGATCACGTAGTACTTGCCGAAGAAGCCGGCCGTCGGCGGGATGCCGGTGAGCGAGAGTAGGAACAACGTCATCAGGATCGCGAGCCACGGCTCGCGCCGGATCAGCCCGGCGAATGTGTCGAGGCCCGACGTCACCCCGGCGCGGCGCTGGAGCGCGGCAACCACGGCGAACGCGCCGAGGTTCATGAACGAGTACGCGGCGCCGTAGTAGAGCAGGCCCTGGAGGCCCTCGATCCGGCCGGCGGCGAAGGCCGCCAACCCGACGAGCATGTAGCCGGTGTGCGCGATCGAGGAGTAGGCGAGCATGCGCTTGACGTTGGTCTGGGTCAGCGCGACGAGGTTGCCGAGGGTCATCGTCAGCACCGCGAGGATGATCACGACCTGGAGCCAGTCCTCGCGCAGGGGCCCCAGCGCATCGACGAAGAGCCGCAGGATCAGGGCGAAGGCACCGACCTTCGGCCCGACCGAGAGGTAGCCGGTGACCGGCGTCGGCGAGCCCTGGTACGCGTCCGGCGTCCAGTAGTGGAACGGGACCGCGGCGATCTTGAACGAAACGCCGGTGGTCATGAAGCCGAGCCCGAGAACGAGCGCCGGTGACAGGGTCCCGCCGTTGACCGCCGCCTGGAGCGCGTCGTGGACGCCGCCGATGTTGGTCGTGCCCGTGGCGCCCCACGTGAACGCCAGGCCGAACAGGAAGATGGCCGAGCTGAACGATCCCAGGAGGAAGTACTTGATCGCGCCCTCGGTCGAGTAGCCGTCGGTCTTGTGGTAGCCGGCGAGCATGTAGCCGGGCAGGACCATGAGCTCGAGGGCGACGAACAGGACGAGCAGGTCCGCCGAGGCGGAGATCAGCATCGCCCCGGTCATCGCGAACACGAGCACGACCGCGAACTCGGCGAGGGGCAGGCCGCGCGGCTCCAGGTAGTCGGGCCCGAAGACGATCGTGAACGCGACGATCGACACGAAGAGCAGATCCAGGAACGTGGTCAACCCGTCGACGACGTAGCCATCGCCGAAGGCGCTGCGCGGCGCCGCCGCCGCGAGGCTGCCGGTCGTGAGGGTCAGGATCCCGACCACCGCCAGGCCGACGAGGCTCACGACGAGCACGGGGCCGCGGCGGCCGGGGGCGACGAGGTCGGCGATCAGGATGGCGATCGCGACGCCGACCCCGGCCAGGAACGGGGCGATCGTGACCAGGTCGTCGGTCGTCACGAGGCGGCGCCCTCGACCGGGGTCAGGGCGCTGCCGGCCTCGTCGCCCGGCGTGCGGCCGGCCCGCAGCGCGAGCACTCGCGCGACCACGACGGCGACGACGAGCCCGAGCCCGAGCGCGACCCACAGCGGATCGACCGCGATGGCGGTGCCCGCGTTGGCGGCGGCCAGGGCGCCCTGGACCGGGGCCTTGATGAGGTCGAGCAGGATGCCCGGGAACAGGCCGAACACGACGACGAGCGCGCCCAGCGGCGCGACGGTGAGGACCTCGGTCGGGGTCATGTCGGTGAGGTGGTGGCCGAGGCCGAGCAGGAACGGCGAGGGCTCGTTGAGCACTACCCGCTGGAACATCCACAGCAGGTAGGCGGCGGACAGGATCATCACGAACGTCGCGACGGCGGCGACCCATGGATTCACGACGAAGGCGCCGACGAGGGTCAGGAACTCGCCGACGAAGCCCGACAGCGCGGGCAGGCCGGCCGAGGCGAATACGAAGAACCCCAGGACCGCCGCGTAGACCGGGGTGAGCGACGAGAGTCCGCCCATCTTCGCGATCGTCCGGTCATGGGTGCGCTCGTAGATGACGCCGACAAGGAGGAACAGGGCGCCGGTGATCAGCCCGTGGTTGATCATCTGCAGGACCGCACCGTCCATGGCCTGCTCCTGGAACACGAAGATGCCCAGGGTCACGAAGCCCATGTGGCTGACCGACGAGTAGGCGACCAGCTTCTTCAGGTCCGGCTGGACCATGGCCACGATCGCGCCGTAGATGATCGCG
>DATJGH010000029.1:0-7035 GCA_035495215.1 Patescibacteria group bacterium
GCCACCGCACCGGCAATGGAAGCTTCCACGAGATCAATATCTCGGGGAACGCGCTCCCGGCGCACCTCCGCCACGGCGACGTCATGCCCGACGAGTACGGCGACTGCCCGTGACGTCCCGCGGGCTCGTCTGAGGGCGCACCAGCGCGACCTCGGCGAGCCCGCAGCACAGCCTCTGCCGAGGCTGTCGATTCCCACTCGCTCACCACACCTGCATTCCGGGGGTTCTCCGATGACGGCCGCCCTTGCGCCGCGCATCTCGATCGTCATGCCCTGCCTCAATGAGGCCGAGACCGTCGCCGTCTGCGTCGCCAAGGCCCTCGCCTGGTTGTCCGCCTCGGGCAACTCGGGTGAGGTCCTCGTCGTCGACAACGGGTCCACTGATCGGTCGGCGGAGCTCGCCACCGAAGCCGGCGCCCAGGTGATCCGGGAGCGCCGGCGTGGGTACGGCAATGCGTACCTGCGGGGTTTCGCCGAGGCACGCGGCGACATCATCGTGATGGGCGACGCCGACGACACCTACGACTTCAGCCGACTGGACGATCTCATCCGGCCGCTCGACCAGGGCTATGACATGGTCCTCGGCAACCGATTCACCGGTGGCGTGCAGCCGGGCGCAATGCCGTGGGCCCATCGGTACATCGGCAGCCCGATCATCAACCTGCTGATCCGGCGGTTCATCGGCGTCCGCGTCGGTGACAGCCAGAGCGGGTTCCGCGCCTTCACCCGGGCCGCCTACAAGCGCCTCCGGCTGCGCTCGGGCGGGATGGAGCTCGCCTCCGAGATGATCGTCAACGCCGCCCGCGAGGGCCTGACGATCACCGAGGTGCCGGCCCCATACAACGTCCGGCTTGGCGAGAGCAAGCTCAACACCGTCCGGGATGGCTGGCGCCACCTGCGCTTCCTGCTGATCTCGGCGCCGAACTTCCTGTTCGTGCTGCCCGGCCTCGCGCTGGTCGGCATGGGTGCCGTCGTGACGGCGTTGTCGTTCCTGGCGCCGGGTGGGATCGAGATCGGGTCGCTCGCGTGGCAGCCCGTCTTCGCGGGGTCGATCTTTCTGGCCATCGGGGCGAACGCCCTTGTCTTCGGCGCCATCACCAAGAGCTACGGCGTCGAGCGCGGGATCCTCACGGAGGACGCCTGGACGCGGTTCTACCGGCGCTGGTTCAGCCTGGAGCGGGTCCTCGGCATCGGCGGCGCCCTGCTCGTCCTCGGGCTCGTGCTCAACCTCGGGCTGTTCGCCATCTGGGCGGTCGGTGGCAAGCTGACGCTCGGCCTCCAGCTCGCGGCGCTCGCGCAGGGACTGATGATCGTCGGCGCAAACGTCGGCCTCGCCGGTTTTCTGGCGATGGCGATCGCGGACCGGCGATAGCCCGGTGTCGCCGGACGGCGCAGACCGGCCGCGGATGCGCATTGCCTTCGTCTACGACGCAATGTTCCCGTATTGCTCGGGCGGTGCGGAGCGGCGCTTCCATGAGCTGGCGCGGCGCCTCGCGATACGGAACGACGTCCACTACGTCACCTGGCGCTACTGGGGCGACGACCCGATCCTGATTCACGACGGGATCACCTATCACGGCGTCGGGGCGCCGCGACCTTTCTACGGCGCGGACGGGCGACGCATCGTGCGCGAGCAGCTGGCGTTCGCGGCCCGCGTACCCGGCGCCCTTGCCCGAATCCACCCCGACGTCGTCGACATCTCGGCCACGCCGTTCCTGCCCGTGTACGCGGCGTGGTTCGGAACCCGATTGATCCGGACCCCCCTCGTCGCGACGTGGCACGAGTTCTGGGGCGAGCACTGGCACACCTATCTCGACGACCGCCGGCTCCTCGCGCGACTGGCCCGGATCGGCGAGGCCGCCGCGCGCCCGCTCGCCGACCGACGGGTCGCCGTCTCGGCATTCACCGCGCGGCGGCTGGTGGGCGAAACGCCACCGCGCGCGGGGCGCGGCTGGCAGGACGCGACCGAGATCGTGCCCAACGGCGTCGACGTGGAGGCGCTTGCCGCCGCCGGCTCGACAGAGCCCGCGGCCCGACGAATCGACGTCGTCTTCGTCGGCCGCCTGATCGCCGAGAAGCGCGTCGACCTGCTCATCCGCACGATCGCGACGCTGGCCCCAAGTCGCCCCTGGCTCCGCTGCGAGATCGTCGGCGAAGGGCCGGAACGGGAATCCCTGGACGCGCTCGTTCGAGAGCTGGGCACAGCGGCGCAGGTCACCCTCACTGGCCACCTGCCGGAAGCCGAGCTGCCGCAGCGACTCGGGACGGCGCGAATCCTCGCCATGCCCTCCGCTCGGGAGGGCTACGGGATCACCGTGGTCGAGGGCCAGGCGGCCGGCGCAGTGCCGATCGTCGCCAGGAGCCGGTTGAGCGCGGCGGCCGACCTCGTCGAGCCCGGTGTCGATGGCCTCGTCGTCGACGGCACGGTCGAGGCCTTCGCGGAGGCGATCGCCGATCTGCTGGACCACCCGGCGTCGCTGGACCGCGTCTCCGCGGCGGCGCGGGCGACCGGGGCGAGGCGCGGCTGGGATGATCGGGCGGTCGAGCTGGAGCGCATCTACGCCAGCCTCGTCGTCGGTCGCCGTCCTCGAGCTCGCCGGCGATCGGATGACGGCCAACCCGTGGGAGCCCGGAACTGGGGTGCGGGAGTATGACTGCCGGACCCGTCGCACTCGCCGAGCAGCGTGTCGATTGGAGATCCCGATCGCTTGCGGGGATCGAAGACGCCGTGCCCCTGCTCATCGTGCTCGGCGTGATCAGTGGTCTCGCCATCGTCGGGGCATCAACCCCGATCGCCGGTCGTGGCGATTTCGGGCAGTGGCTGATGACGTCGCGGTACTACCTGGGCCTCGATGTCCCGGCCTACCGGTCGATCGGCCAGCTGCCGCCGTTGGTCCCGCTGATCCTGGCAGCATTGCAGGTGGTGATCCCGGACCCCGTGGTCGCCCTGCAGGCATTCACCGTTGGAATGCTGGCCGTCGTGGCGGCCAGCTTCTACGTCGTCGGTTCCGTCCTGCTGCGGAGCCAGGTCGGAGGCCTGCTCAGCGTCATCGGTGCCTTCCTCATCACCGACCGCTTCCTGGAGCTTCTCGCATTCGGCGGCCTCTTCCAGCTGGCGGCTGTCGCGTTCATCAATCTTGCGATCGCGGCGTTCGCGCGGGCGGGCGACGGCGGCCGTGATGCGCGCCGCTGCTGGGCGATCGGATCCGTCTCCCTCGTCCTGCTCGCCCTGACGCACGTCGGGACCGCCACCGTGGGCATCCCCATCGCCTTGGCCGTGGCAGGCATCTCCGTCCTGCGCGTCCGCCGTCTCCGCTGGATTGCGCTGCTCCGCGCGCTGGTCCCGCTCCTGATCGCACTCGTGGCGCTCGGCATCTACGCGGCCGCCGTCCTCGCTCCCGCGTCGAAGGACTACGTCTCGAACCCGGCCAGCCTCTTCTATCGGGGACCGAACCGGCTCATGAGCAGCCTCTTCGCGTACGCACCGACGGCTGCGATCGTCGTCACCGGTGCGGTCGCTGCAATCGCCGGGTTCCTCATCGATGGGCTGAAGCGATCGTTCGGCGGCGGTTCGGTCATTCTCACGTGGTCCGCGGGCGCGTGGGGGTTCGTCCTCGTTGCGGCCATGGCCGGCACCGGAACCGACTATCCGCGCTTCGCGCCGATCGTCCTCGCGCCCCTCGTCGTGGCCGCGGCAGCTGCGCTGCTCGGTCTGACCCACGCCGTGACGCGGCAGCTACAGGCGTCGGTCGCGTCGCCGCGCCTGGGCGTCCTCGCCGTCCTGCTGCCGGGGATGCTTGCCGTCATCGCGATCCCGTTTGCGACGGTGCGGTACCAGTCCCTGATGAACGGCTACCAGCCGACTGAGGCGGGTGCGCTGACCGCTGCGGTGCAGTTCGTGAGCACGTCCCTCGGCAACACGCCCGGAGCGGTCCTCACCTCGGTTCGCGACGGGAAATGGGTCGAAGGCCTGACCGGGCGCGAGGCGCTCTTCAACCTGCCGGTGCGGTTCGCCGTTCGTCCGGACGAGTGGCAGCGCAGCATCGACGCGGACACCATCCTCCGCAGCTCCGCGGCGCTCACGAATCAGTTCTACTTCGTGAAGTTCTCGGAGCCCATGTCGGCTGGGGGTGCGACGGCGCCGGCGACCACCACGATCTCGATGAATCACGGGGGTGAGTTCGTCGACGTGCTCCAGCTTCGGCAGGCCGACACCCACCTCCTCGGGACGTCCCGAACCTGGACGGCGCAGGCCGGCCCTGTCGGAACGGACGGATCTCGGGATGCCACGTCCGCCACGTACCGGACCCGCTGGGAGCAGTCTCGCGGCGCGGAATCAGCATCGTTCTCGCGCACCGTGACGGTCGTGGACCAGGCTTCGACCATGTCGATCGTCGACAACGCGCCGGGATATCGGATCGAGTCGCTCCTGCGACCTGCTCCGGGAATGTCGTTCACGTCGGTCAGCATCGACGGACGCAAGGCCCGGCTCTGCACCGCGCGACTTGGCGAGGAACAGCCTTGCCTCGAGCTGTGGGCATCCGAACCGGACGCGCAGCTGCGCTCGACATCGCAGGGGATCGCGGTGCAGACGACGACGTCGACCCAACTCTCGCTGTACCTGACCGACCTGACGGCGGGTGGCGACTCCGTCGGTCTTGGGCTCATCGATCCCGCGTCGGTCATCGCGCGCCACGATGTCGAGGCCGCAATCCTGCTCGCGACGGACCCCGCCTTCGATGACCGGCGGATGCGCCTCGAGGCGGTCGGGCTGCAGCTCGTCCGGCAGATCGGTCCGTACGCGGTCTTCCAGGGCGACGGCGCGGGGCGGCCCGCGGCGCCATGAGCGAGACGCCGTCCGCGAAGCTGGCTGCAGACGAGGTCGAGCGCGCGCTCCCGAGCAAGCCGCTGCTGATCGCCGGCGGCTACGGCTATCGCAACGCAGGTGACGAGGCGATCCTCGCCGGACTGCTGCGCCTGACGGGACGTGACGGCGTCACCGTCGTCTCGCGCGCGCCGGCCGAGACCGAGGCGGTCCACGGTGTCCGGAGCATTCCGGTACGAGCCGCCCCTGGCGCACTGCGCACGCACCGCGGGCTCGTCATCGGAGGCGGCGGCCTGTTCGGACGCGACATGGGCTTGCTCGGTCGGCTCCTGCCGCTCGCCGGTCTGCTCGCGAACGCGGGCGGGCGCCAGGTCGCGCTCGTCGGCATCGGCGTCGATCACGACATGCCGCGCTCCGCCCGGCTGCTCCTGGGGCTGTTGGGCCGCCGTGCCCGCGGCGTCGTGGTCCGCGATGCCGAGTCCCGCGAGGTGCTCGCCGACCTTGGGATCGAGGCAGTGCTTGCGCCGGACCTCTCGAGCCTGGTCGAGTCGGCCGGACCCGCGGCCGGGCGGCGGACGCTCGTGGCTGCCGGCCTGCATCCAGCGCGGCGGCCGGTCGTCGGACTCGCGCTGACGGGCCTCGATGCCGCGCTCGCCGCGCGGGTCGAGCACGCGGTGGTTGCCGCGGTCGACGCGCTCCCGGAAGTCGATTTCGTCGTCGTGCCGATGAGTCGCCACCCCTTCGTGGCCGCGCACAACGACGAGCTGCTGGCCCGCCGCCTGGTCGCCGCCCGCCCGCGCCTGCGAATCGTCACGCCGCCGGATGACAGCGCGACGCTGCTCGGCCTGTTCGAGGCATGCACCGCCGCGGTGTGCATGCGCTACCACAGTCTCCTGTTCGCGGACCGCGCCGGAATCCCGATCGTGCCGATCGCATACGCCGAGAAGTGCCGGCACTGGCTGGAGGAGCGCAGCCTGGCGGAGGTCGACGCGTCCCCGGCGCCGGTTGTCAACGCGCTGCGGGCCGCCCTCGAGCGCTCTCACGGCGGGCTGCAGCTCCCTCGTCGAGCGCGGGTGGCGGCATGAGTCCGCGGGTGGCGCGGCTCGCTCGATGGGCGCTCGCCGGGGTCGTCGTCGGGCTGCTCGTCTCGTTCCTCGACCTCGGCGCCATCGGTGCTCGCCTGGTCCGCACCGATCTGCGGCTCGCAGTGCCGGCCATCATCGGGCTGGTCCTGGTCCACGTGCTCGCCGCGACGACGTGGCGCCGGCTGCTCCGTACGCTCGCCGGGGTGTCGCTCGGCTGGGCGACGGCGCTGCGGCTGTACTACGCCGCCCAGGTCCTCGGGACGATCACCCCCGGCAACGTCGGCGCCGACGTCTACCGCGTCGTTGCCGTCGACGCGGAAGCGGGGCGCGCGCAGCTCGCCCAGCCGGTGCTCGTGCAGCGGCTCACGAGCGTCGTCGCGATCGTCTGCCTCGGTGTCGCGGGTGGCCTCGCCCTGCCGATTCAGGGCTTGGGGCCGTTCCTGTTCGGCGCGGCGGCGATCGGGGTCGTCGTCGCCGCGATGAGCGCGGCCATCGTGAGCTCCGCGGGCGACGGTGGTTGGGCGGGCCGGCTCGCACGGCGCCTCGGCTGGAGCGGGACCGGGATGTCCGCCCAGGACCGGCTCCGGAGCGCGATCCGGGACGGCTTCGGCCTCGCGCTGCTGTTCCATACGGCGAGCCTCCTGCTCGGGCTCGTGCTGGTTCGCGCTGTCGATGCCGACGCCACGCGAGCGCCATGGATCGTCCTTGGCGCCCTCGCCGTGGCGCGGCTGAGCCTCGCCGTACCGATCTCGCCAAACGGCATCGGCATCCAGGAAGGGCTGCTCGCCATCCTGTTCGTGCAGCTCGGGCTGCCTGCGGACACGGCAATCGCCGCCGCGCTGCTCAACCGGCTCGGGTTCGTGCTCACCGCGGCGGTCGGCGCCGTGCTGCTCCTCGCACCAAGCCACGGCCGGGCTGTCCCACTCGCCAGGCCGAGCCGCCCACCCGCAGGCGGGTAGGGAAGGAGTCGGGCGCCTCGACCGTCGGCCGAGCCTTGGCTGGTAGAATTCCGACCTGCCCGCGGCGGTTCCCGCCCGGCGTCCGTGCCGCATTCGTCTAGAGGCCCAGGACACCGCCCTCTCAAGGCGGAGATCATCGGTTCGAATCCGATATGCGGTACCACCTC
>DATJGH010000030.1:0-4294 GCA_035495215.1 Patescibacteria group bacterium
CCGACGGCGTGGTGAACGTCGTGACCGGCTCGGGCGGCGAGGTCGGCAACGCGATCGTCGAGCACCCTGACGTGCGGGTGATCAGCTTCACCGGCCACACCGATACCGGCGTCGAGATCAGCCGCCGCGCGGCCGAATCGCTCAAGCGCGTCAGCCTCGAGCTCGGTGGCAAGAACCCGATCGTGGTCGGGGAGGACGCGGACCTGGGCCTCGCCCTGGACAGCGCCGTCTGGTCGGCCTTCGGGACGAGCGGGCAGCGCTGCACCGCGGCATCGCGCCTGATCGTGCATCGGTCCGTGCACGACACCTTCGTCGAGGCGCTCCGCAAGCGCGCCGCCGGCCTCGTGCTCGGCGATGGGCTGGACGACAAGACCGATGTCGGGCCGGTCATCAACGACAAGGCGGTTGAGCGCATCGCGGCGTACGCCGCCATCGGTCGCAACGAGGCTGACCTGGTGATCGGCGGCGAGCCGGCGCGCGAGGGCGCGCTCGGCAAGGGGAGCTTCTTCCAGCCGACCATCTTCACCGAGGTGAAGCCCGATGCGCGCATCGCCCTGGAGGAGATCTTCGGGCCGGTGACATCGGTCATTCCGGTCGATTCGTGGGAAGAGACGGTGCGGATCGTGAACTCCGTCAAGTACGGCCTCTCGACCTCGCTCTTCACCCGCGACATCAACCTGGCGTTCCGCTCGATCCGCGACTTCGACTCCGGGCTGGGGTACGTCAACCACGGCACCATTGGGGCGGAGGCGCATCTGCCCTTCGGCGGGACGAAGGCGACCGGCAACGGACACCGCGAGGTGGGCCAGGCCGCACTCGACTTCTTCAGCGAGTGGAAGAGCGTCTACATCGACTACTCCGGGAAGCTGCAGCGGGCGCAGATCGACATGGAGTTCGTCGACCAGGAGCAGGTCTAGGGTTCAGTCCTTGTTGGCGTCGGTGGGATCGACCGCAGTCGCATCGCGGATCGTGTTGTAGAAGATCGACATCGGACCGGAGAGCTGGAGCAGCAGGAGCAGCTGCAGGTAACCGAGGTCGGCGACGAGCAGGTTCCCCAGCGTGACCGTGATGATCAGGGTGAGAACCACGATCGAAACCCTCCGCTCGCCTTCGGTGCGCCACGCCGGTCCCGGTCGGGATTCCAAAAGCCCGCGGACCGCCATCAACGCGAGCGCAATCGTGGCGATGCGCACGGTCAGGGTGAGGTTCTCCCCGGTGACGGTGTAGAGCGCAACCGTGCCGAAGCCGACCAGCGTCAGGCAGAAGCCCAGGAAGACGATGCCGCGCACGCGATAGGCGGCGACAGCCGACTGGGCCGCCGGAGACCGGTCCAGGGCCTGGATCAGCCCGGCGAAGCCGGCCAGTGACACGCCCAGCCCGCCAAACGCCATGAAGTAGAACTCGCTCGGCATGGGGCCTAGCCGCTCGCTGAGCGAGCGCGCAGCGAAGCCTCGATCTCGTCGAGGTGCTCGGCTCGGTGCTCGTAACGGAGAGCGCTGATTGGGCAGTCCGGATCGCCCGGCCACAGCCGCTTCGGCGGCAGCTCCGCCACAAGGGCATCGCACTGCTCGGCGATCTGCAGGGCCAGCTGGGCCGCCACCCGCGGAGCGATGGCGTGGATCAGCGGCCGGGTCGTGTCGTTGAGCCAGTCGCCCTCCGGCTCGGCGTCCCCGGGCGCCCACCGCTCGCCGCGCCGAATCTTCTCGGCGAGCACCAGGACGCGGATGTCCCAGTACGCGACGTGACCCAGCACCCCGGCGACCGTCCAGGACTCGTTCACCGGAGCGCTGAGCGCGTCATCGTCGAGCTTGTCGACCAGCGCCTGAAGTCGAGCTCGCTCGCGGGTATTCGCCTCGACGTAGGAGCGATCGTCAGTCATCGGCCGATTCTCGCAGGGATGGCTCGACGCCATCCGTAGACTTCGGCCATGTCCGATGCCTGTCCTGCCTGCGGCACCCGGGTCGATGACACGGCGGCGTTCTGCCCGACCTGCGGCCACCAGCTGAAAGGAGCCGCTGCGGAGGGAGAGCAGCGCAAGGTCGTCACGATCCTCTTCGCCGACGTGATCGGGTCGACCGCGCTCGGCGAGCAGCTGGATCCTGAGCGCCTGCGGACGGTGCTGGGCACCTACTTCAAGGCGATGGCCGAGGTGATCGGCTCGTGGGGCGGCACCGTCGAGAAGTACGTCGGCGACGCGATCATGGCCGTCTTCGGCGTCCCGGCCGTCCGCGAGGATGACGCCGAACGGGCACTTCACGCCGCGCTCGAGATGGCCGCGCGCCTCGGCGAGCTGAACGCCGAGTTCGAGCGCGCGCACCACATCACGCTCCAGGTCCGGGTCGGCGTCAACTCCGGCGAGGTGGTCGCGCCGATGGGTCCGGCGCCCGCGCAGCGGATCGTCGCCGGTGACGCCGTGAACGTCGCGGCCCGCATGGAGCAGGCCGCTCCGCCGGGAACGACGCTGGTCGGCGAGCGCACGTACCGCGCCGCCCGGCTGGCATTCCGCTTCGATCCACCGATCGGCGTCGAGGCGAAGGGCAAGGTCGAACCGTTACGTGCCTACCGCCTGCTCGAGGCACTCCCCGAGGCCCAGCGCGGCGTCCGCGGACTCACCGCGCCGATGATCGGGCGGGAGCGGGAGCTGGCCACGATGCTGGGCGCCCTGGACGAGGCCATCGAGACAGGTCGGCCGCGGCTGGTCGTCCTATACGGGTCGGCCGGGATCGGGAAGAGCCGGCTCGCCGGCGAGTTCGTGCGCGCCGCGCGAGACCGCGATCCGGGCCTCCGCATGCTGCGAGGGCGGGCGCTCTCGGCGGGCCACGGCATCACGTATTGGGCGCTGGCCGAGATCCTGCGCGGCGCCTGCGGGATCGCTCTGGACGAGCCGGCCGAGGTTGCGGCGGAACGTCTGCACCACGGCGCCATCGAGGTCCTGGACCGCCTCAATCTGTCCGACCACGAGAAGGCCCAGACGGCCGCCGCACTCGCCGTCTCCATCGGGCTTCCGATCATTGGGCCCGACGCAGCGGCACCCCCAACCGCCGAGGATCTCGCCCGAGCCTGGCCGCGATTCGCCAGCGCCCACGTGGCCGAGGCGCCCGCAATCTGGCTGGTAGAGGACCTGCACTGGGCCGGGGAGCCCGTGATCGAGATGCTGGAGCGAATTGTCACGCGCACCACGGGGCCGCTCGTGCTGCTGGCAACGGCTCGACCAGAATTCGCCGAGTCGCACCCCGGCTTTGCGGCGGGAGGCTCGGCGGCGAGCTCGATCTCGCTCCGCCCGCTCACGGAGACGCAGAGTGCCGAGCTCGTAGAGTCGCTGCTGACCGTGGCCTCACTACCCGCACCGCTCCGGGCGGAGATCCTGGCCAAGGCCGAAGGCAACCCGTTCTTCGTCGAGGAGATCATCCGCCGCCTGATCGACGAGGAGATCCTGGTGCGGGATGGGGATACCTGGCGAGCCACGGAACAGGCGCTCACCTTCGCCATCCCCGACAGCGTCTACGGCCTGCTTGCGGCACGGGTCGATGGGCTGCCCGCCGAGGAGCGTCGGGTCCTCCAGGAAGCCGCGGTGATCGGTCGCACCTTCTGGGCCGATGCAGTCGTCCATGCCACCGGTCTGGAGGTGGGCGGGACGCTCCTCGCGCTCGAGCGTCGAGGCCTCGTCGTCGTGCGACCCACGACGTCCCTCACCGGCCAGGAGGAGTTTGCCTTCAAGCACGCCCTCGTCCGGGACGTCGCCTACGCCAGCCAGCCGAAGGCGAGGCGTGCCCGCGCGCACGCGGAGGCGGGCGCCTGGATCGAGCGACTGGCCAGCGACAGGACCGATGAGTTCGCCGAGCTGATCGCGCACCACTACGAGACGGCGGTCGCGGGCGACGATGCTGATCTGGCGTGGCTCGACGACCCGACGGGCCGCGAGGAGATCCGCCGGCGAGCGTTCGGAGCGCTGCTCGTGGCCGGCATGGCGGCACGGCGCAGGTTCGCGATCGATCGGGCGGCCGAGCTGCACGAGCGGGCCCTCGCGCTCGCGACGTCGGACGGGGAGCGGCTCGATGCCCATGAGCAGATCGGGCAAGATCACGACGCGGCCTTCCACGGGGAGGCGGCACTGGCGGCCTATACGGCGGCAATCGAGATCGCCCGAGGGGAACCCGGCCAGCGAGAGCGCCTGGCAAGCCTCGCGCGCCGGGCCGGCTCACTGGTGGCCATGCGGGGCGGGGCGTTCCACGAAACGCCGGACCTGGCCCTCGCGGATGGCCTGATCGCCGAGGGGCTCGAGGCGGTCACAGAC
>DATJGH010000031.1:0-13884 GCA_035495215.1 Patescibacteria group bacterium
GGCGATCAGCCAACCGGCACTCGCCTCGACGCGGACGGGGTTGTGGGCACCCGTGCCGGTGTAGCGTGCGGCGACGATCGGGCGCGAGCCGTCGAGCGCCGCCTCGGCGACCGCCCGGATGACGTCGGCACTGACGAGGGCCTGGTCGCCGAGCACGATGAGCACCGCGTCGGGCGCCGCC
Source organism: Patescibacteria group bacterium (assembly GCA_035495215.1). Lineage (GTDB taxonomy): Bacteria > Chloroflexota > Limnocylindria > Limnocylindrales > CSP1-4 > UBA5189. The sequence goes on from DATJGH010000031.1 coordinate 182, forward strand.
TCGACCTTCACTGCCTGTTGCCACCCGATCTGGAGCGAGCTGGCGAGTCCGCGGCCCGGATCCGGGTTGGTGACCCGTTCGGCGTGGCGCCAGTCGATCGCCGGCAGTTCGGTGTCGGGCCCGAGGACGACCACGGGATCCTCGAATCCCACGTGGGCAAGTGAGTCGAGGACGAGCTGCAGGACGGGGCGGCCGTCGATCCGGGCGAGGAGCTTGCCGCCACCGAATCGCGAGCCAGCCCCTGCGGCGAGCACCAGCGCGCGAACCCTCGGCGCCGGCACCGCCACGTCGGCCATCAGACCGGTGCGATCAGCTTGCGCACGAGCACTCCAGCGGACGGCCGGGTCACCCGGGCGCGCGCGCCGCCGCCAACGTCGCCGTCGCCATCGCGCCGCTGGAACCGCCGCGGCGAACCGACACGATCTCGGCCAGGATCGCGAGCGCCGTCTCGGCCGGCTCGCGGCCGCCGAGATCGAGCCCGATCGGTCCGCGGATCCGTCCGAGCTGGTCCTCGGTGAGACCCGCCTCGAGCAGGCGCCGGCGTCGATCGGCCTGCGTCCTGCGCGAGCCGATCGCGCCGACGTACCGGGCGCCACGCTTGAGCGCCTCGACGATCGCCGGCTCATCGAACTTGGGATCGTGCGACAGGATGGCGACGGCGTCGTTCGGCCCGAGGTCGATCCTGTCGAACGCCTCGTCTGGCCAGTCGGTCAGCAGCTGCTCCACGTCCGGGAAGCGCTCCCTCGTCGCGAACGCCGTCCGCGCGTCGATGACGACACGCTCGTAGCCAAGAGCCTTCGCGAGGCCGACGAGTGACCGGGCAACCTCGGTCGCACCGACGATCACGAGGCGCGGCGGCACCGGGAACGCCTCGATGAACACGTGGCGGTCAGCGATGCGGGCGGTCTGGGAGCGCCCGGCGCCGAGCGCGTCGGCGCGAAGCTGCTCCAGCGCCGCGTCGTCGCTCGCCTCGGCGGTCGCGGGGACGGCGTCGGCGAGGTCCGGGGGCGTCTCGGGCGGAAGCTCGGTGACCAGGGTCGTGCCGAGCACCGAGGTCGCCTTCGCCAGCGGATCACGCGCCGCGGCGAGGGCCGCATCGGGCACGTCCGGCTCGACGAGGACGTCGATCGTGCCGCCACAGGCCAGCCCGACATCCCACGCCTGCTCGTTGGTGACGCCGTAGCGAATCACCTTCGACCCGCCACGTTCGCGAGATTCGAGGACAGCCCGCGCAGCCGCGCCCTCGATGCAGCCGCCGCTCACCGAGCCGACCATCCGGCCATCGTCCGCGACGAGCAGCACCGAGCCGGCCTGCCGCGGCGACGACCCGTACGTGCGAATCACCACCGCCCGACCGACGGCGTGGCCCTCGGCGCGCCAGGCGTCGTACTGCTCGAGCAGCTCTCTCATCGATCGATCCTCCGCGCCACGCTAGGCAATCCGGGGCGGTGCGCTGGGATCCTCGGGCGCGATCGGCAACGGGGCGGCGACCGCGACCGGCTGTTCCGCCGGGGGCACCGGCGAGACGTGCGCCGCCGCCTCGCTCCCGCGGCGCAGGTCCGCAGCGCGGGCACCCGCCAGCACCTCGCCGAGCCGCTCGAGGCTGGCGATCGTGCCCGCGGCGAGGAAGTCGTCGATGTACGGGAACGCGGCGCGCATGCCCGCCGCCAGCGGCTGGTAACCGGCCGTGCCGGCGAGCGGGTTGAGCCAGACGAGCCGGTGGCAGTTGCGGCGCAGCCGGGCCGCCTCCACGGCAACGAGCGCCGGATCGCCCCGGTCCCAGCCGTCCGAGACGACGATAACCACGCCGCTGGTGCGCAGGGTGCGGCGCGCCCAGCGGATGTTGAACTCGTGGAACGACTCGCCGATGCGCGTGCCGCCGGCCCAGTCGGTGACCGAGTCGGCCACGCGCGCGAGGGCGCGGTCACGATCCCGGTCACGCAGCAGGCGCGTGACGCGGGTGAGCCGGGTGCCGAAGACGAATGACTCGGTCCGGACGGCGGACGTCGCCGAGAGCGCCTGCACGAACCGCAGCAGCAGTCGCGAGTGCCGCTCCATCGAGCCCGAGATATCGCAGATGACGACGAGCGGCCGCGGCCGCTTGACGTGTCGCCGCCAGACCCAGTGCACGATCTCGCCGGTCGAGAGGTTGCGCCGGAACATCGCCCGCGGCGCGAGCCGACGGCCGTGCGGATGCAGCTCGTAGCGGCGCGTCCGGCGGCGCTCGAGCTTCGGGACGAGCAGGTCGACCAGCCGCTCCGCATCGTGCAGTTCGGCCGGGGTCATCCGGTCGAACTCGCGGTGACGCAGTGCCTCGAGCTTCGAGTACGCGTCCGGGGCGATCGCCAGCGAGTCGGCGTCGCCGGCCTCGTCGGTCTCCTCGTGCTCGCCGGGCAGCGGGATGCCGGTCTGGTCCTCGCCGCGCTCCATCCGCTCGTCGCCCTGGAGCGGCGGCTCGTCGCCGCGAAGATCGCCCTCCGCCGGCACGAGCTCGTTCCAGTCGTCGCCGAGCACCCCGTCCGGGTCGAGGGTCAGCCTGTTGCGCCAGTAGCGCTCGAAGGTGATGTCGTACGGCTCGCGATCGTCCTTGCGGCGCACGAACACCGCGGCCCCGGCGGCCTTGACCTGGTCCCGATCCTCGATGCCCACGATCTCGAGCGCCCGGGCAAAGTCGATCGCGGCGGCGAGATCGACGCCGAGCCCCGCCCTGCGCAGCGCGCGCCCGAAGCCGACCGCCCGGCCCAGCAGCAGCTGACCGTCGACCTGGCGAGCCATGGTCCGATCCCCGCCCTGCGCGCTACCGTGCCGTCGGCTCGGCCAGCAGCTCCTTGACCCGCTGGCCACGCACGTGGCGGATGTCCTCCTCGTACTTGAGGACGACGCCGAGCGTCTCGTCGACGATCTGGGGGTTGAGCTCGGTCGCGCCGAGGGACAGCAGCGCGGCGGCCCAGTCGAGCGTCTCGGCGATGCCCGGCACCTTGGTCAGGTCGGCGCTGCGGAGCCGGTGGACGAAGGCCACGACCCGGCGGGCGAGTGCCTCGGGCGCGTTGGGCACGCGCGCGACGACGATCTCGAACTCCTTCTGCTCGGTCGGGTAGTCGATCCAGTGGTAGAGGCAGCGGCGCTTGAGCGCGTCGTGGACCTCCCGGGTCCGGTTCGAGGTCAGGATGACCCGCGGCGGGTTGACCGCCTTGATCGTCCCGATCTCCGGCACCGTCACCTGGAAGTCCGACAGGATCTCGAGCAGGTACGCCTCGAACTCCTCGTCGGCCCGGTCGATCTCGTCGATCAGCAGGACCGGCGGCGTGCCGTCCACGGACTCGAGCGCCTGGAGCAGGGGCCGCCGGATCAGGAACTCGGGCCCGAAGATGTCATGCGCGCTCGCGGTCTCGGCCACGCCGCGCGCCTCGAGAAGCCGGATCTCCAGCATCTGGCGCGGGTAGTTCCACTCGTAGACCGCGGTATTGACGTCGAGGCCCTCGTAGCACTGCAGCCGGATCAGCCGCGCGTCGAGGCTGCTCGCGAGGACCTTGGCGAGCTCGGTCTTGCCGACGCCTGCCTCGCCCTCGAGGAGGAGCGGCCGGCCCAGCTGGAGGGCGAGAAAGACGGCGGTCGACAGCGACCGATCCGTGATGTAGCCGCGCTCGCGGAACGCGGCGCTGATCGCGTCCGTGGAGTCGAGCGGCTGCGCGCCGTTCTGCCCGGTGGTCATCCCGCGACTCTACACGGTCCGCGGATCGTGGCCCGGCCGCCGACCAGGCCGCAGGCACGCCCTCATGGTGGTTCGTCACGATTTCCCGTTCAGTCGCTGGTTGATCCCCGCCCTCCTGCCCCGAATCACGATGGTTTCACTCATGCGAAATCATCGCGATCAACTGCGATTTGGCGCGCGTCATGACGCCGGCGATGGACGCGCATCGGTGGCGACCACCATCTCTGGGTCGGTGGCCGCACGCGCCGCAGGTCGACGCCCGCGAGCCAGGCCGGGATCGGCTCCTGCACCGCAACGTCGATCACGAACACGCGACTGCGCGGATCGATCGTGGAGCGGCGCCACCGGAACAGGCCCGCCATGGTCAGCAACCGGAGCTGCCGGCTCACCGCCGGTTGGCTGAGTCCGAGCGCCGCGGCGATGTCCGATGGCTGCCGGATTCGACCGGCGATCAGCGCCACGATCTGGCGCCTCGTTGCATCGGCGAGGAGCCCGATGGCCTCTGCCGCCCGCCTGGGCATGCTCGCGTCCCTCGTTTCGGGCGGGCTCCCGAGCGTGAGAATTTGGAATTGCCTGCCGCTTACGTCGACGTCAATTCGATTCGGCCTTTCCGGCGATAGTTCCGGTTGAGCGCAACCATCGTGGAAACGGCGCTGGCGAGGACGTCCCACCGGTGCCGAAATTGAGCTCGCGCGGACGGCATCCTGCGCGACGGGCGCGACGAGCGCTCCCCGCCGCGGGCGTTTCGGACGCCCGGCGGCAACTATTCGAACAGTCGCTCCCGCGCTGACTCCAGCGCCCGCTTCGCCATGACCACGGCCATCGCCGAGCGGTAGGTGCGGTCGGCATGGATGTCCGACTGCACCGAAACGCCGTCGCAGATGCTCGCGACCGCGGCACCGATCGCCGCCGAGCCGAGCTTCGTCCCGCGGAGCGCGTCCTCGACCGAGGTCGCCCGAAACGGCTTCTCGCCGACGCCCGTCACGGCGACACGGACGTCGTCGATCTCGGCGTCCCGCGAGCTGCCCCCGGTCTGACCGATCACGGCGGCAACGCCGGCGATCGCGAAGCCTGACGCCGGCTGCTCGAGCATCCGGTAGGCCGAGCCGTACGAGCCCGACGGAGCGGGCACGCGAATCTCGGTCAGCAGCTCGTCGGGCGCGAGGGCAGTGCTGAACGCGCCATCGAAGAACTCGCCAATCGGGATCGTGCGCTCGCCGTGGTGCGCCGAGCGTGCCACGACCTCGGCCTCGAGCGCGAGCAGCACCGCGGGCATGTCCGCGGCCGGATCGGCGTGCGCGATCGCGCCGCCGATCGTGCCGCGGTTGCGGACCTGGACATCGGCGATGCGCGGCAGCGCGTCGGCCATCAGGGCCAGGCCCATGATGGTCGGCTCGTCGAGCAGCTGGGCGTAGGTGGTGAGCGCGCCGATCGCCAGGCGGCCATCCGATGTCTGCCGGACCCCCCGCAGGGACTCGATCCGGCCGATGTCGATCAGCCGGTCGGGCCGTGCCAGGCGCAGCTTCATCAATGGCAGGAGGCTCTGGCCCCCGGCGATGAGCTTGGCGTCGGCGCCGTCCTCCATGAGCAGCGACAGCGCCTCGTCGACGGTCGAGGCCCGCTCGTACGCGAATGTGGCCGGGATCATGCCTGGGCCTCCTTCCCGTTCGAGCCGTTCGAGCCGTTCGAGCCAGACGTGCCGCTGCCGGCGGCCTGCATCGCGGCCCAGATCCGGGCCGCGCTCAGGGGCATGTCGAGGTGCCGGATGCCGAAGGGCGCGAGCGCGTCGTTGACCGCGTTCGCAACCGCCGCAGTCGAGGCGATCGCGCCGGCCTCGCCGACGCCCTTCACCCCGAGCGGATTCACGGGCGAGGGCGTGACGGTCTCGTCGAGCTCGAACGCGGGCAGCCACTCGGCCCGGGGCAGCGCGTAATCGAGCATCGAGCCCGACTGGAGCGTGCCGTCGTCGCTGTAGATCGCGGCCTCCCAGAGCGCCTGGCCGACGCCCTGGGCGATGCCGCCATGGAGCTGCCCGTCGACGATGAGCGGGTTGATCTTCCTGCCCACGTCGTCGACGGCGATGTAGCGCAGGAGATCGACCTCGCCGGTGGCCTCGTCGATCTCGACGATCGCGATGTGCGTCCCGAACGGCCAGGTGCAGTTCGGGGTGTCGTGGTAGGCCGTCTCGTCGAGGTACGGCTCCATGCCCTCGGGCGCATCGAACGCCAGGTCGAGCGCGAAGGCGATCTCCTGGATCGTCTTCTTCTTCTCGGGCGAGCCCTTGACGAAGTAGTCGGCGCCGTTGACCTCGATGTCCTCGACCGAGGCCTCGAGCATGTGCGCCGCGTAGCGCCTCGCCTTGTCCTTGATCTTGCCGGCCGCCTTGATCGCGGCGGTCATGCCCACGGACGAGGTCCGCGAGCCGTACGAGCCGTAGCCGAAGGGCGTGCCCTGCGTGTCCGAGTGTTGGACGATGACGTCCTCCATGGGCACGCCGAGCTCGTCGGCGACGACCTGGGCGTAGGTGGTCTCGTGGCCCTGGCCCTGCGGCTGGGTGCCCACGGTGGCGACGACCTTGCCGGTGAGGTGGACGCGGATGTTGGCCGATTCCCACATCGCCGCGCCCCAGCCCTCGCCGACGGCGCCGATCCACTTCGATGGCGCGACGCCGCAGACCTCGATGTACGTGCTCAGGCCCATTCCAAGGTACTTGCCGCGCTTGCGCGCCTCCTCCTTCGACTTGGCGAGGTTCGCGTAGCCGGCGGTGGCCAGCGCCTTGTCGAGGGCAGGCTCGTAGTTGCCGGAATCGATGTAGATCTTGGCGCCGCCCGACGCGGTGCCGAGGCCGGACGGGTTCTCGTACGGGAAGGCGTCGGGCGGGATGAAGTTGCGCCGCCGGATCTCGGCACGATCCATGCCGATCTCGGCCGCGAACAGGTCCATCGCCCGCTCGATCACATAGGTCGCCTCGGGCCGGCCGGCGCCGCGGTAGGCATCGACGAAGGTGGTGTTCGTGTACACGCCCACGACTTCGGCGTAGACGTTCGGAATCTTGTAGCAGCCACTCAGCACGCGGGCGTAGAGCGTCGTCGGGATGCCCGGGCCGATGGTCGACAGGCGGCCGCCGAGGTTCGCGTAGGTCTTGACACGGACAGCATCAATCGTCCCGTCGCGCTTGCCGGCAATCTCCAGGTACGTGATGTGGTCACGGCCGTGGATCGTCGACTGGTAGTTCTCGCGCCGGCCCTCGACCCACTTCACCGGACGGCCGTTGAGCCGCTTGGAGGCGAGGAGTGCCAGGGGCATGTCGGCGTAGGTGAAGATCTTCGAACCGAATGCGCCGCCGATGTCCGGGCTGATGCACCGGATCTTGTGCTCCGGGATGCCCATCACGAAGGCGGCGAGCAGCAGGCGCTGGATGTGCGGCGTCTGGCTCGACATCCAGATCGTGTACTCGTCGGTGCCGGGGTTGTACATGCCGATGTCGCCGCGGGTCTCCATCGGGTTCGGGATCAGGCGCTGGTTGACCAGGCGCTGCTTGACGACGACCTCGGCCGCGTCGATCGCCGCGGCCGTCCCGCCCTTGTCGCCCACGGACCACTCGAAGACGACGTTGTTCGGGGCGGTGGAATGGAGCTGCGGTGCGCCGGGTTGGGTCGCCTTCTCGGCATCGACGACGGCCGGCAGCGGCTCCCAGTCGACGAGGATCGCCTCGACCGCGTCTGCCGCCTGCTCCGGGGAGTCGGCGATGACCGCCGCGACGCCCTCGCCGTTCCACTTCACGGCATCGGTGGCAAGCGCGCGCGGCGTGCTGACGTTGTTCTGGATGCCTGCCGAACCACCCGCCGGCCAGGCCATCGGCAGCGGGTTGTAGGGCACGTCCGCGCCGACGAGCACGTCGAGCACGCCGGGCATCGACTTCGCGACCTCGATGTCGATCGACTTGATGTTCGCGTGGGCGTACGGGCTCCGGAGGATCGCCATGTAGGCGAGACCGGGCATCTGGATGTCGTCGAGGTAGCGGCCCTTGCCCGTGATCAGCCGGCGATCCTCGGTGCGCTTGACGGGCTGCCCGACGAATCCCTCGGGGATGGCTTCGGTCGTCATCGCAGCCCCCTCACCCGGCCGCGCCGGCCGCCGCGCCCGCGGTCGTGCCGGTGTCGGTCGGCTCGGCGCCGGCCCTGGCGCCTGTTGCCTCGGCGGCCTCGCGGATCGCCGCCACGATGTTGTGGTAGCCCGTGCAGCGGCAGTAGTTCCCTGCAAGGGCGTGCCGAATCTCGCCGTCCGACGGATGGGGGTTCTTCGACAGCAGGTCCGCCGCCGTCATGATCATGCCCGGCGTGCAGAAGCCGCACTGCAGGCCGTGCTGCTCCCAGAAGGCGTTCTGGATCGGGTGGAGTCCCTCGGCAGGCGTGAGCCCCTCGACGGTCGTGACGCTCGAGCCATCGGCCTGGACGCCGAGGACGGTGCATGACTTCACCGCGTCGCCATCCATGAGGACGGTGCACGCCCCGCACTGGCTGGTGTCGCAGCCGACGTGGGTTCCGGTCAGGCCCAGGTCCTCGCGCAGGACCTGGACCAGGAGACGTCTCGGTTCGACGTCGACCTGACGGCGAGTGCCGTTGACGGTCAGTGAGATGCGCTCCACGGGCGGGACCTCCTTGCCTCCGAGGTCCGCGTTGCACGCCGGAAGGGTGGCGTCGCGGGCTGCCTGCATCCTGTCACTGCGCCCGCGGAGGTGCAACTGCGCCGGCGCGAGGCGTCAGCGGATGTGGACCGCCGTGATGACGAAGAGGTGCTGGCACTGGTGCTGCGCCCAGGAACGGGGCGGCGACCACGTCCAGCCTTCGAGGACCGCCGGTCGACAACCCTGCGCGACCGGATGCCCGAGCATGCCGGTGACAACGACGCGCAAGTCCGAGCGATCGAACCGCACACCCGAGCCGGCGATGGTCATCGGGAAGATCGGGTCATGCTCGAGGTCGGACTCCCAACGATTTGCGACGAGCTGCGCCCTGGCACGACGCATCGACGGGTCCAGCTCGAACGGATAGACAGCGGCCGCGCCACCGAAACCCTCGCCCACGTCCTCCCAGCCGACGACGTGGACTTCCCGCCCGATGAAGCACGCGGCATCAGCCGCCAGGAACTCGGCAACCGTCAACGAGTCCCGCCCGCACTCGTCTCCAACGTGCAGGTTCGGCTGGAGATCCGTCACGACGAACAGCCGGTCGCAATCGGGGCCGGCCCACTCTCCCGGATACGAGTCCTGGAGCGTTGGAACGCAGGCGAGCGCATCCGGGTCGTTGAAATGGCCGCGAAGGGTCACCCATCGCCCGATTCCCGAAAGATCGATGCCCGCGTCCGGCTTCGCGACGACCTCGAGGCCGCGGCGCCCCACGGCCAGGGTGTCGTAGACGAACTCCCCGACGGTTGGGCTCGTCGCGTACAGCGACGCGGACGGCATGACCCATGACGGGGTCGCCTCGTTGTGGCTCGTATCGATCGAACCGTCGGCAAGCAAGCCGTCGATGGTCAGCTCGGTCGTTCCGTAGCACGACCGGTCGGCGAGCTCCTCGACGGACCGCAGCTCCGTCGGGAGACTGCTGGGGCAGATCACTGGGGAGCCATCGAACAAGGTTGGCGTCGGGGTGCCCGTTGCCATCGATGGCTCCGCAGTGGCGGTCGCGGATGTCGGCCTGGTGGTCGTCGTGGCGAGCGGCGCCGGCGTTGCAGTCGATGGCATCGAGGCTGGCGCGATGACGCCCTGACAGCCGATCGTCAGGAGAGCAACGAGCGCCGCCGCGATGCCGGTCTTCCCAGCGACCGTGATCACCGAACCTCCTCTGTGCGCCTGGCCTGCCTGCGTTCGACGGGAGCCGGCCTGCGCCGGTGACGAGGGCATGCTGCGCTTTCGGCGCCGCGGTGGAGGAGGCTCAGTCGCGAGGCGACCAGCCTGTCGCCGGCTCGCCACGCAGCACGGCGGCCCCGGACTGGATCGATTCCACGATCGACTGGTAGCCCGTGCACCGACAGTAGTTGCCCTGGAGGGCGACGCGAATCTCACTCTCGGACGGGTTCGGCACGCGATCGAGCAGGTCGAGCGCGGTCATGAGCATGCCCGGCGTGCAGTAGCCGCACTGGAGCCCATGGTGCTCGACGAACGCGGCCTGGAGGGGGTGGAGATGCTCCGGATCGGACGCGAGATCCTCCACGGTCCGGACCCTCGACCCGTCCGCCTGGACGGCGAGCAGCGTGCACGACTTCACGGCGCGCCCGTCGAGGTGGACGGTGCAGGTGCCGCACTGCGAGGTGTCGCAGCCCATCTTCGTGCCCGTCAGGTCGAGGTCGTCGCGGATGACGTCGACGAGCAGCCGCCGCGGCTCGACGTCGAGCTCGACCGCGCGGCCATTGACGGTGAGCCGGATCGCGACCTTGTTCAGGCCGGCACCCCGACCGCGGCCACGTCCTCGAGCGCGTTGCCGATGCCGTCGATCATCCGGTCGATCTGGTCCTCGGTGATCACGAACGGCGGCGAGATGTGGATCGCGTGACCGCGCAGGACCCGGCTCGCGACGCCGTGCCCGAGGGCCGCCGCGACCACTTTGTCCGGCGTCACGGGGTCGCGCTCGAGAACCTCGGGCTTGAGGGCGATCGCCGCGGTCAGCCCGACGTGCCGGATCTCGCCCACGAGCGGTGCGTCGGCCAGCCGCTCGACCGCCGTCGCGAGCACCGGCTCGAGCCGCTTGACCCGCCCGACCAGGTCCTCGCGTTCGATGATGTCGAGGTTCGCCAGGGCCGCTGCCGCGGCGCCGGAGTGGCCGCTGTAGGTATACCCGTGGCGGAACACGGCCCCGGGAACCGGCTCGTCCCAGAACGGCGCCCGCACACGCTCGCCCACCAACACGCCGCCGAGCGGCATGTAGCCCGAGGTCACGCCCTTGGCGAAGGTGATCATGTCCGGCTGAATGCCGAATCGTTGCGTCCCGAACATCGTGCCCATCCGGCCGAAGCCCGTGATGACCTCGTCGGCGATGAGCAGCACGTCGTACTGACGGCAGAGGGCCGAGATGTCGCGCCAGTACGTCTCGGTCGGGGGGATGACGCCGCCGGCGCCGATCACCGGCTCGCCCACGAACGCCGCGATCTCGTCGCGGCGCTGGTCGAAGACCTTGGCGACGACATCGACGTCGAGCGCCGGGACCCGGATGACCTCGTTGATGAACGGCTCGCCGCCGTACCCGTTGCGCATCGCGGGCATGCCGACCAGCGACGTCCCGAACGCGTGCATGCCGTGATAGGCGTGCTCCCGCGAGACGACCATCGTCTTCTGCGGCTTGCCGACGACGTCCCAGTAGCGGCGCGCCAGCTTCATCGCGGTGTCGATCGCATCCGAGCCGCCGGAGCCGAGGAACACGACCGCATTGGGCATCGGGGCAAGGGCCGTGAGGCGGTCCGCCACCCGCAGCGTCGCGTCGGTCGTGTACGCGCCGAAGCTCGAGTAGCCCGGCAGCGTCATGAGCTGCTCCGCAACGGCGTCGGCGATCTCGCGACGGCCGTAGCCCACGTTGCAGAACCACAGGGCGGCGGTGGAGTCGATGTACTCCTTGCCGTTCGTGTCGGTGATCGTCGCGCCGTCGCCGGAGGCGATCACGACCTCCCTGTCGGCGATGACGTGCATGTCGGCAAAGCCGTGCCAGAAGCGGGTGGGCATGGCTCGAAGGCTACACGTCGTGACCGAGCGCGGCATGCCGGGGGCTGACGGCCCTCGGGTCGAGGGATCGGATCAGGTCGTCGCCTGCCGGCATGGTTGCCAGGCGGGCCGATTCGCCAAGCAGGCGCATCTTCCGAACGGCGGCATCCCACGTGAGATTCGCCCAGGACCCCGCGGAACCGAGCCCCACCCGCGCCATGCCCCGTCCCTGCGTCGACGCCGCGTAATGCGCCGCCCAGAGCAGCACCTCCTTCGGCTCGTCCGCCTTCCGCGCCGACTCGACGCCGGCCACGACTCCCCGCTCCCCCGCCAGTCGGGTCACCAGGTTCCAGCTGTCCGGGCCCGCGATGAGATCCACCGCGAGGCTCGCGTAGGGCAGCTCGAGCACCATGTCCCAGGCAACGGGATCAGGCGATGCGCCGACGATCGACAGCGACAGGTGCGTCCCGGTCACCTGTTCGAGCAGTCGTTCGTGGACGTCGTGGAATCGGCGTCGCTTCGCCTCGTCGCCGAGGCGGTCGAGGCCGTCCTCCTCGAATTCGATAAGCGGGCAGCCAGCCTCGGCGAGGGCGGCCGCCACCTCGGCCAGCGCGTCAGCGATCGCGAGGTCGCCGCCCAGCGAGAACGGTCCAGGCAGGGCCTGTTTGACCGCGCGATCCGTCAGCCCCTGTGCCGATCGCCAGGCTTCGACAGCCGCCGCCGGCGTCGGCAGCTGACGGGGCGTCCCGTCGCGAAGTCGCCCATCCGTAATCGGCTCGAGCCCCGCTTGCTCCTGGGCACGAATGGCGAGCTCGATTGCCGAGTCGATGTCCGTTCCCGCATCGCTCGGGCGCGGCAGCCCGCCGAGCAGCGTCGCAAACATGCCGCCGATCGTAGGGCGTGGCGCACGGTGGAGCCGTTCGGCCGAGGCCCTTCCGGCGAAATCTGATCGGGAGCGCCGGGGGCACCTCCCCGCCAGCGCCATTTTCGCGATGGTTCCGCTCATGCGGAATTACCGCAACAAGGGCTCGAATGGACGGGCTTGGAGGTAAGCGCCGGCGAACTCCTCTTTGTCACGCTCGCGCGCCCGCCCTCAACGAGGGACCGTGTCATGCCCAGGCATACCCCAGAGGGCATCGAGCTGCTGGCCGATGCAACCAGGCGTCAGATCGTCGCGCTGATCGCCGCCCGGATTCGCCAGCCCTCGGACATCGCTTCGGCGCTTGGCCTGAGTCGTCCCGCGGTCAGCCGCCAGCTCCGGCTGTTGACCGACGCGGGTCTCCTTCGCTGGCGCCGCTCAACGATCGATCGGCGGAGTCGCGTGTATGTCATTGAGACGGTCATGCAGGATCCGATCCTGGCGTGGCTCGCCGGGGTGGATCTTCGCCGCGTCCGGCCGCCGGTCCAGATCTGGTGGTCGCCGCCGATGCGCGTCCACCGCCGGTCACATGACGCCCGCCGAATCGCGGTTGATCGCGATGATTTCGGTTGAACGAAATCATCATGATTCGGGGCCGCAGGGCGGGGACGGACCGGCGCCGCGTTCAGGAAATGGCCGAAGCGGTCGACTGCCGGTCGACTGCCTGCCGCAATCGGTCTTACACCCCGCTTACGTTGACGGTCGGGAAGCCTCCGGGGCACGCCTAGACTCGCCGCCGTGAAAACGATCCTGGTGGTGGACGACGAGCGGAACATCGTCGACCTGCTGCGCCTGTACCTCGAGCAGGAGGGCTACGGCGTCATCGCGGCGGCCGATGGCGAACAGGCGCTCGCGCTCCACCAGCGCCACGAACCCGACCTCGTGATCCTCGACCTGATGCTTCCCAGGCGGGACGGGTTCGAGGTCTGCCGCGAGATCCGGAAGCGCGGCGACACGCCCGTGATCATGCTGACCGCTCGAGGCGATGACGTCGACGCGATCGTCGGTCTCGAGCTTGGCGCCGACGACTACATCACCAAGCCGTTCAATCCGCGGGCCCTCGTCGCCCGGGTCAAGGCCGTGCTGCGTCGGGCGGATGGCGCCGTCAAGGCAGGGCGACCGTTCGAGGTCGGCGCGCTGCGCATCGACCCGCGCCGCCGTGACGCGTCTGTCGGGGAGCGTCGGCTCACCCTGCGCCCGCGCGAGTTCGACCTTCTGGTCGCGCTCGCTCGCGACCCCGGCGTCGTCCTGACCCGCGACATGCTCCTGGAGGACGTATGGGGCACCGACTTCCCGGGCGAGACGCGCACCGTCGACGTGCACGTCGCGGAGCTGCGCAAGGCGCTCGCGCCGGATGGCCCCGAGATCGAGACGGCGCG
>DATJGH010000032.1:0-6926 GCA_035495215.1 Patescibacteria group bacterium
ACTCCGGTCGCCGACCTTGCTCCGGGCGACGAGATCTCCTGCACGGCCGAGCACACGGTCACGCAGGCGGACATCGACGCCGGCTCGTACCTCAACACCGCATGTGTTGACGACGAGATGGGTGAGGCAGGCGCCGGCGCCGACGAGGCGTGCGACGACGAGAACACCCCGGGCAGCCAGAACCCTGAGCTGTCGATCGTCAAGGGTGACGGCGGCACGACCTACGACGAGGTCGGCGACATCATCAACTACACGATCGTGGCGACCAACATCGGCAACGTCACGCTCAAGGGCGTCGTCGTCACCGATCCGAAGGTCGCCGACCTCGTCTGCACGCCGGCCACGCCGGTCGACCTCGCCCCCGGCGACTCGATCTCGTGTACGGCCAGCCACACCGTGACCCAGGAGGATCTCGACAACGGGATCTACCTGAACACGGCCTGCGCCAACGACACCGACGGCCCCGCCGCCGAGGTCTGCGACGACGAGGACACCCCGGGCGAGCAGAACCCGGAGCTGGCGATCACCAAGGACGTCACCGAGACGATCTACACGGCGGTCGGCCAGGTCCTCCACTACACCATCACGGTCACCAACGTCGGCAACGTGACGCTCCACGGTGTGGTCGTCACCGACCCGAACGCGACCAACCTCGTGTGCACCCCGGCGACGCCGGTTCCGAGCCTTGCGGTGGGCGAGTCGTTCACCTGCACGGCAGAGCACACGATCGTCCAGGCGGACCTGGACGCCGGCTTCTACAAGAACGTGGCCTGCGCGGACGACGACCAGGGCGCTCCTGAAAGCGGCGCCGACGCTGTCTGTGACGACGTCACGACGCCGGGCCAGGAGGTCAAGGAAGAGACCAGTCCTCCGACCCAGCCGAACACGGCCAGCACGGTCAGCGGGGCGACGTCCCGCCCGGCCGACGGCTCGTGGCTGCTGATCGTGGGCCTGGCGATCGCCCTCGCGGCGTTCGTCATGGCCACGCCGCAGCGGGGTCGGAAGCCAAGGTAGGCCTTCCCAGGCATGGACGAGGGGGCTCGGGCAACCGAGCCCCCTCTCCGTTTTCCGGGGCCATAGCTGTCTTGGCTTTGCAAGCGCGCGCGTACTGGGCAGACACGTCGTTCTCGCGCGTCGGGTGTGACGGTCGCCGGCGATGGCGATCGTCGGCTCGGTGTTCGCGATGCTGGGGCGCTTTGCGGGGCGGCTGCTGAACAGCGCGCTCGGCTGGGCAACCATCCTGCTGTTCGGCAAGGTCGAGGGCCGTCGCCAGACGTTCGTGCTGGTGATGGCCCTCGGCTCGCTCGTCTGGGTGGTGACCTTCGCCGGCGTGCTCTATCCGGACATCGCGGCGTTCGTGCTGACCTTCGTGCCGGTGCCGAACTTCGTCGACGACACGTGGATCCGCATCACGATGCTCGCGGCCGCCGTCGCGCTCCCGCTGCTGATCGGCGTGGGCGCGATCGTGATCACCGACGAAGGGCGCCGGCCAAAGGGCGTCGCGCGGCTCACGGCCGTCCTCCGCGGCTATCCATTTGCATTCGTCCTCGCGGTCACCATCGCGTTCCTGGGGGTCGTCGCCGGCGTGCGCAAGGTCCGCAGCCTGACCAGGCGCTGGCAGGACGCCCACGTCCCCGTCGTCGTGAAGCCGGGTGGCTACGACCGGGTCGTCGCCGACCTCGAGAGCGTGCTGGACGAGGCCGGCCTCGACGTGCGGCGCGAGGCGGCGCCGGCGGTGCTGTCGGTGCCGCCGCGATTGCTCGACGCGGTCGCCGGCAAGTCCCTCGGGGCGCTGGTGCCCGACAGGCTCGTGGTCCTGAAGGGCCAGGGCCTCGACATCCTCGTGTATCCCTCGGACATCGCGATCGCCGGCTCGAAGGACCGCGTCGCGCGCGCCCGTGCAGCGATCGCAAGCAAGCTCACCGAGTCGCCCGCGTACATGACCACGAGCGCCCAGGCCGAGCGCCTCGAGGATCGAATCACGGCGCTGCTTCGCCTCGATCCCGCCGCCGCCAGAACGCGCCTCGTGGACCTCGACCGCGAGATCGCCCGACTCGCGGTGCCGTTCGATGAGTGGGAGACCGTCTACCGCGAGCGCCTCCAGGTGGAGCGCAACCTTCTCGCACGCGAGGCGGACGGTCGCCTCGTGGATCGCCCGGGGACGACCGACCTCGCGCCCGTGCCGGGCGGCGGGCTGGGCGGAAGGCTGCTGGGCTGGGCGATCGGGCTGGTCAGCTCCGTGCTGCTGGCGGTCGACATCGGCCTGCTGCTTCGCAGGCGCCGGGATTGACGACTCGCGCCTCGTCCCCCTCGCCTCGCGAAGACCGCCCGCTGAGCGCCGGATGGCAGATCGGAGTCTGCGAGCGATCGCGTCCCTTCATTCCCGTCGTGGCGGAAGGTGATCGTTGCCATCGAGAAGCCGCTCGAGGACGCGCATCGCCACGGTGCACGCGACTCCGGGCTCGGGGCAGTGATGCAGGATCCCCGGCGTGGTGTTGACCTCCACGACGCCCCCGTCGGTATCCTCCAGCGACCTCGAGACGTCCGATGTCACGATGTCGACACCCGCCCACGACGATCCGATCGCGCGGACGAGGCGGCTTCCCGCTTCCTCCATGGCGGGGCTGACGAGATCGGTGATGTCCTCGTCGTAGGTCGTGCGCAGCTCCTCCGATCGCCGCTCGGCCTGGGGCACGGGCCGGACGAGCAGCTCCGTATCGGGGGGTGGGACAGAGCGTGGGTCGAGGGCCGACGCGCGCAGGAACGCAGCGCTGATTCGGTCAGGCGCCGCGCCCGCCCGCGCCGCAGTCGAGCTCAGCTCGGCGATGCTGGACCGTCCGTCCGCCTTCACGCGGACCCCGCGACGTCGCACGGCGTGAATGAGCCGGCCATCGAGGAACAGCAGGCGACACGCCTCGCCTGCGAGCATCCGTTGCACCATCACTCGCTGGGAGCGGACCCCGGCCAGGGCGAGCGCCCGAATGAGCTGCGGTCGTGTCTCCACCGGAACCGTGACGCCGATGCCTGCGCTCGTCCCATGCACCGGCTTGACCACGGCGGGCCGCCCGATCGAAACCACGAATCGCCACGCGGCCTCGACGTCGGCGGTGTCCACGACGACGTACTCCGGGATCCTGACGCCGGCACTGGCTGCAATCCGGCACGTGAGCTCCTTGTCGCCGGCGATCTCCAGCAAGACGGGGTCGTCGAGCTGCAGGAGGTGGTTGGCAATGCGCGTTCGGCGGTCGGCTCGACGCACCTCCCAGACGGTATCGGTCAAGGGCCTGAGCTCGGCGCCGATCGCGTCCGCAGCCAACGACCAGCACGACCGATGCTCCTCGATCCGGTCCCAGACATACGTGCTCGGGCTCCGGAGGAGGCCTGCCGCGCGCGCGAGCTGGATCCAGCGGGCACGGGCACGCTCGAGACGCCACCGGATCGGCACTGGCATACGCGGAATCGTGGACCACAATTCGCTGCCCCGTGTTCCCGGGCTCCGGCCGTTCATTGACCATTCCGCCCGCAATCCCGATAATTCCACTCGGGATTAGTTCGAACGTCCGCCGGCCACCCGCCGACGCGCCTGACGGAGACCAGCCTTGACGACCAAACCGACCACCCGCGAGCTCGTTGCCGACCGGCGCGAGCAGTACGCCTTCCACGACGACATCGTCTACCTGCGCGAGACGGGTCGCGGGCTATCGCGCGAGACGGTCGAGGAGATCAGCAAGATCAAGGACGAGCCGGACTGGATGCTCCAGGCCCGGCTGCGTGCGTTCGAGCACTTCCAGAAGCGGCCCATGCCGATGTGGACCGACGGGCTGGACAAGATCGACTTCGACAAGATCGTCTACTACCGAAAGCCGTCCGAGCGCGAGGAGAAGTCCTGGGACGACGTCCCGGAGCAGATCAAGGCCACGTTCGAGCGGCTCGGCATCCCCGAGGCGGAGCGCAAGTTCCTCGCCGGCGTGGGCGCGCAGTACGACTCGGAGGTCGTCTACCACTCGGTCAAGGAAGAGCTGTCGAAGATCGGCGTGGTGTTCATGGGCACCGACCAGGGCCTGAAGGAATACCCCGAGATCTTCAGGAAGCACTTCGGCACCGTCGTGCCGGCAGAGGACAACAAGTTCTCGGCGCTCAACGGAGCGGTCTGGTCCGGCGGCTCGTTCGTCTACGTGCCCAAGGGCGTCGAGGTTCCGCTGCCGCTGCAGGCCTACTTCCGGATCAACGGCGAGAACACCGGCCAGTTCGAGCGGACGCTCATCGTCGTGGACGAAGGCGCGAAGGTGCACTACATCGAGGGCTGCACCGCCCCGATCTACGCCACCGACTCGCTCCACGTCGCGGTCGTCGAGGTCGTCGCCCTGCCCGGCTCGAAGGTCCGCTACACCACCATCCAGAACTGGTCGAACGACGTCTACAACCTCGTGACCAAGCGCGCCCACGCGTACGAGAACGCGAAGGTCGAATGGATCGACGCGAACACCGGCTCGCGCAAGACGGTCAAGTTCCCAAGCATCTACCTGCGCGGCGAAGGCGCGAGCGCCGACATCATCTCGGTCGCGGTCGCCGGCAGGGGCCAGCACCAGGACACCGGCGCCAAGGCGATCCACCTCGCCCCGAACACGACCTCGCGCATCGTCTCCAAGTCGGTGTCGAAGGACGGCGGCCGAGCGACCTACCGCGGGCAGCTCAAGGTCTCGCCCGGCGCGACCGGTGTCGTCGCCAGCGTCCGCTGCGACGCGCTCATGCTCGACGACGAGTCGCGGTCGGACACGTACCCGTACATCGACATCCAGGAAGACGACACGACCATGACCCACGAGGCCACGGTCGGCAAGATCAGCCAGGACCAGATCTTCTACCTGATGAGCCGTGGCCTGACCGAGAACGAGGCCCAGAACCTCGTGATCCAGGGCTTCCTCGAGGTGTTCACGAAGGAGCTGCCGATGGAGTACGCCATCGAGTTCAACCGCCTCGTCAAGCTCGAGATGGAAGGCTCGCTCGGGTAGAAACCGGAATCCGTGGGGGCCGAGCGGTCTCGGTCAACCAGTCCCGCGTCGATCCGCCTCCAGCGCCGATCGACCTCTGCCAGACAGAACCGGGGCGGGTATTCGGCAGACGTGACCGACGTCGCTGCGGGACGCTGAGCGCGGCGCGACGGCGACCGACTGCCAGGTCTGTGCCGGGCGCGTTTCTGACGGGAAATCCCCGACCAATACCCGCTGCGGTTCTGGATGACGAGAACTCGCCATCGCCGGCATGTGGCGATGCAGGCGCGGCGATGCTCGCACGTGACGGACCCCCAGTACTTACGCGGCATGGTGCGGGCTGACCCACGGACTAGGGTTCCGGCTATTCGCCCTTGAACCGGAGCCGATCTGTCATGGCACCACGTCCCCGGTCAGCACCATCAGCGCGGCAGTTGCGTGGGCGTCTTTAGCCCGGCGCGTGAGAGCGCGCTCATGCTGAACTCGATCCCGGGCGCTGCCTCGTGGCGCGACCCATCGGGCATTCGCGGGGTCATCCGCCACGGGCTCGGGCGCCAGGCTGCCGTCATCCTCCTCGGCGTGGCCTTCGCCGGGACACTCTCCGGCGTCGGCGACCGGTGGATCTACGGGGCGATGGCCGTGGCCGCGCTCGGCCACTTCCTCGCGAAGCCGGGTCTCGGAAGGCTCGGGCTCACCATCACCTCCGAGACGGATTTCCGCATTGCCGTTGTCGGCTGGCCTGTTGCGCTCCTGCTGCTCGGCTTCGTGGCGTGGCCGGGACCCGCGGACATCGGGGAGATCGTGTCGGTGGCGGGCTTCGTGATGGCCGCCCTCGTTGCGCTCGCCGAATCGGCTTCGATCGCGGTGCTGTGGACCATCCTTGCATCGGGCGCGGTCCTGCTTGGCGACGCCGCCGCCGGGCACTTCAGCGGCGAGGCGATCGTGGCCGCTGCCGCGATCAGCGGTGGAACGTTCACCGGGGCCCGCCTGCAGGGGGCGAT
The DNA here is from genome assembly GCA_035495215.1 of Patescibacteria group bacterium. Classification (GTDB taxonomy): domain Bacteria; phylum Chloroflexota; class Limnocylindria; order Limnocylindrales; family CSP1-4; genus UBA5189. Next base: position 5,993 of record DATJGH010000032.1, read on the forward strand.
CGAGAAGTTCCTGGACGCCCGCGGTCGCCTGATGCGCGACGTGTCGCGGGTACCGGTTGCCGAGGATCCGTTCGTCACCGCCGAGCTGCTGCTCCGACCGCTGGTCCGCTGGACGCCGCTCCGGAGCCCGTCGATCGTGTGGTTCCGGGCGGGTGGTGGCTCGATCTTCCTCGCGTTCGCCGGAGAGGACCTGCCGTCCACCCTGGGCGCGGGAATCGAGCTGCCGGCGAGCCGCGACGCTGTCCTCAGGGCGCGCGCGGAGAGCGGCCCCTGGATCGATGGCTGGATCGTGCGGGACGACGACAACGGCTATTCGATCGACATCGCCGCGCTCGGGGTCAACGCGGTCGCCTATGTCCCGATGGTGTTCGAGGGTCGGGCCATCGGGCTCGTTGCAGCCGGCCTGAGCGATCGCGGCGACGATCGCTCGGCGATGGCCGAGTACGTACCGACGCTCGTCCAGTTCGCCGACGCCGCGGCCCTCGAGCTGGGTCCGTCCCTCGCGAAGCGCGACCAGGCCTTGACCAGCCGGCGTGCGATCGACCAGATCCTCGAGGGACACCTGTTTCACCCCGTGTTCCAGGTCGTCCGCCGCCTCAGCGACGGGCGGATCGTCGGCTACGAGGCGCTGACCCGCTTCGATTCGACCCTGACGACGTCCGAGGTGTTCAGCGAGGCGCGCGCGACGGGCCGAATGCGCGATCTCGAGATCGCCTGCCTCCAGGCGGCCGTCAACGCAGCGACCGCGCTGCCTCCCGACTGCTGGCTGAGCGTGAACAGCTCGCCGAACCTGCTCGTGGAGCCTGACACGCTCGCCGAGATCCTCGCGCCGGTCGAACGGGATGTGGTGATCGAGATCTCCGAGCACGACCGCATCGACGACTACGCCCCGATCGCAGCAGCGTTCGCTCGCCTCGGCCCGGGCCGGCGCCTC
>DATJGH010000033.1:0-42784 GCA_035495215.1 Patescibacteria group bacterium
CGTGGCGAGGATCCCGGTCAGGCTGATGACCTGCGTCACGATCGTCTGGGCCCAGACCCGGAGCGATACGTGCATCCGGGGGTCGTCGATGTTCCCGCCGGCCGCGGAGATGAACCAGCGATGGAACACCGAGAGGAGCTGTGTCTGCCCGATCGCCGCGGCGTACGCGAACCACGCGCCGAGGGCGGCCACGGATGGCAGCCCGACGGCGAGCGCCGCGCGCAGCCCGCTCGTGAGGACGACGTACCCGACCGTGACGGCCATGAAGCCGAGCGCGATCTCCTTGAGAAGCACGGCGACCGCGATCAGCAGCCCCGCGAGCAGCCAGCGCCGCTGGATCACCGCGAGCAGCGCGAAGACCAGCGCGCAGCACAGCGGTACCTCCATGCGCACGAACCACGACAGGGTCGCGTAGAACGGGTTCGTCGCCAGCACGGCCGCGCCGACGAGGCCGGCCATCGGGCCCCGGAGCGTGCGACCGATCCAGTGCACGCCGAGCAGCGAAAGCACGCCGATGGCCAGGGTGGTCGCGCGCACGAGCTCGACGGTCGGACCGCCGAGGAAGGTCACGAAAGCGACCCAGTACACGTACAGCGGCGTGTGGTCGAAGAAGAAGGTCGGCCGGTAGATGCCGTAGGTCCGGTACGGCAGGCCGGTCAGGGTGATCTGGCGACCGACGTCCAGAAAGATGCGCTCGTCGAAGTTCGGGCGGAGGTGGTTGCGGATCTCGAAGGCCACGAGCGCGAGGTACACGAGAAGGATCGCGCCAAGGGCGATGAGCTCTGACCGATCGACGGCCCTGGCGCGCGACCCGGAGCCTGCGTTCGCGGCCACCGGAAGATGGTAGGGCCGGCCGCTCGTCGGCCGATCGGTCCGGTAGCGTGACGGCATGCGGCGCTATCTCGACCTGCTTCGCCGACGCGACTACGCGCTGCTCTGGGGCGGCGCGACCGTCTCGGAGCTCGGCGACGGGATGTCGTTCGTTGCCCTCGTCTGGCTGATCCTCGAGCGCGGCGGCGACGCGGGCACGGTTGGCTGGCTGGCCGCCGCGTACACCGCGCCGGTCGTCGTCGGCGGGCTCGCGGCCGGCATCATCCTCGATCGGTTCGACCGACGGCGCGTCCTGGTCGGCGACAACCTGGTCCGCGGTGCCGCGATCGCCAGCGTCCCGATCGCGTCGGCGCTTGGCGTCCTCTCGACCGCCCAGCTGTTCGTCGTCGCCGCCGTCTACGGCCTCCTCTACATGACGAGCGCGGCAGGCATCCCGAGCCTGATCCCGGACCTCGTCAGCGAGGACGAGCTGACCACGGCGAACGCGCTGGAGTCGATCTCCTTCGGCCTCGGCGGCCTCGTCGGTCCTGCCCTGGGGGGCATCGTCATCGCGGTCTTCAACGCGCCGGTCGTCCTGGCGATCGACGCGGCGAGCTACGCGGTGTTCGTCGTCTGCCTGCTCGCGATGGGCCCGGTCGAGCGCCGGCCTGCCGCCGCGACCGGCGCCGGCGGCGTCTCACCAGCGGTGCCGCAGCGACGCGCGACAGGCGGCGGCCTCGGGCCGGCGATCCGGTTCATCCTGGGCGCGCCGGCCATCGTCGCCATCACCGTGATCTACATGGGGCTCAACCTGAGCACCGGCGTCTTCAGCGTGCTCGCCCCGGTCTACTCCCGTGATGTGCTGGGCGGCGATGCAACGACCTACGGGGCGATCCTCAGCGCGTTCGAGGCCGGCGGCCTCGTCGGTCTGATCGTCGTGGGAGCGATGCGCTGGCGGTGGCCACTCGGGCGCTCGATCGCCGTCGCGACGTTCTCGGCCGGTCTCGCGCTCGGCCTCCTGCTCATCCGGCCGTCGTTCCTCCCGACGCTCCTGATCCTTGCGGCAGCCGGCCTCTTCGCCTCGTCCCTGACCGCGTGGGCCCAGACGATCCGGATGCGCCTGATCCCGCCCGAGCTCCGCGGCCGTGTGTTCGCGCTCCTCCGGACGACGATGCAGTCGACGAGGCCGATCGGGGCGATCCTCGGCGGCCTGCTGCTCGCCGGCGGCGACCCGATCCCGGCGATCGCGGCGACGGCCGGTTTCGTCGTCATCCCGGGAGCGATCGGGCTGTGGCTCCCGGCCCTCGGCCGTGGACCGACGGCCGAGCCCGACGGGAGACCCGCATCACGCACCTGATCGCTCCGTCCTGCCGAGCGGCCTATCCTGCGGTTCCGGAAGCGTAAAGCCGTCGGGGCGTAGCGCAGCCTGGTAGCGCACATGCTTTGGGAGCATGAGGTCGTCGGTTCGAATCCGACCGCCCCGACCAATCTGCGCGAGCTGCTCACGCCAGCAAGCGTCCGCGCCCGTCGCCAGGCTCGAGCTGCGGCTGAACAAGGAAACGGGGCCGTCGACGGGTGGTCGGCGGCCCCGTTCCAGCTGGGAACCCTGGCAGCTCAGCTGATGGGCTGCGGATTCCCGAGGACCGGACACCGGAAATCGGCCGCGGGCGTTCGCGTGAGGGTGAGGGCGCCGCTCAGGGCGAGCTGCTCCAGCTGCTCCCAGCTCGTGACAACCGTCGACGGATCCCCGTTCGTCCAGGTTGCCTGGTAGACCGCCCACCGGCCGCCGTGCGAGTCGCCCGGATCGCCGGGCCCGAACTCGGCGACGCCCTTCTGGGCAGCGCTGGTCGAGTTCGTGAACTTGGCGAAGGGATCGGTTCCCGATCCATCCGGCACGTTCGCCGGGTTGCCGAACACCTGGTAGACCTCGTCGTGGATATAGACCGACCCGAACGGCTGCCCTGCGGCGGCCACGGTCCCGGCGAGCCCGGACACCGCGATCAGGCCTGCGGCGGCGGAGAGGAACAGACGCTTCACGAGAACCTCCTAGGCCGGCAGCTCGCCCGTCGGCTCGGCGCCCCGACGACCGGGACGACCGGAAGGCTGGCCACCCACGACGACCGGCCGGTGACGCCCGGTCATGGAGCCGTCATCGTTGCCGGGCGCCCGCAGGCCGATCAGGCTCGATGGCCGGCCGGATCTCGTGCGCTCGTTCCCGAGCTGGCTGGGGTCGCCCCGGCCTGAACGGCTCAGCCCACCCCGCGAACGGTCACCTGGACCGTCTGGACGCCGTTATTGCCCATGCCCTGGTAGTTCCACGGTGATTCGAGCGGCTGGACCTCGCCGTCGGCGTCCGTTGCGCGACAGGCGAGCTCGTGCTCGCCGGGCCCGGCATCCCACGCATACGTCCAGCCACGCCACGCCCAGTCGCCGATGGGCGCCTCGAGCGTCGCGTCTGACCATGCGCCATCGACGCCGACCTCGACCCGCCGGATCGGACCACGGCCGCCCCACGCCCGGCCACGGATCGTGACCGGCCCGGCATCGACGAGCCGTTGCCTGGTGAAGAAGTCGGGGATCCCCGGCGGCGCCATGAGGGCGCGGACGCGGATCCGGCTGACGGGTACCCCCGGGTCGTCACCGTCCTCGCGGTAGTGGTAGGCGGTCGCCTGCTGATAGCCCTCGAACGGCTCTGCGACGGCCTCGATCCGGCCGAGCCACTTGACGCTGGTCATGCCGTACCAGCCGGGCACGAGCAGGCGGACCGGGAAGCCGTGCTGTGGCTGCAGCGGCTGACCGTTCATCTCGTCGACGAGGAGGACCTCCGGCCGGCGCGCCTCGGCGATGGAGAGGCTGCGCTCGTAGTCGTGCTCGACACCGCCCTGCACGCCGCGATCCTGGCCGGTGAAGACGAGCTCGATCGCCTCGGACCGCAGGCCGGCCTCGTCGAGCAGGGGCCCCAGCGGCGTGCCTGTCCACTCGGCGGTGCCGATGGCCTCGAGCAGCCATGGGTTGCTCAGCGGCCGGGGCTGCAGTCGGGCCCGGCCATTGCCAGCGCACTCGAGGGTGACCGGGACGCTTCGGCGTGGTCGCGACCGGAGCTCGTCAAGCGACAGCTCGAGCGGCCGGTCGACCAGCCCGTCGAGCCGGAGGCGCCAGGTCGTCGCGTCGACGGCGGGGATGTCGAAGTGGACCAGCAGGTAGTGCAGCCCCGTCGGGGTGATGTCGTAGCGGAGCGCTTCGAGCGGCATGCCCCGGTTGCGACCCGCGAGCTGAAGCTCCTCGAACGTGAGCGGGCCGTCGGTCGGCGCATTCGCCGGTCCGGGCCAGACCTCGCTCCGCTCGTCCATGCCGGATGTCATCCGGGCCATGGTATCGACCGGGCGCCTGCAACCTTCCGAGCCAATGCGACAGCCACCTGACACGCGCTCGTGTTCGCCGGGGCGCACACTTCGCAAGCCGGAAACGGCGACCATGCCAGGCTGGCGCGGCCTGCACACCCGTGGGTCGCCGCCCATGCGGGCGGAGGTGCAGATGACGGACATGCCCGGAAACGAGACACCCGAGGAGCACGCCGCCGGCCTGCGCCGGGCGAGCGACATGTTCATGCAGCGACTCGACCGGCTGTACGAGCTCGAGACGCGCAAGCGCGAGCTGCCACCGGATCAGGCCGAGTTCGTCCGCCTCGCCCGCGAGATCGAGGACCTGTCTCGCGCCCTCCTGTTCGCGGGCGGCCAGCAGGTCGAGCTCGCCGAGGAGGTCCACGCCGACATCAAGAACGGCGAAGCCATCGTCGACCAGCCGATCCGCGACACGCCGCCGCGGCGCGATGCCGTGGTGGTCCTCGCCGAGTGGCGCGCGGCCGAACGGCGGCTGGCCGCGGCAACCCCCGACACCGACGACGAGCGCGATGCGCGGACCGCCGTCGAGCAGCTTCGCGAGGAGTACCGCCGCATCACCGCGCCGACGCCCGGCGGCGAAGCCTGAGCCGACAACGGGGTCGGCGTACGGGCGGATCGCGCCCGGCGCCGGACGCAAGGCGGCCGTTCGCCGCGCTCGATAGGCTTCCGCGGTGACCCAGCCCACGCGCCCGATCCGCGTCGGCGTCCAGCTGCCCGAGGTAGAGCGGGTCGTCCGCTGGCCCGAGTACCTGGCCATGGCCCGTGCCGCCGAGGACGCCGGCTTCGACACGCTCTGGCTCGGGGACCATCTGCTGTACCGCTACGCCGATGGCAGCTCGCGCGGCCCGTGGGAGGTCTGGACGATGCTCTCGGCCCTCGCCGCGAGCACGTCGCGGATCCGCCTTGGCCCGCTCGTCGCGGCGACCGCGTTCCATGCGCCGCCGATGCTCGCGAAGCTGGCGGCCACGGTCGACGAGATCAGCGGCGGGAGGCTGATCCTCGGGCTCGGGGCGGGCTGGAACGAGACCGAGTTCCGCGCCTTCGGCTTCCCCTTCGACCACCGGATCTCGCGCTTCGAGGAGGCGTTCACCATCGTCCGGAAGCTGCTTCGCGACGGCCGGATCGACTTCGAGGGCGAATACTTCCAGGCCCGTGAATGCGAGCTGCTGCCGAAGCCCTCGCGGCCCGGCGGCCCGCCGCTCATGGTCGGCAGCGTGGGCCCCCGCATGCTCGAGATCACGCTGCCCCACGTCGACATGTGGAACGTCTGGTACCGCGACTCGAACAACTCGCCCGCAGGCCTCGAGCCGATCCTGCGCCGGCTGGACGAGACCTGCCGTGCCGTCGGCCGCGACCCGGCGAGCGTCGAGCGCACGTCGGCGGTGCTCGTCCGGCTGCCCGGCGGGACGGGGCGGGTCATGGGCGACACGACCCAGAAGGACGTGCCGCCCGTGGAGGGTTCGCCCGCCGCGATCGCGGCGCGGCTGCGCGAGTACGCGGCCCTCGGCCTGGCCGAGGTCCAGCTGGTCCTCGATCCCATCACCGTGGAGTCGATCCAGGCGCTCGCGCCGGTGCTCGCCGAGCTGGACCGGGGCTGAGCCCGCTGCGCAGGCGGCTGGCACCCAGCTCCTCGTGGCGTGGCAGGAGGATGACGAACGTTCATCCGGGGTGGCGTCCTCCTCCGCCGGTTGGTGCACTCGGGGCCACAGGGCCCCCGACCGGACGGGTCGGGGAGCCGGGCCTGCCCCGGTGCTAGATTCGACCGCCATGGGCGCGAACGTGCGAGATTCGAATCGGGAAGACGCCGGCCGGCGGAACCGGCGCCGGGACGAGCTCTCCGACCTCGACAAGCGGATCATCGAGCACCTGCAGGAGGACGGTCGCCGGCCGTTCACCCAGATCGCCTCGGCGCTGGGCGTCTCCGAAGCAGCGGTGCGGGCCCGCACCAACCGCCTCGTGGAGCGTGGCATCCTGCAGATCGTCGGCGTCGCCGACCCGGACAAGCTCGGCTTCCAGCAGGCGCTCATCGGCGTCCGTTGTGAGCCTGGCAGGCTGCTCGAGGTGGCGGAGGCACTCGCGAGCATGCCCGAGGTCGACTACGTCGTCGTGACGGCCGGCCGCTTCGATGTCCTCATCGAAACCGTCGCCGAGGACAACGAGGGGCTCCTGCGCTTCCTCGCCGAGCGCCTCCAGCGCATCGACGGGGTCCGGGACACCGAGACGTTCTCGTACCTGCGGTTGGTGAAACAGACATACCAGTTCGGGACGCGTTGATGCCGTCGTCGGAGCTCGTGCTCCTGACGATCGGCGGCCTCGCAGTCATCGCGCTCGGACTCCTCGCCGCACCGACGCTCGCCTGGGCTCGGCGGCGGGTCATCGACCAGGCAGATGGGCGTGGGGGCACAGCAATCGCGATGGCAGATCCAGGCGCCGGCATGGACGACGCCGTGGGGAAGGCTGCCTCGCGCGCCCTCGTGCCCGTCGCCGAGCGCCTCAACGCCGACGAGCCCGTCCTGACCGGCGCGCTGGGCCCTGCCGCGAGCGACCCGACGGTCGAGAACCGGGTCATCCGGATCGTCAGCTGGGCATTCCTCATGGCCGTGGCCGTGTTCGCTGCAGCGAGCGGGATCTGGGCGGACGCCCTGCCCACCATCGTCATCGTGATCGCGATCACCGGCTTCGCCACGCTCGTCCTCCAGGACGTGGTGCCGCGGACGGTCATCCGCCGCCTCGGTGGACCGCTGCAGGGCATCCTCGCGCTGGCGTTCGCGACCGGCCTCGTGATCCTCACCGGCGGCTTCGACAGCCCGTTCACGTTCGCCTTCCCGCTGATCGTCGGCGCGGGCGCGCTGCTGGTCGCGCCGCGCATCGCCCTCGCCCTGGCGGTCCTCGCGACGGCCGCGTACATCGGCGCCGGGTTCGTCGTCGACCAGACACCGACGACCGGCTCGCTGATCCAGATGGGCGTCAACCTCACCGGCGTCTACCTGCTCGCCTACGTCGGCGCGTCGGTCGGGCGCGAGCAGCGGCGCGCGCGCGACGCGGCGATCCGCCTGTCGACGATCGACTCGCTCACCGGCCTGTACAACCGGACGTTCTTCTTCACCGCCCTCGAGCGGGAGATCGCGCGGGGCGACCGCTCGGGTCGCGCCTTCTGCCTGGTCATGCTCGACCTCGACGACCTCAAGGCGGTCAACGACCGGTTCGGCCACATCTCCGGCGACCAGGTCCTGCGCACGGTCGCCGACATCGTGCGGAGCGGCGTGCGCAAGATCGACGTCGCCGCGCGCTACGGTGGCGACGAGTTCGTGGCGCTGCTGCCCGAGACCGACCCGACCGGCGGCTGGGTCCTCGCGGAGAAGGTCCGGCTCATGGTCGCCGAGCAGGGCATGGCCGGCGTCGACCCCGGCCCGACCGTCTCGGTGGGCGTCGTCTCGTACCCGTCCGACGGCCGTTCCGCCGACGCGCTGCTGGTCAGCGCGGACCGCGCGATGTACGCCTCGAAGCGCGCCGGCAAGAACCGCGTCGCACGGGCTACGAACGAGCCACTGATGCTCGCGATCGAGCCGAAGCCGGAGGACGAGGCGCCGGGCGCGGCCAAGGCGTCACGCGAGGGCGAGCGCGCGGGAGAGCGCGCCGGCTGACCGAGCGCCGAGGCGGTGTAGCATCGCCCGGCCTTGACGAGCGTCTCCCTGGGCCGGACCGACCGCGTGACCGGCCGCCCCGCCGGCCACGTCGGCCCGAGCCTGCTGGCCCGTGCCGGGATGCGCCTGTGGCGCCTGTTCACCTCGGTCAACTTCGCGGTCGTGCAGATCGTCGCGGTGGCGGTGCTCGCCGTCTTCGGCATGACGATCCGGCAGCTGCCCGGCTTCGCGTTCCGATCCGCGGCCGACTACGCGACCGAGATGAACCGCCTCCGCTCGATCTACGAGCCGGCGCTCGGCGTGGGCACGGTGGACCTGCTCGAGCGGCTGCAGCTGTTCCGCGTCTTCAACTCGACGCCGTTCAGCGTCGCCCTGCTCGTCCTCGTCATCTCGATCCTGATCTGCACCCTCGATCGGACGCCGCGGCTGTGGCAGCAGTCGGCGGCCATCCGCGTCGTCCAGCCGGACGCCTACTTCGACCCGCGACTGCCTGACCGGGTCTCGATCGCGCCTGGCCCCGGGCTCTCCGCGGCCGTTGTCGCCGCGGCGCTGCGCCGGCACCGGTTCGTCGTGCGCGAAGCCGCCGGCCCCGCCAGCGCGACGTTCGTCTACGGCGACCGGAATCGCTGGACCAAGCTGGCGACGCTGATCTCCCACCTGGGGCTGATCCTGTTCCTGGTGGCCGGCCTCGTGACGGCGCGCTTCGGCGACGAGCAGGGCCTCGTGGTCGCCGAGGGCGACACGCTGACCGTGCAGCCGATCGGGACCCCGGGTCTGCTGCTGGTGCAGAACCTCGGCTTCGACGCGCCCGGCCTCGACACCGGCAGCCCCACCGACTTCACGACCGACCTCGCCGTGTACCGCGACGGCCAGCTGCTCGCCGAGAAGACCATCCGCGTCAACGACCCGCTCAGCGTCGGCGGCTACACGTTCCACCAGAACGGGTTCGGGCCGGCGCCGGATCTCGAGATCAAGTCCACCGTCGACGGCTCGATCCTGTGGTCCGGCCCCGTGCCGCTGACGGACCAGGCCGGTGGGCGCCCATTCGGCGCGATCCCGATCCCCGGCCGGCCGTACGGCCTCGAGCTGCTGCTCGACAGGACGGACAGCGGGGTGGGAACGCTGATCGCGCTGCCCTATGCGGTGCGTGGCACGAACCCCGACGGCACGCCCGACGTCGTCGAGGGCTTCCCGGTCGTCGCCGTGCGCGGTGACTCGGTCACGATGGAGGGCCTGGACCTCAGCCTCAACCTGCGGGGCTTCAGCGACTACACCCTGCTCATCGCCAAGCGCGACCCGGGCCAGCCCATCGTCTGGGCGGCGTTCCTCGCGTTGATCGTCGGGCTGGCCATCACCTTCTACCTGCCCCGCCGGCGGGTCTGGGCCAGGCTCGGCCGTGACGGCCGGCTCGATGTCGTCGGCCGGGCCGATCGGCAGGTCGACTTCGACCGCGAGTTCGGCGGGCTGATCGATGATCTGGTCGCGGCGCGGGCGGCGCCTTCCACAGGCTCCGGATGACCGATCTCGCGGCGCTCGCGGACGAGCTGTTCCCGGGCGCGTCGCGCATGCAGCCGACCGGGGGCGAGGCAGCGGCGGGCCGCCCGATCGCGTGGGTGCGGGTCATGCGCGGTCGCGTGCCCGCGTTCGACGCCCTCGAGCCCGGCGACCTCGTGATCGTGCCGGGGTCCGCGCTGCGCGTCGTCGCACCGGGCCCCGGCGAGCTCGAGGCGCTCGTGGCGGCGCTGGCGGCAGTGCCCGTCTCCGGGGCGATCCTCGCCGAGGGCGACGCGGATGGGGAGGGGGCCGCGGCCATCGAGCGTGCTTCGACTACGCTCGCCGCAGCAGGGATCGCGAGCCTCCGCGTCGATCGTGCCGACGTCGCGGCCCTCGAGCGCAGCGTCGTCGGCTTCATCGTCGGACAGGGCGCGGAGCTGGAGCGGCAGGCCGCGCTCCTGGAGGCGGAGCTGCGCCGCCGGGCGCTCGAAGGCGGCGGGGTCGCCGGGCTCGTCGCCACCGTGTCCGCGTTCCTCGGGCGTGCCCTCGCGCTCGAGGCCGGCCGCGGCGCCCCGATCGTCGTGCACGCCCCGGCCGAGGCACCGGGCGCCGCCGCCGAAGCCGCGCGCTACGAGGCGCGCGCCGCTGGTCGCGCCGGTGCCGTTGCCCTGCGCGTGGAGCTTCCGTCGGGCGCGGGAGCTGCGGGCAGCCTGCTCGTGCTGGGCGCGGAGCCGGCGAGCGAGCTCGCGCGGGTCACGCTGCCGCGGGTGGCGGGACTCGTGGCCCTCGAGCTGGCTCGGGACGAGGCCGTCCGCGGCGCCCAGGACCGGGCGCGGCGCGCCGAGCCGATGCCCGCCGCCGGGCCGCCGTGGGTCATGCTTCTGGCCCGACAGCGCGACCCCGGCGGCGAGGACGATTCGGGCGCGGGGCGCGAGACACGCGAGGCCGCACGGCGCGCGATCCGCCTGCTCGCACCGGCTCGGCGCATGAACCTTCGCGGCGACGCGGACAGCCTCGAGATCCGCGCCGTCGCCGCCGGCGATGTCGGGGAGGCCGCCGCGCTCGCAGAGCGCCTGGGCGAGCTGCTCGGCCGAACCGTGGCCATCTCGCGCCCGTTCTCGAGTCCCGCCGACCGGCCCGCCGCCGAGGCCGAGGCCCGCGCGACGCTCGAGGCCGCGCTCCTGCTCGACCGCCCGCCGCGCCTCGCCCGCGCGGACCGCCTCGCCATGTACCGGATGCTGGGCGCGATGCACAAGCTCGCCGATGGCCATCAGCTCGCCCTCGCCGTGCTCGCCCCGCTGCTCGAGGCGCGCCCGGACGTCCGCCGCGAACGGATCGAGACGCTCCGCGCGGTCCTCGGCCACGGCGGCGTCAGCGAGGCGGCGGCCGCCCTTGGGGTCCATCGCAACACCGTCGCCTACCGGCTGCGCCGGATCGAGGCCGCGACCGGCTGGCAGCTCGGCGATCCGGAGCTCCGCCTGCCCCTCGCCGCGGCGCTCGAATTCATGCAAGAAGAACAAGTCTGACCGAGCCTGTCCGGCGAATCGCCGCTCGCCGCAGACATGGCCGCTGCTACGCTGAAGTCCCGAGAACCCATCGCGCCGATGCTCGTGCGTGCTGCACAAGACGGCCGATGACGAAGGTCCGCGAAGGACAGGAGGCTGTGTCGGTGGTCGCTCCCTACGAAGCGGTGTCGAGCGTGGATGAGATCGAGGGCGCCAAGGCGAAGGGCATCCGGTTCATCCAGCTCCAGTTCACCGACATCATGGGCGTCGTCAAGGCGGTGACGATCCCGATCCACCAGCTGGAGGGCTCGGTCCGCCACGGGACCTGGTTCGACGGCTCCTCGGTCGAGGGTTTCACCCGGATCGCGGAGAGCGATCAGTACCTCATGCCGGACATGCGGACCTTCTCGGAGATCCCGTGGTCGGCGGGGACCGCGGCGCGGGTGATCTGCGACGTGTACACGCCGCGCGGCGAGGCGTTCGCGGGCGACCCCCGCTACGTCCTCCGGCGCCAGGTCGAGCGGGCCAGGAAGCTCGGCTACATCGTGAACATGGGCCCGGAGCTCGAGTTCTTCCTGTTCCGGCGCGCCGAGGACGGGGCCATCGAGCCGCTGCCCCATGACCAGGCCGGGTACTTCGATTTCAGCTCCGATCTCGGGACCTCGATCCGGCACGACATGGTCGACGCGCTCGAGGCCTTCGGGATCCGCGTCGAGGCCGCGCACCACGAGGTCGCGGCCGGCCAGCACGAGATCGACTTCGAGTATGCAGACGCGCTCCAGACCGCGGACAACGCGATCACGTTCAAGTTCACGCTGAAGGCGATCGCCCAGCAGCACGGCCTGTACGCGACGTTCATGCCCAAGCCGATCCACGGCATCAATGGCTCGGGCATGCACACGCACCAGAGCCTGTACTCGATCGAGCGATCGCAGAACGCGTTCGCCGACGCCGAGTCGTCGTATGGCCTTTCGCCCCTCGCCAAGTCGTACATGGCCGGCATCCTCAGCCACGCCCGGGGCATGATCGCGGTCCTCGCCCCGCTGGTGAACAGCTACAAGCGGCTGGTCCCGGGCTACGAGGCGCCGACCTACCTGACCTGGGGCCGGACGAACCGCTCGGCGCTCATCCGCGTGCCGATGGTCTCACCCGGCAAGTCCATCGAGGGCACCCGCGTCGAGGTCCGCTGCCCCGACCCGTCCTCGAACACCTACCTCGCGTTCGCGGCGATGATCGCGGCCGGCCTCGACGGCGTCGACAAGGGCCTCGAGCTCAGCGAGCCGGTCGAGGAGTCCCTGTTCGAGATGGATGCCGCGCAGATCGCCGCCAAGTCGATCAAGGAGCTGCCGGGCACGCTCGGCGAGGCGCTCGACGAGCTCGAGAAGGACACCGTCATCCGCGAGGCCCTCGGCGAGCACGTGTTCAGCCACTTCGTGGACGCCAAGCGCGCCGAGTGGGACGAGTACCGCACCCAGGTCTCCGACTGGGAAGTGGACAAGTACCTCGAGCAGTTCTAGGCGAATGTGACCGCGGGCTGACCTCCTCAGGCCCGCAACGAGGATCGAGCGGCCGGCTCAGCCGGCCGCTCGATCGTTTTCCGGTCCGCCGGTTCGCAGTCCCCGGATGACCACCTCGGCGAGCCGTTCCGCCTCGTACGGGGTCATGGCCCGGCGCGTCGCGAACAGGTGCACGAGGGCGGTCCCGAGCAGGATGTCGAAGGGCAGGTACGGGTCGATGCCCGGGTCGAAGCCCGCCGCCCCGGCGCCCTGGGTGTAGAGCCGGGCGAACTCGTTGCGGCGAGGCGCGACCGCGTCGAAGCTGAGCTCCGGCGGGTTCGCCAGCACGCCCCGGATGATCTCGGGGAGGATGGCCGGCGTCGAGGGAAGCTCGAAGACGCGCCGCAGCCAGCCGGCGGCGACTCGGACATCCGCTTCGACATCGCCCGTGAGCGGGAGCACCTGGCCGCCGACGGCGGCGCGGGCCGCCGCCCCGACCAGCGCCGAGCGAGTCGGCCAGCGGAGGTAGACCGTCGCGCGAGCGACGCCGGCGCGCCGGGCCACCGCCGTCAGCGAGGTGGCGTCCACCCCGCCCTCGGTCATCAGCTCGACGGTCGCGCGGATGATCGCGGCGTCGATCGCGGCACGCCGCGGTCGGCCGACGTGGCGCTCGCCCGAAGGATCCGCTGCCATGCCCGGCACCATAGCACCTGGTCCCGAGAAAGACTACGAGACGTCGTGTATAGAAAGTGGTATTTTGCCTGACTGGCGTGACCCCCCACGCCGAGCATTCGCCGCGCCGGGCCCCGCGCCCTGGCGCGGCCGCTCACCTCCCAACGATCCCGGCGGCGAGAGCTTCGCCGCCAAGAGGAGCACTCGCCCAGATGCCGTTGCCGGACGACGACCCGCCCTCCGTCGGGTCAGGTCGTTCCCCTAGACTTCCGCGGAACGTGATCACCAATCAGCCGGACCTCGAGAAGCGGCTGCTCGGCACGCTCGACACGATCGACGAGCCCATCTCCATCGCCACTGCCATCCGCGACCGGGACGGGCGCATCCTCGACTTCCGCCTCGAGTACGTGAACCTCGCCGCCGCCCGCTGGGCAGGTGTCGAGCGCGAGGCGCTCATCGGCCTGATCACCGGCGAGCTCCTCCCGGATTTCCGGGCCAGCGGCTACTTCGATTCGCTGCGGGAGGTGGTCGAGACGGGCGCCCCGTACTACCGCGAAGGCGCACCGGTCGCGGACACCGTGGCAGGCGGGAGCTGGGTCGGCGGCACGTATGACCTGCGCGCGATCCGTCTCGGCGACGGCTACCTGAGCACCTGGCGGCAGCGTTCGGCCGCGCCCGACCCCGGCTGAGCCGGGCAGCCTGCCGACTCGTCGCGTGACCGCCGCGTGACGGACGCGCCCGCGACAACGGCCGCGGCCGGGACGTCTGCCGGGTCCGACATCCGGCCGGAGCGCACGCTCTGGCTGCTGGCCATCGCCCATGCCGTCAATCACGCCCAGGCGGTGATCCTCCCGCCGATGTTCCTGCTCGTCGTCGCCGAGTTCCACGTCGGCGTCGAGGCGATCCCGTTCCTGGCAGCGATCGGCGCGGTCAGCTCCGGACTCATCCAGGCGACGTACGGCTTCGTCACGCGGCGGATGGCCCGCCGCCCGATCCTCGTCGCCGGCGGCCTCCTCTTCGGCGTGGGCTTCGCGGCCCAGGCGCTGGCCCAGTCGTTCGCGACGTTCAGCGTCGCGAACGTGGTCTCGCGCGTCGGGGGCTCGCCGCAGCATCCGGTCGGGAACGGCCTGCTCGCGGAGCAGTTCCCACCCGAGCGGCGGGGCTTCGCGATCAGCGCCCACATCTCCGGCGGAAACGTCGGCACCGTCGTCGCCGCGCTCGCCGGGCCGGTTGCGCTCGGTTCGTTCGGCTGGCGCGGTGCGTCCGTGCTGTTCGGCGTTCCGGCCGCGCTCGTGGGGCTCGCCATCGGGCGCTGGGTCCGCGAAACCGGGGCGGATCGGATCGCGGCGATCCGGGAGGGCTCGGTTCGCGACGCGGTGCGGACCGCGTGGGCGAGCACGACCGTGCGACGGACGTACCTCGCCTCCGTGTTCGGCGGCGGCGGGCGCGGGCTGGGCATCGCCAACCTGTACGCCCTGCTGTACGTGACCCACGTGCTGCACCTGCCCGAGGACCTGACCAACCTCATGTACGCCGGGCTCATCGTGCTCTCGGTGCCGATGCCGCTGGTCGCCGGCTGGCTCTCCGACAGGTACGGCCGTCGGCCGACGATCATCGGCGCCTACCTGGGCGGGGCGGTGGGCTTCCTCGTGTTCATCGCCGCCGGCTCGAGCATCCTCGGGCTGTGGGTCGGGATCGCGATCATGGGCCTGTTCTCATTCGCCGAGAGCCCGCAGCTGCAGGCGCTGCTTGCCGACGTGGTCCCGACCGGCGTGCGCGATGTGACCTTCGCCCTGTACTTCACCCTCGCGTTCGGCGTCGGCTCGCTGTGGAACATCCTGTACGGGATCGTGATCTCGGCGCTGGGCGAGACGAGCGGCCTGCCGATCGTGTTCGTCCTGATGGCCGCCTCGTTCCTCGTGGCGGCGATCATCATGTGGCCGGTGCACGACCCGGAGCGCCACGCCCGCGTGGAGCTGGCGACCGACTAGTCCCGCGCGCCGCGCGGCCGAGGCGTCCGATGGGGTGCCGGGTTGCCTTTGGTATCATCCGCGGGCCCTGTGAGGGGGCCCCTCGGTCGGGGCGTAGCGCAGCCTGGTAGCGCGCATCGTTCGGGACGATGAAGTCGTGGGTTCAAATCCCGCCGCCCCGACCAATTTCCTCCTCGACGGCCGGTCAGGACCCGGACAGGTTGACCTCGCCGGACGCGAGCGCACCGACGGTCCATGCCGCCGCCCGCGCAAGCTCGCCGAGCAGCTTCGTGTCGATGCGGTCCGCGGTGTCGCAGGCGAGGTGGTAGCAGGCGTCCTCCGCCGCGTTGGCCTGACCCCCGAAGAGCTGCGCCTGGCTATCCGACTTCAGCTCGTTCGCGCCCGAGAACAGTCCGCCGGTCGGGACCCCCACCTGGTCGAAGGAGAAGTGGTCGCTCGATCCGCCGAGCGGCACGGACTGCCATGACAGGCCGAGGTCATCGAGCGCCCGCGAGAACAGCCGGGCGATGACGAGCCCTTCGCTGGGCCGCGAGCTCGAGGCTCCGTCGTAGACCTCGCGGACGCCGTTCGGCGAGCCGAGCATGTCGAAGTTCAGGTAGGCGGCGATGCTCCCGGTCGAGCCGAGGGAGGTCACGTATGCCCGTGAGCCCCACAGGCCGATTTCCTCGCCCGTCCAGAAGGCAGCTCGAACCTTCCACGGTGGCCTGGTGCCCCCTGCGCCTCCGGCGCCGGCCATGCCGGTGATGGAGGCCAACGCCCTGGCGATCCCGACCGCGGTCATGGTGCCGCTGCCGTTGTCGTTCATGCCCGGCCCATCGACGACCGAGTCGAGGTGGCCGCCGAGCATGACGACGTGCGCCGGGTCGCCCCATGGCGTCTCGCCGATCACGTTCACGCTCGAGCCGGTCTCGCTCGACGCGTGCACTGACATGTGCACCTTCGCTCCCGCGGCGGCCGCGGCGTCGAGCGCCAGCCCGACGTCACGCGTGACGCCGATCGCCGGGATGTGGATGTCCGCCGGCTCGATCAGGGTCGGGCGAAGGACCATGTCGCGTGACCATGCCGGGTACGCCGTGACGATGCCCACGACGCCGACACCCTGCG
Source organism: Patescibacteria group bacterium (assembly GCA_035495215.1). Taxonomy (GTDB): domain Bacteria; phylum Chloroflexota; class Limnocylindria; order Limnocylindrales; family CSP1-4; genus UBA5189. The sequence continues at coordinate 16,118 of DATJGH010000033.1, forward strand.
CCTGGACCACGACGTCGTGGCGCCGGCAGTTGCCGGGCTGGACGAGCACGATCACCCCGGCGGGCACCTCGCGCCAGTCCTCCGGGTTGCACCCGAGACCACTCGAGTCGCCCGGCTGGGCCAGGGGATTGAAGCCGAGGGCATAGAGCGGCGCGGTGACATCGCCTCTCGGCGAGAACAGCATCGCCTTGAAGTCGCGCACGTCGTCGAATGCGCGCGCGCCGGGACCGGTGATCTCGAGCGTGCTCGGTGCGGTCTGGCGGAAGACCGGGAGCTCGACCGTCTGGAGCTCGACGTCGTAGCCGGCGGCTCGCAGTGCCTCCGCGACGAAGTCGGCGGCCGCGGCATGGGCCTCGGTGCCTGCCGGCCGCACGCCGCCGTGGGCCATGGTGATCGACTGCAGCCGGTCGAGGTCGGCGCGAATCGAATCGATGTCCAGGGCGTCGCGCAGGGCGTCGGCGAGGGGGATGTCGGCCGCCGGCGAGCTGGGCGGAACCGGGCTCGCTGCGAGCGTCGGGGGGGACGACTCGGACGCCAACGGACGAAGGGTCGGCGGTGCACCTGTCGCCGCCGGCTGGCACGCGAGCGCGATGAGGCACACCGCGACGCACGCGGCGGCGGGCGTACGCCAGCGCCGACGGGTGATGGCAATCGGTCGCAACACCGAGTCGCTCCTACGCACCGGGAGGCAGGACCATTGCGGGCAGCAGGGTAGTCGCGGTCGGCCGCCTGCACGCGGAATGACGATGGCAGTCGGAAGTCAGGTGGACAGCCGGTCCATCGAACGGCGACCATGTGCGGGATGCGACGAGCCTGGCGCCTCCCGCCCGCCGCCGCCCTCGTGATCGCCGTCGCGGTCGGCGGCTGGTCGCTGGCTCCGGGCCGGTCGGTCGTCGCCTCCGCCGTGCTCGCTCCCGCCGTCCCCGGTGCGGCGGTCGCCGCTGCGCCGGGCGATGCCCACATCAAGCTGACCCTGTCGGCCACCGGCCTGAGCAGTCCGTTGTTCGCGATCGGCGCGCGCGACGGAAGCGGCCGCGTCTTCATCATCGAGAAGACCGGCAGGATCAGGATCCAGAAGAGCGGCAAGCTGCTCAGGACGCCGTTCCTGGACATCTCGGGCAGCGTCAGCCGGCACGCGGAGCAGGGCCTCCTCGGGCTCGCGTTCCATCCGAACTTCAAGTCCAACCGGAAGCTGTACGTGAACTTCACGCGGCTCGACGGCGCCACGGTCATCCGTGAGTACCGGGTCTCGGCGACCAACCCGAACGTCGTCGATCCTTCGTCGAAGCGCTTGATCCTGCGCATCGCCCAGCCGTATACCAACCACAACGGCGGGGGCATCGCCTTCGGTCCCGATGGGTTCCTGTACATCGGCATGGGTGACGGCGGCGGCGGCGGCGACCCGCAGAACCGGGCCCAGAACCTGGGCTCGCTGCTCGGCAAGATGCTGCGCATCGACGTGAACGGGACCAGCGGCTCCAGGAACTACCGGATCCCGGCGAGCAACCCGTTCGTCGGCAAGGCGGGCCTCGACCAGATCTGGCAGTACGGCCTGCGCAACCCGTGGCGATGGTCGTTCGACCGGGCGACCGGCGCCCTGTGGATCGGCGACGTGGGCCAGGACAACTGGGAAGAGATCGACCGCGTGGCGAAGACCAGCACCGGCGCCGGCAAGGGCGTGAACTGGGGCTGGCACGTCCTCGAGGGCTTTCACTGCTACCCGTCCTCGGTGTCGAGCTGCAACACCTCCGGCAAGGCGAGGCCCCTCCTCGAGTACCCGCACAGCGGCGATCGCTGTGCGGTGACGGGCGGCTACGTCTACCGCGGCAGCCGGATCCCGGCACTCGTCGGCGGATACGTCTTCGCCGACTACTGCTCGGGCGAGATCTGGGTCGTGCCCGCCAATGCCGCATCGCCCGCGACCCCGACGCTGCTCCTCGACACTGGCCTGCTGATCAGCTCGTTCGGCGAAAGCACGACCAACGAGCTGCTCGTCACCGACCTCTCCGGACGGCTGTACCGGATCGACCCCGCGTAGGTCGCGGCGCTTCGGCGCTCCACATGCCGCGGCCGGGCCCTGAACCCGGCATCCTTGCCCGATGGCACGAACTGCGCGCGGCAGCACGGGACCTGATCGATCGAGGACGGTCGTCGCGGCCGCCGATCCGATGCTCGCGGCGTTCATCGATCGCGCCGGGCCATACGAGCCACGTCCCGGGGAGGGCGATCCGTTCACGTCGCTCGCCCGCGCGATCGTCTTCCAGCAGCTCGCCGGCCGGGCGGCGGCGGCGATCTACGGGCGGTTCGCTGCGACGATCGGTGGCACGGTGAGCGCCGAGGCGATCCTCGCCACCGCCCCGGAACAGCTGCGGGCGGCGGGCCTGTCCGGCAACAAGACGACCTCGCTGATCGATCTTGCGACGAAGGTCCGCGACGGCACCGTGCCGCTCGACGGGATCGAAGCGCTGGACGACGACGAGATCGTGGCCCGTCTCACGATGGTCCGCGGCATCGGTCGGTGGACTGCCGAGATGTTCCTGCTGTTCGAGCTGCGCCGGCCCGACGTGTGGCCCGTCGACGACCTGGGCGTGCGCAACGGCTGGAGCCTGATCCATGACCTGCCGGAGATGATCAAGCCGCGCGCGCTCGAGGCCGAAGGCGATCGCTTCCGGCCGCACCGCTCGACCGTCGCGCTGTACTGCTGGCACGCGGTCCACGTGGACCGCGGACAGGTCAGCCCGCGTCCGGTGGCTCGCGCCGAACCGCGGCCTCCCAGCCGCCGATCTTCTCGATCCGGAACGTGAGCACGTCGACGAAGGCCGAGTCGCGGTACTGCGGATAGCGTTCGCGCAGGCCGCGCTCGAGCACGGCAATCCGCTCGGCCGGCTCCTGCGTCCGCACGAGCCGGAGGTGGACCCACCACAGGCGTGACCAGTCCGTCGGGTCCCACTGCTCGACGAGCAGCGCGGCGCGAGGGTCCCGCTCGAGGTTGCGCACCCGCCCGAGGGCCGTCGAGCCCTTGGGCTTGACCGAGTCGATCGGGATGGCCAGCCGGTCGCCGTCGATCGCGTAGCAGGCGGGGACGAGGCTCGCCCCATGCACGGGGTCCTGCGTCGCGAGGATCCCGTGCTCGGCGGCGAGTGCCCTGCGCAACGCCTCGTCCCTGTCGAGATGCACGTCGCGCAGTGTCCCATCGGGCACACTCTCGCGCGTGAACGTGGTGTTCCTGTCGCCGCACTTCCCGCCCGGGATGTACCTGTATGTCCAGCGGCTCAAGGAGGCGGGCGCGACGGTGCTCGGCATCGCCGACGCGGCCTACGACGCGCTGCGACCCGAGCTGAAGCTCGCATTGACCGAGTACTACCGCGTCGACGACCTCCACTCGATCGACCAGCTCACCCGGGCCGTCGGCCACTTCACCCACCGCTACGGCAAGATCGACCGGCTCGAGTCGCTGAACGAGTACTGGCTCGCGACCGACGCCCGCCTGCGCAGCGAGTTCAACATCCCCGGGCTGCGCGCCGAGGGCATCGACAAGGTCAAGCGCAAGTCGGCGATGAAGCGGGTCTTCGAGCGGGCCGGCGTGCGGGTCGCGCGCGGTCGCGTCGTGCGGCGGGGGAGCGCGCCCGTCGCGCGGCACTTCGTCGAGGAGGTCGGCTACCCGATCATCGCCAAGCCGGACGTCGGCGTCGGCGCGGCGCGCACCTACCGGATCGAGAACGACACCGACCTCGATGCCTTCCTCGGCGACCGGCCGAGCATCGACTACATCCTCGAGGAGTATCTCGAGGGCCAGCTCCTGAGCTACGACGGACTCGTCGATCGGTCGGGCGAGATCGTCTTCGCCTCGTCGCTCGTCTACGGCCTCACCGTCCTCGACTCGGTCCGCGGCGCGGACATGTACTACTGGATCGACCGCGAGATCGCACCCGACCTCGATGCCCTCGGCCGGCACATCGTCCGTGCGTTCGGCGTGCGCGAGCGGCCGTTCCACTTCGAGTTCTTCCGGCTGCCCGATGGCGAGCTCGCCGCGCTCGAGGTGAACATGCGCCAGCCCGGCGGGCTCACGGTGGACATGTGGAACTGGACCAGCGACATCGATTTCTACCGCGCCTGGGCCGACGTCATCGTCAACGGCACGACGACCGTCTCGCAGGACAAGAAGTGGTACGTCCTGTGGGCGGGGCGGAAGGCCGGCCGCGCCTACCGCCTCACGCACGACGACGTCCTGCGGAAGTTCGGCAAGCTGCTCATCCACCACGAGCGCGTCGACGACGTGTTCTCGACCGCCCTCGGCAACTACGGCTACATCATGCGCGACCCCCGGCTCGATCCGCTCCTCGCCGCCTCGAACCAGATCCTGGCGCGGGCGTAGCGAGGGGCGGATGCAGGTCGAGGAGCGGACCTGGTACAGCGACGCCCTCGGCCAGGGCATGGCGCTCAAGGTGTATGGCCACGCCGGGCGACCCGTCGTCGCCTTCCCGTCGCAGGACGGCCGCTACTGGGACTTCGAGTCGTGGGGCATGGTCGACGCCTGTGCCGCGTTCATCGACGAGGGCCGTATCCGGCTCCTTGCGGTGGACGGCATCGACTGGCAGTCCTGGACCAACGCCTCGATCAGCCCCGCCGATCGTGCCCGCCGGCACGACGACTACGACCGCTACCTCGCCGCGGAGGTCGTGCCGTTCGTGCGCGACCTCACCGGCTGGGAGCGGGCCTGGACCACGGGCGCGAGCATGGGCGGCTACCACGCCGCGAACGTGCTCTTCCGCCACCCCGACCTGTTCGACGGGCTCATCGCCCTGTCCGGCCTGTACCAGCTCGGGCTGTTCGTCGGCGATGACCAGAGCGAGGGCGTGTACCTCAACTCGCCGCTGCGCTACCTGCCCAACCTCGAGGATCCGTGGTATCTCGACCGGCTCCGGCATGCGCGGATCGCGATTGCAGTGGGGCGGGGCGCCTGGGAGGACGACATGCTCGCCGACACGCGGGCGCTCCGGGACGTGCTCGCGGCGAGGGCCATCCCGGCGATCGTCGACGAGTGGGGCGACGACGTGAACCACGACTGGCCCTGGTGGCGCAAGATGCTGCCGTACTACCTCGACCGGCTCGACGTCTAGTCCGGGGCGGCGTCAGGAGGAGCAGCGGATGCCCAGCGCGGAGCGCACGATCACGATCAATCGGCCCGTGGAGGAGGTGTTCACCTTCGTCTCGGATGGGCGCAATGCGAAGCTGTGGCGGCCTGGCGTGCTCGACGTCGACCTCGTCTCCGGATCCGGGCTTGGCGCTCGCTACTCGCAGGGCGTTCGCGGGCCGGGCGGCCGGCGCATCGCCGCCGATTACGAGATCACCGAGTACGAGCCAAACTCGAAGATCGGGTTCGGTGCCACCGCCGGCCCGATCCGCCCCACCGGCTCGTTCACGTTCGAGGGCATGGGCACCGGCACGATCCTGACGTTCAAGCTCGACGCCGAGCTGGGCGGACTCCAGCGGCTGCTGATGGGCGGCGTCGTGCAGTCGACGATGAACGCCGAGATGGGCGCGCTCGACGGGCTGAAGGAGCTGCTCGAGCGCTGACCGCGGTCAGTGGCAGGTCCCGCTGCCGGTGTCGGTGAAGGTCCCGCCCGCGACCGGGACGAACTCGAAGGACCAGCCGCCGTCGGACAGGACGAGCCGCACGACGCCGTACGTGGCGTTGTCGCGGACGAGGCTGTTCGCCCGGATCCTCCCGAACTCGTAGTGGCTCCTGCCGCCCGTGCCCACCACCATCTCGACGATGCCACGCTGCCCATCCGGGCGGCCCGCCGGCGTCTGCGGCGCGAACCGCTCGTAGTCGTGGTCGTGGCCGTTGAGGATCAGCTCGGCGTCGGCGTCGTACAGGTCCCGCCACAGGTCCGCCGTGATCGGGTCGCTGCCGTGCATGCCCGAGCTGAAGCGCGGGTGGTGCCACATCGCCAGCACGCACGACCGCGGGTTGGCTGCGAGGTCCTGCCGCAGCCAGCGCTCCTGCGGCGAGCCGGTGTCGCACCCGCCGATGAGGGCGCAGTCGCTGTTGAGGACGTAGACCCGCCACGCGCCGAGGTCGTAGGCGTACCAGCCAGTCGCGGGATCGCCGGCCGCCGAGCCGAAGTAGCCGAAATAGCCGGCGGCGCTCCGGGTCATGTAGTCGTGGTTGCCCGGGACCGGCTTCGTGCGATCGAGCTGGCGACCCCAGCCGGGGTCGTAGCAGCGACGGAACTCGGCCGCGGAGCCAAAGTCGTAGGCGTTGTCACCGAGCGTGAACACGGTCCCATCCAGGTGGTCGAGGAGCTTCGCCGTGGCCTCGTCGCCGCCGGACGCACAGTCGGCGATGTCGCCGGCGCCCACGAGGACGGCGTCGGCCACGGAGGTCGCGCTCGGCGTGGTGGCGGCCGTCGCCGCGGGCGGTGATGGCGACCCCGCCGGGCGGCCCGATGCGGACGTCGCTGGGGCGCTGCTGGATGCTTCAGAGGTGGCGCTTGCCCCCGGCCCGGGGCTCGCCGGCGGTCGCCGCGAGACCAGCAGCACCGCCGCGACCACGACGATGGCCGCGATCGTGACCGTTGCCGCGAGCCGGGAATTCGAACGGTTCGTGCTCGTCACCCAATCACGCTAGCACCGAGTCGCCGCCGGTCTGCCCGCCTTGCTCGGGGCGCGTCCCGACACGGGTCTGTCAGCCGAGCGCGACATCCGCTGACGCTCCCTGCCCTGCCTTCTCACGAGAATCTCAGGCGTCGGCGCTGACATGTGCGCCATGAACGCGGATCCCCAGACCGACGGGCCCCAGGTCGACCCGCCGACGACCAGCACCCGGGCCCCCGACATCGACTCCTCCCTCCACGCCGACGTCGAGCCGGTACCTCCTCCCCGACTCGACGATCCGGTGGCCGACCGGGACCCCCGACCGATCCGCAAGGGCGGTCGGGGTCTCGCCGGGCTCCTCGGCGCAAGCCTCCTGTCGGCCGTTCTCGCCTCGACCGGCACGGCCGCGGTCCTGACCTCCGCCACCGCCCCCGCAAGCGCGCCTGCCGCGACCGCCAACACTCGCGCGGTCAACACCGCAACGAACTCGGATGACATCACCGCCGTCGTCGCGACCGCCCGCAAGTCGGTGGTCACGATCACCTCGAACGGGATCGCCACCAACGGCCCGTTCGCCGTCCCCAGCAGGGGCGTCGGCTCGGGCGTGATCCTCACCTCGAACGGCTACATCCTCACCAACCGCCACGTGGTCGAGGACAGCCGGAGCCTCAGCGTCACGTTGATGGATGGTCGTGAGCTGCCGGCCACGATCGTGCGGATCTCGGACACGACCGACCTCGCCCTGGTGAAGGTCGACGCCTCGGGCCTGCCCGCGGCGAGCATCGGCAACTCGGACGGGATCCAGGTCGGCCAGACCGCCATCGCCATCGGCAGCCCGCTGGGGACCTACACGGAGACCGTGACCCGGGGGATCGTGTCCGGCCTCGATCGCGAGATCACCGTCACCGACCAGTCCACCCGCCGCCAGTCGACGCTCAAGGGCCTCATCCAGACCGACGCCGCGATCAACCCGGGCAACAGCGGCGGCCCGCTGCTCGACGCGGCTGGCCAGGTCATCGGCCTGAACACGGCCGTCGCCACGAGCGCCGAGGGTCTCGGCTTCGCGATCCCGATCGGGGCCGCGAAGGACCTCATCGGCCTTGCGACCGGCTCCGCCGTCTGACCTGACCCGGAACCGGATCACGTTCGCCACCCGGCACCAGGGGAGGAGTCGCCATGCGCCTGAAGGTCGTCGCGATCGTCGCGCTGCTCGTCGTGGGTGGCGCGGCCATCGGGGTCTCGCTCGGGGTCTTCACGCCGTCGGCGACGAGTGCCACCTCGCTCCTCACGGCCACGGCCACCGTCGCCGACGTGACCGACGAGATCGCTGCCACGGGCACGGTCGAGACCGCCTGGCAGTACGACCTTTCGTTCGGCCTGGCCCCGGTCGAGGCCGCCGGCTCCTCGTCGAGCGCCAGCAGCGCCTCGAACGGCGCGGGCGGCCCGTCCGTGTCCTGGCCGGTGACCGGGGTGAAGGTCGCCGTCGGCGACCACGTGACCAAGGGCCAGGTCCTCGCGACCGCGAATACCGCTGACCTGCTCGCGCAGATCGCGAATGCGAGGCGCGCCGCGAGCTCGGCCGCCCTCCAGCTCAAGCAGGCGAAGTCCGACAAGGCCGACGCGAGCGGCACCGCCGCGAAACGCCAGGCCCAGATCAACCTCAACAACGCCGAGTCCGCCGAGGCGAAGTCGAAGAGCGACCTCGCCGCCCTCGAGGCGCTGCGCGCTTTCGAGACGATCACGGCACCGGCCGACGGGACCATCACCCAGGTCGCGATCAGCGCCGGGTCGGATGCACCGAGCGGCGCGGCGATCACGATGATCGCGGGCACCCTGCAGGTCACCACGAACGTGGTCGAGAGCGACATCGCCGCGATCAAGCTCGACCAGCAGGCCACCGTGACCGTGAGCGCGCTCGACGCGTCGCTCCAGGGCAAGGTGGTCGCCATCGCACCGGTCGGGAGCGCCTCGGGCAGCAATGGCGTCGTCGCCTATCCCGTGACGATTGCCCTCGATGCTCCGCCGTCGGCGCTGCGACCCGGCATGTCGGCGGACGTGTCGATCACCGCAGCGAGCGCGACCAACGTGCTGTCGATCCCGTCGCGCGCGCTTTCGGGCGCTGCGGGTGCGTACACCGTGCGTGTCCTTGCGGCCGACGGGACGGTCTCCGTCCGCGGCGTCGAGGTCGGCCTGGTAACGAGCTCGCTGGCGGAGATCAAGTCCGGCCTGCAGGCCGGCGATCGCGTCGTGACCGGAACGAGCACCAGCCAGAGCTCCACGACCACCGTCGGCGGCGGGGGTGCGTTCCCCGGCGGCGGGTTCATCCGCCAGGGCCGGCCATGAGCCTCCTCCGGCTCGACCATGTCGGCCGGGACTACGACATGGGCCACGTGACGGTCCAGGCGCTGCGCGACGTTTCGCTCAGCGTCGAGCGCGGCGAGATGGTTGCGATCGTCGGGCCGTCCGGCTCCGGCAAGACCACGATGATGAGCATCATCGGCTGTCTCGATCGGCCGAGCTCGGGCCGGTACGAGCTCGACGGGCAGGATGTCGGAGCGCTCGATGACGGGGCGCTCGCTGCCATCCGCAGCCGGACGATCGGCTTCGTCTTCCAGAGCTACAACCTGCTGCCCGGCACGACCGCGCTCGACAACGTCGCCACGCCGCTGCTGTACCAGGGCGTGGGACGGCGCGAACGCCAGGCACGGGCCGCCGCCGCGCTCGAGCGGCTCGGCCTCGGCGAGCGGCTGCGCCACGAGCCCACGGAGCTGTCCGGCGGCGAGCAGCAGCGCGTCGCGCTGGCGCGCGCGCTGGTGACCAACCCCGCGCTCGTCCTCGCCGACGAACCGACCGGCAACCTGCCGCAGCACCAGGGCGCCGAGGTCCTGCAGCTGTTCCACGACCTGCACGCCGCCGGCAACACGATCCTGCTGATCACCCACAACCCCGAGGTCGCCGCCGCCGCGCAGCGCCAGATCCACCTCCTCGACGGCGCCATCGCGGGTGAGGAGCGGGCGGCATGAGCGCGCTCGAGCTCGTCCGCCTCGCGCTGTCCCGGCTGCGCCGCGCGCGCGTCCGGGCCGCCCTGACGATGCTCGGCGTCGTCATCGGCGTGGCCTCGGTGGTCGGCCTGGTGAGCGTCGGACGGGGCACGACGGCCCGCATCACCCAGCAGCTCAACAGCCTCGGCACGAACCTGCTGACCATCAGCCCGTCGAGCGGCGGCGCCACCCTGACGCTCGACGACGCGACCGCCATCGCCGGCCTGACGGGCCTCGCGGCGGTGGCCCCCGAGATCCAGACCCAGGGCGCCGTCGCGACGAGCGCCACGAACACGACCTCGACCTCGATCGTGGGCACCTCCGCCGAGTACGCGCAGGTGCGCGCCTACGACGTCTGGCAGGGCACGTTCCTGAGCCCGGTGGAGGTCGACCGGGCGCTGCGCAGCGTCGTGCTCGGCGCGTCGGTGGCCACCAACCTCGGCCTCGGCGCCGATTCTGTCGGCTCCAACGTGACCATCGAGGGCATCCCGTTCCAGGTCGTCGGGATCCTGCAGCCGAAGGGCGGCTCGGGCTTCAACAACCCCGACGATGAGGTCCTGATCCCGCTCGGCGCTGTCGCCAGGTACTTCGTCGGCGGCAGCGGCGTCCGCGCGATCGGCGTCAGCGTCGCCGACGGCGCGGACATGCAGTCGATGAAGGACACGATCACCGAGCTGCTGCGCGTGCGGCACGGCATCGGCGCCAGCGGCACCGACGACTTCCAGATCTTCGACCAGACACAGCTGCTGCAGGCCGCCTCGACCATCAGCGACACGCTGACCCTGCTGCTCGGCGGCATCGCCTCGATCGCCCTCGTCGTCGGCGGCATCGGGATCATGAACATCATGCTCGTGTCGGTCCGTGAGCGGACCCGCGAGATCGGCATCCGCAAGGCGCTCGGCGCGCGCGGCCGGGACATCCTGAGCCAGTTCCTGATCGAGGCGGTCACGCTCTCGCTCCTGGGCGGGGCCATCGGCGTGATCCTCGGACTGATCGTGTCCGCGCTCATCGGCCGGCTCGCCGGTTGGGGCTTCATCTTCGATCCAGCGATCCTCGTGGTCGCCACCGTCTTCAGCCTCGCCGTCGGCGTCGTGTTCGGCGTCTGGCCCGCGCGCCAGGCCGCCCGACTCGATCCAGTCGTCGCGCTCCGATACGAGTAGGAGGTACGTTCCCGATGCAGGACCAGCTGCCAGACTCGGCCGGCGGGCACTCGGCCATGGCGCCCGCGGCAACCCCCGCGCCACCGCCTCCGGGCCAGTCGGTGCCGGTCACCCCGGTCAAGGCGAAGCCACGTGGCTCGCGCCTCCTGAACTACGCCCTGGCCGGCGCGCTCGTGCTCGCGATCGGCGGGGTCGCGTTCGCGGTCGGCAGGTTCACGGCCCCGCCGACGGCCAGCGCGGGTGGCTTTCCGAACGGGAACGGCGGCCAGTTCTTCCGCAACGGCCAGGGCGGCCAGGGCGGCGCGAATGGCGGCCAGGATGGGCGCGGCGGGCTGTTCGCCGGCGGGCTCACGCTCGAGGGCACGGTCCAGTCGGTCACCGCGACCACGCTGACGCTGCAGACCGCGTCCGGGCAGACGATCCAGGTCGCCCTGGATGGGAGCACCACCTACCATGCCCAGACCGATGCGACCGCCAGCGATGTCACGACCGGCGGCAAGGTCCTCGTCCGCCTCAACGGCCGGGGCGGGTTCGGTGGCGCGAACGGCGGCCCGAGCGCGTCCGGTGCCCCGACCAGCCCGACGGCTGGCGACGTGACGGTCGTCCCGTAGGACCAGGCGGGCCCACGCATGCACGTCCTGCTCGTCGAGGATGACCCGCGTCTCCAGCGCGTGCTCCGACGCCTCCTCGAGGACGACCGCCACGTGGTCGAGGTCGCTCCCGACGGCGAGACCGCGCTCGAGCTTGCCGATGCCACGCAGGGCATCGAGACGGTGATCCTCGACATCGGCCTGCCGGACATGTCCGGGCTGGACGTGGCGAAACGACTGCGCCGTGGCGGCCGGGAGCTGTCCATCCTCATGCTGACGGCGCGGGACACGATCAACGACCGCGTGGCCGGCCTCGACGCGGGCGCAGACGACTACCTCGTCAAGCCGTTCGCCTACGAGGAGCTGGCCGCCCGGCTCCGGGCGCTTGCCCGGCGCGCCGAATCAGGCCCGCGGCGCGCGGACCCGGTCCTTGCGGCGGGCCCGATCGCCCTCGATGAGCGCAGCCGGCGGGTCACGGTCGACGGGCGCCTCGTCGACCTCAGCCCGCGCGAGTTCTCGCGGCTCGAGTGCTTCCTCCGGCACCCGGGCCAGTCGCTGACGCGGGACCAGCTGCTCGACCAGGCGTGGCCCTTCTCGGTCGCGGTCACCCCGAACGCGGTCGACGCCTACGTCCACTACCTGCGGACCAAGCTCGGCGAGGCCGGCCGCTGGATCGAGACGGTGCGCGGGGTCGGCTACCGGCTGGCCGATGCCTGAGATACCGGAGGGACTCGCGGGGTCGACACCAACCCCGACTCCGACGATCCTCACCGACGCGGCCGAGGCGCATGCCTCGGAGACGGACGCGCGACTCGTGCGAGGCGTTCGCCGGCGGCTCGTGGCGTGGAGCGGCGGCTCGACCCTGCTCGTGCTGCTCGTGCTGGGCATCGCGCTGTACGCGGCAGTCGCGAACAGTCTCGCGTCCGCGAGCGTGGGCCAGCTGGCCGGCCGAGTCGACCCGGTGACGGATGCGCTCGAAGGCCGCTCGGTGGACCCAGACCAGCCGCCCAGCCCGTTCGGATTCCAGCCGGGCCGCGGCAACACCTTCCTGTTCGCGTTCGACAACCAGGGCAAGGCAGTGCAGCTCGGGCGGGAGCCCGTCGTGGTGCTGACCGGCCTCCCCCAGGCCGACAGCATCCAGGCGGCGCGCCGCGATGGATCGAACGTCTGGACCGGCGAGCTCGACCTCGGCCAGTCGCAGATCCCGGTGCGCATCCTGACCCAACGCGTGACGTACCAGGCCGACGGCCAGACGTATTTCCTCCAGGCGCTCCAGGACCGATCCACCGAGGTCGAGACCCTCAACGCGCTCCTCGCCGTCCTCGTGATCGGGGGCATCGTCGTCGTGCTCGTCGCGGTGGGCTTCGGGGCCGTGTACGCACGGCGCGCGCTCGTTCCGATCCGCGAGTCGCTCGGCGCCCAGCGCGCCGCGCTGCGTCGCCAGCGCGAGTTCGCCGCGGACGCGAGCCACGAGCTGCGGACCCCCCTGACGGTCATCCGCAGCTCCGTGGAGCTGCTTCGGCGGAATGCCCAACGGCCCGTCGCCGAGGTCGGCGAGACCCTCACCGACATCGATGCCGAGGTCGTGCACCTGACCAGCCTCGTCGACGACCTGCTGTTGCTGGCTCGCTCCGATTCGGGCGCGGTCAACCTGGAGCGAGTGCCGATCCAGCTGGACGACGTTGCCGCCGACGCGGCCGCCGCGCTGGCCCAGCCGGCCGCCGCGGCGGGCGTGGACGTCGAGATGGATCCCGAGCCGACGGCGACGATCGGCGACCCCGCGCGGCTCCGGCAGCTGGTGATGATCCTCGTCGACAACGCGATCCGGCACTCTCCGCGCGGCGGCGCCGTGCGCGTCGTGGTCCGACCCTCCGGCGAGGCAGCAAGCGTGGCCGTCGAGGATGCCGGACCCGGCGTCCGACCCGAAGACCGGGCGCGCGTCTTCGACCGCTTCTGGCGGGCCCCCGGCGCGCCCGTGGGCGGCACGGGCCTCGGGCTTGCCATCGCCAAGTGGATCGCCGAGCACCACGACGGGACCATCTCGGTCGACCAGTCCGCCGCAGGCGGCGCCCGCTTCGAAGTGACGATCCCGAATCACCCCCTCCCGGAGGCTCCCGCGTGAGACGGTCGCCGCTGATCGTCGGCGTCATGGCCGCGATCGTCATCGCCGGCGGCGCCGGCATCCGTGCGGGTCCTCCAGCCGAGGGAATAGCGCTCTAGATTCCGGCAATGCCGGAAGATCGTTTCGACGTGGTCATCGTGGGCGGTGGCTCGGCCGGCTGCGTCCTCGCCAACCGCCTGTCCGAGGACCCCGGGACGCGGGTGCTCGTGCTCGAGGCGGGCCGGCCCGACTGGCGCTTCGACGTCTTCCTGCACATGCCCGCCGCGCTGACCTTCCCGATCGGCAGCCCGCTGTACGACTGGGGCTACCGGTCCGAGCCCGAGCCGTACCTCGGCGGGCGGCGCGTGTACCACGCCCGGGGCAAGGTCCTCGGCGGCTCATCGTCCATCAACGGCATGATCTTCCAGCGCGGTAACGCGCTCGACTACGAGCGCTGGGCGGCCTTCCCGGGCATGGCCCACTGGGACTACGCCCACTGCCTGCCGTACTTCAAGCGCCTGGAGACGTGCCTCGCGGCGGCACCGGACGATCCCTACCGGGGACACGCGGGGCCGCTCGTGCTCGAGCGCGGCCCGGCTGCGAGCCCGCTGTTCGAGGCGTTCTTCGAGGCCGTCCAGCAGGCTGGCTACGCGCTGACCGAGGACGTGAACGGCTACCGCCAGGAGGGCTTCGGCGCCTTCGACCGGAACATCCATCGCGGGCGCCGCCTGTCCGCCGCGACCGCGTACCTGCGCCCGGCGCTGCGCCGCCGGAACGTGGAGGTGCGAACCTCGACCCTGGTCACGAAGGTGCTGTTCGACGGCCGGCGCGCCACCGGTGTCGAGTACGTGACCGGCGGGAGCGGGGGCACCCACCATGTCGAGGCGGGCGACGTGCTCCTGTGCGGCGGCGCGATCAACACCCCGCAGCTGCTGCAGCTGTCGGGCGTGGGTGACGGGGCGCTCCTGCGCTCGCTGGGAACCGAGGTGGTCGCCGACCTCCCCGGCGTCGGCGCGAACCTGCAGGACCATCTCGAGGTGTACATCCAGCATGGGAGCCGCGAGCCGGTGTCCATGCAGCCCCACGCAACCGAGAAATGGCGGCGGCCGTGGATCGGCTTCCAGTGGCTGTTCTTCCGATCCGGGCCAGGCGCGACCAACCATTTCGAGGGCGGCGGCTTCGTGCGCGGCGACGAGGACGTCGCCTGGCCCAACCTGATGTTCCACTTCCTGCCGCTCGCGATCCGCTACGACGGCAGCGCGCCGGCGGGCGGCCACGGCTACCAGGTCCACGTCGGGCCGATGTACTCCGACGCCCGCGGCACCGTCCGGATCACCTCGACGGATCCGCGCCACCACCCGGCGCTGCAATTCAACTACCTGTCGACGGCCCAGGACCGCCGGGAGTGGCTGGAAGCGGTGTCCGTGGCGCGGCAGATCCTCGGCCAGCCCGCCCTCGAGCGCTACGACGCCGGCGAGCTTTCCCCCGGCCCGTCGGTCACGACCGACGACCAGATCCTTGGCTGGGTCCGCCACGACGCGGAGACGGCGCTGCACCCATCGTGCACGGCCCGGATGGGTACGGACGACGGCGCCGTGGTCGACCCGGGAACGATGCGCGTGCACGGCCTCGAGGGCCTGCGCGTCGTCGACGCGTCCGTGTTCCCGACGATCACCAACGCGAACATCTACGCCCCGGTCGTGATGGTCGCCGAGAAGGCAGCGGACCTCATCCGCGGCGCCACGCCGTTACCGCCCGAGCCCGTTCCCTTCTACCGCCACGCCCCAGGCAGCGCCGGCGCCCCCACACCCGACGCTGCGCCGGCGAGCGCCCCCGCCTAGGCGCTCTTGCGTCGCCGCCCGCCGCGGCCGCCGGGGATCGGCCCCCGGCTCAGGTAGATCGCGCCGTTGCGTACGCCGAGATTCACGGCGCTGCCGCTGGCCTTGATCTGGCGTGCAACGGCGGCGCGAATCGTGACCAGCTTCTCGTTGTCCTCGAGCTCGACCTTCTTGATCCACGAGGCCGGTCCGGCGCCAAGCTCGTTGAGCGTCTTTTCGATCGTCTGCTCGCGCTTCCGTATCGCAAGCTGACGCGGGCTGAGTGCACGCGCCTTGCGCGGCTTGGGTGCAAGCTCCTCCGGCTTGGCATCACGAACACGAACCATCGGGGGCCTCCTCCGGGATGACGGGACGCGATCTGCTCGTCACGAACGGACCGATAGCGTAACGATCCGCGCGTCGAGATTCAAAATGTCATCGCTGAGAGAACGATGCCCAGTGATTTCAGTTACGGGAGCGGGGCCGATTTCTCAGCCGAAGATCTGACGCAACGCGAACAGCACGTTCGCCGGTCGTTCGGCGAGCCGGCGCATGTACCACGGGTACCAGGCCTCACCGTAGGCGATGAGGTCGCGGACGAGATAGCCCTCGCCCGCGAGGCGGCGCTGCTGGTCCATCCGGATGCCGTACAGCATCTGGACCTCGAAGGCGGTCTTCGGCAGCCCGAGCGCGGTCGCGTGCTCGGCGATCTGCTCGATCAGGCGGACGTCGTGGGTGCCCAGGCCGAGCCGCACCGTCGCCCCGCCATGCATGGCGTCGAGCATTGACCTCGCCACGGCCACGTAGTTCGCATCGACGTCCTGGCGCGACTGGTACGCGATCGTGGGCGACTCCGCGTAGGCGCCCTTGACCAGCCGGATCTGCGGCGACAACGGCAACAGCCGCTGGATGTCGGCCGTCGTGCGATGCAGGTACGACTGCAGGCACAGGCCGCTGTTGGCGTGGGTCGCCTTGAGCCGCTCGTAGAAGGCGATCGTGCCCTCGGCGTAGGCGCTGCCCTCCATGTCGATCCAGAGGGTCTTGCCGTGCTCGCCCGCCCGGTCCGCGAGTCGCTGCGTGTGCGCCAGCGTTCGCTCGACGTCGATGTCATAGCCGAGCTGGGTCAGCTTGACGCTGACCTCGCCGTCCAGGCCGCGCGCCTTGATGTCGTCGAGCAGGCCGAGGTAGTGCTCGGCGACCGCGTCACCCTCGTCCATCCTGGTGACGTTCTCGCCGAGTCGGGTGAACTCGCTGGAGATGCCCTCCGCCTTGAACTTGACGGCCGCGTCGAGGGCGCTCTCGGGGTCCTCGCCGGGCATGAACCGGCGCACGGCGCGACGAGCGAACCAGAGCTTCGGAAGGTGGTCGCGCAGCCAGCGATTCCGGGCCATCCAGAGCAGCAGCCGACGCATCATGTGCAGCCTACCGCGCACGCCGCCGCCATACTGGGGCCGTGACGGCGACTGAGCGGGCGAGCGAGCCGCAGGCGACGACCCGGCGCGAGACGGACTCGATGGGCGCGATCGAGGTCCCCGCAGATCACTACTGGGCAGCCCAGACGCAGCGCTCTCTCCACAACTTCGCGATCGGCCGGGACACGATGCCCGTGCGGATCATCCGGGCCTTCGGCCTGCTCAAGCTGGCCGCGGCGAACGTCAACGCCGAGCTCGGGCTCCTGACACCCGAGCAGCACGAGCTGATCGCCGCCGCCGCGGCGGAGGTGGCGGACGGGCGGCTCGCCGGGGAGTTCCCCCTGCGCGTCTGGCAGACCGGCTCCGGCACGCAGACCAACATGAACGTCAACGAGGTCATCGCGGGGCGAGCCAACGAGGTGGCGAGGGGCGCGCGCGGCGGCAAGGAGCCCATCCACCCGAACGACCACGTCAATCGCAGCCAGTCCAGCAACGACACGTTCCCGACCGCCCTGCACATGGCCGTCGCCATGGCGATCGACGAGGACCTCCTGCCGTCGGTACGGGCGCTCCGGGATGCCCTCGACGCCAAGCGTGCCGAGTTCGACGGCATCGTCAAGATCGGCCGGACCCACCTCCAGGACGCCGTGCCGCTGACCCTCGGCCAGGAGTTCAGCGGCTACGTCGCCCAGCTCGACGGCGACGTCGCCCGGATCGAGGCGACGCTGCCGGGCCTGTACGAGCTCGCGCTCGGCGGGACCGCGGTCGGCACCGGTCTCAACAGCCACCCGCGATTCGCGGACGAGGTTGCCGCGCGCATCGCCGAGCTCACTCGACTGCCCTTCGTCTCGGCGCCCAACAAGTTCGCCGCGCTGGCCGGGCAGGAAGCGACGGTCTTCACGTCCGGCGCGCTCAAGACCCTCGCCACGAGCCTGATGAAGATTGCCAACGACATCCGCTGGCTCGGTTCGGGGCCGCGCGCCGGCCTGGGCGAGCTGCGCCTCCCGGAGAACGAGCCCGGCTCGTCGATCATGCCCGGCAAGGTGAACCCGACCCAGAGTGAGGCGCTGACCATGGTCTGCGTGCAGGTCATGGGCTACGACGCGGCCATCGGCATCGCCGGCTCGCAGGGCAACTTCGAGCTCAACGTGTTCAAGCCGGTGATCGCCCAGGACCTGCTCCACGCGATCGAGCTGCTCACCGACGCATGCCGCAGCTTCCGCGAGCACTGCGTCGAAGGATTGCAGGCGGATCGCGAACGCATCGACGAGCATGTCTCGAACTCGCTCATGCTCGTGACGGCCCTGACACCCCGGATCGGGTATGACAAGGCGGCCGAGATCGCCAAGAAGGCGCACAAGGAGGGCACGACGCTTCGCGTCGCTGCACTCGCGCTGGGCTATCTCGACGGCGCCGAGTTCGACGCGCTGATGCAACCGGAGGCGATGACTCGCCCTTCGGCCTGAGGCGCGGCTCACGCCCAACGGAGGACTGCCCGTGCGCTGGCGACCATCACGCGACATCCAGGTCGAGGACCGCCGCGGCGCCGGCGGCGGCGGGGGCCTGGGCGGCATCAGCATGGGCGGCCTCGGTGGAGGCGGCGGCATCCCGATTCCTGTCGGCGGCGGCATCGGCGGGATCGTGCTGACGATCATCATCATCGTCGTCCTGAACCTCCTCGGCGGCTCGTCGCTGGGCGGTTCGCTTGGCGGGCTCGGCGGCGAGCAGGGCGGGAGCGGCGGTGCGGCCGCCTCGCTCGATCCGAATGACACGTCGGGCCAGTTCGTGAACGCGGTGACCGTCGACGTCCAGACCTTCTGGATTGATCGCTTCCAGGCGACCGGCAAGAGCTATCAGCAGACCGTCATCGTGCTGTTCACCGACCAGACGCAGTCCGGCTGCGGCGTCGCCTCATCGGCGACCGGTCCCTTCTACTGCCCGGCGGACAAGAAGGTCTATCTCGACACCGCCTTCTTCGACGAGCTCAAGAGCCGGTTCGGCGCCCCGGGCGAGTTTGCCCAGGCGTACGTCATCGCCCACGAGTTCGGGCATCACGTGCAGGACGAGCTCGGGATCATGGACCAGGTCGCGCAGCAACAGCAGTCGAACCCATCGAAGGCGAACGACCTGTCGATCCGGCTCGAGCTCCAGGCCGACTGCCTGGCCGGGGTCTGGGCGCACTCCGTGTACGCGACGCCGGACCAGTCAAACGTCGAGTCGATCACCGACAAGGACGTGCTGGATGCCATGAATGCCGCCAAGGCGGTCGGCGACGATCGGATCCAGGAGCAGGCCACGGGCCGGATCGATCGGGAGTCGTGGACGCACGGCTCGGCCGACCAGCGGGCGAAGTGGTTCAACAACGGCTTCAAGGGCGGCACGACCGGCGGCTGCGACACGTTCGCGGTGGCGACACCCTAGGGTCAGGTCGCTCGCCGCTGCCCGACGCCAGACCGGGTCGCCGCCGGCCGGGTCGGTCGCATCGGCCCGCCACCGGCTGACTCGCATTCGAGCCACTCGTCGGAGGAAGGCACCGCGGGTCTCGGGCTTCGCGGGTTCGGCCGATGGGTGCCTCGCCTGCGCGCCGTTCGTCCGCTGTACGGCGTGGTCCGGCTATCTCCGCCGATCCTGGCGGAGCTCAGGCGACGAGTGGCTCGAAGATGGAGCAGCACCGAGGGAGGCTGGCGGTGGGCAGCCGCGCTGCCCGGTAGCGTGCCTACTTCTTCTTCGGCGGCAGGCCCCGAGTGAAGGTCACCGCCCTGGCCAGCCAGTCATCGAGCTGGCGGTCGTCGGCGACCACCTCGGGTGGCATGACGACGTAGCGACCCATGGCCTTGCCCGGCATGATCTCGAACGGGTGCGCGCCGGGGAGCGCGAGGAGCGCCTCGCGGTCGGGCTCCGAGACGTGGACCCACCAATCCTGCGCGAAGAGGCCACTCAGCATGTTCCCGTTGATCCAGGCGCACGGGTAGCCGAACATCTGCCTGCGGGTGATGTCCGGTGCCGCGTTCCGGTCGAGCACGGCCGAGAACCGGGCGACGAGCTCGGGCGACGCCTTCTCGAACCTGGGCATCTCGCGGGGCATACGGGAACGATAGGGGCTCCCGCCGCGACGCGGCGTTACCGCGGCGGCGCGAGGTCGCGGACCAGGTCGCGCGGGGCGACCCGTGGACCGAACCGAGGCGGCATGATCCCGGAGGTCTCCAGGAGGCGGACAACTCGCGCGCGATGGCCCGCCCACGGCGCGAGCAGCTGGAGCATCTCCTCGTCGGTGCCGCGCGGTCGTCCCGTCAGGGCGAACGCGACCACGTTGGAGAGGTGCGCGTCACCGACGCTCACCGCGTCGGGGTCGCCGAGCGCGCGGAGGGTCACCTCGGCGGCGGTCCACGGGCCGATGCCCGTCTGTCGCCGCAGCGCGGCAGCGAGCGCTGTTGCGCCGGCCCCACCGCCGCCCGGCCGCCGAGCCGCCGCGCCCAGCGACTCGTAGCGCGGCGCCTCCCGCGCGACTCGCCGCAGGAGCGCGCCGCGGCGCGGCTCGATCCCCAGCGCCGTGACCTGCCACGAGGCAAGCCCGGCGATGGTCGCCGGCGCCGGCGGCAGCCACAGCGCGAGCGGACCGGGCGCCGGCGTTCCATGCGCCCGGACCAGCCGGCGGAAGTTGCGCCAGGCCTCCGTGCCGGTGATCCGCTGCTCGAGCATGGCGGGGAGGAGGGCCTCCCACACCCCGCCGGTCCGGCCGAGGACGACCCGGCCTCGCCGTCGCGCCAGCGACGCCACGACGGGGTGGTGCTCGGGTTCGAAGCCCGCGTCGTCGTCGTCGACGCCGAGCAGCGCCGGCAGCCCATCGAGGAGGTGGTCCGCGCCGGGCCCCCAGGCCCAGGCGTCGACGCCCGCGCCGCCACCGGTGACCCGGATCTCGATCGTCGCCGGGCCCGCGGGCGTCACTGACGCGCGAATTGCCGCGGTCGACGAGACCCGCATCGTCGGGTCGCCGGCCCCGCGGACGAGCGGTCCCAGGACGAACCGAAGATCGATCGGGCGATCGAGCGCGACCGCCCGCGACGACGCATTCGTGGGGCCTTCGAGCACCGTCGTCATCGGGCTGCAATGTCGGTGGACATGCGCGACAGGACCTTTATCCGCGGCCTCGCAATCGAATCTCAGGTAAGGTACCGCCAGTAGTGCGACTCCCCAGAGTCGTCGCGCGCGCCGCGCTCATCGCGGCGCTCGCCTTGATCGTCGTCCCCGGGCCAGCCGGCTCGCGTGTTCCCAGCACCCCCGGGGCAATCGACTCGTCGAGGTTCGAGAGCATCGACCTCGGATACGAGATGGCGACGATGGCGACCACCACCTTGGACCCATCCCACGCGTCCGACGGAAGGCTCGATTTCGATGCCGTCCTGCGGGAGCCTGCCCCGCTTGTGGGCGATGCGTTCGCGCGGCCGAACGAGCCTCTGCCGGCCCCGCGCGTCATCGTCAGCAACCCGTGGCTGCTCGACTCGAACATCAGCTGGTACGGGCCCGGCTTCTACGGCAACAACGGAGCGTGCGGCCTCGTGCCCGGCGGCATCCAGAAGGACACGGTCGGCGTCGCGCACAAGACCCTGCCGTGCGGCACGCGCGTTGCCTTCAGGTACAAGGGGGTGACGGTCATCGCCCGGGTCATCGACCGCGGCCCGTACGTCGCCGGCCGCAACTGGGACATGACCCACGGCCTGTGCGTGCTCCTGGATCACTGCTTCACCGGCGGAGGCGTGTACTACCGCATCCTCGGCTAGCGCCGCGTCGCCTCGATATCCTCCCGGGGTGGATCGCTGGCGCACGATCATCGAGCCCTTCCGGATCCATTCGGTCGAGCCCGTCCGGCTGACCACGGTCGAACAGCGCGACGCCGCGCTCGAGGCGGCCGGGTACAACCTGTTCAACCTCCACGCTGACGACGTCCTGATCGACCTGCTGACGGACTCCGGTACCGGCGCGATGTCGCGCGACCAGTGGGCGGCCATCCAGCACGGCGACGAGAGCTATGCGGGCTCGCCCTCGTGGTACGCCTTCCTCGCGGCGGTCCAGGAGCTCTTCCCCTTTCGGCACGTGATCCCGACCCACCAGGGCCGCGCCGCGGAGAAGATCCTGTTCAGCGTCCTCGGTGGCCCCGGCAAGGTCGTCCCCAACAACACGCACTTCGACACGACCCGGGCGAACGTGGAGGCGACCGGGGCGGAGGCCGTGGACATGGTGATCCCGGAGGGCCGCGACCCGTCGGCGATTCACCCGTTCAAGGGCAACATGGACGTCGGGACGCTGGACCGGCTGCTCACCGACGGCGGCGTCGATGTGCCGGTCGTGTTCGTCACGATCACCAACAACTCGGGCGGTGGGCAGCCCGTCTCGCTCGAGAACCTGCGCGCCGTTCGCGAGGTGTGCGACCGCCACGGGGTCCCGCTGTTCCTCGATGCCTGTCGCTTCGCCGAGAACGCCTGGTTCATCAAGCTGCGCGAGCCGGGCCAGGCCGACCGCGCGATTCCGGACATCGTGCGTGAGATGGCCAGCCTCGCCGACGGGATGACCATGTCGGCGAAGAAGGATGGGCTTGCCAACATCGGCGGCTGGCTCGCGCTGAACGACGACGCGCTGGCCGAGCAGTGCCGGAACCTGCTCATCCTGACCGAGGGCTTCCCGACGTACGGCGGCCTCGCCGGGCGGGATCTCGAGGCGATCGCGCAGGGGTTGCGGGAGGTGGTCTCGGACGACTACCTGCGCTACCGGATCCGGTCGACGGCCTACCTGGGCGAGGCGCTCGCCGAGGCGGGCGTGCCGCTCGTGAAGCCCTTCGGCGGCCACGCGATCTACCTCGACGCGCGCGCCCTCCTGTCGCACGTGCCGCCGCTCCAGTACCCGGGGCAGGCGCTGGCGATCGCGCTCTATCGCGAGGGCGGGATCCGCGGCTGCGAGATCGGCACGGTGATGTTCGGGCGGAAGCCCGACGGGAGCGAGGCGCCCGCGGCGATGGACCTGGTGCGCCTCGCGATCCCGAGGCGGACGTACACCCAGAGCCACATCGATTACGTGATCGAGGTCGTCCGGCTGGTTGCCGAGCGGGCGTCCGAGCTGCGCGGGCTGCGGATCGTCGACCAGCCGGCCGCGCTCCGCCACTTCACGGCGACGTTCGCGCCGCTGTAGTCGGTCGCGCCGCGTCAGGCGGTGGCGGGTGCCTGGTTGCGCGGGTTGGTGGACGGCGGCGTCGCGTCGGACTCCGCGGGAGCGGCCGGAGGGCTCGCCGGGGCGGGGTGGGCTCCGTTCGTTGCGGCGGCAGGCGGGGTCGCCACCGCCGCGGCGGCAGCAGGCGCGACCGCCTGCGGGGCCCGATCGAAGACGTGGCTCGGCTCGTCGCCAGGTGCGCCGTAGTCGAATTCGTCGACGTAGGCGGGGATGCTGAACCCGAACTCGGCGCCCTTCCCGTCCAGCGGCCTGGCCCAGATGCGTCCGCCCATCGTCGCGACCAGCTCGCGGCACACGAACAGGCCGATCCCGGCGCCCGGTGCCGTCTTCGAGGCCGGGGCGGCGCGGTAGTACAGGCCGAACAGCTTGTCCGCGTCCTCGGGATCGATGCCCGGCCCGTCGTCGCGAACGTGGACCAGGACCTCGCCTTCGCCGTCCTCGAGGCTGACCGAGACCGTCGAGCCCGGGCCGCTGTACTTGGCCGCGTTCGACAGCAGGTTGCGCATGATCTGGGCGAGGTACTCCTCGTCGGCAGCGACCATCTGCACCGGCCCGTTCGAGGCGAGGCTGATCTTCACCTCCGGCCAGAGCGCGCTCTCGCGCTCGACGAGCTGCTTGATGATCCTGTCGAGAAGGACCGGCCGGACGCCGCCGAAGTCGCCGCCGCGCTCGATGCGGGCCATGGCCACGAGGTTCTCGATCATCCGCTGGAGCCGTTCCGCTTCGCCGGCGACGCTGACGAGGAGCTCGTTGCGGGTCTCCGGATCGAGGCGCGCGCCACGCCCGAGCAACAGCTGGGTGCCACCGTAGATCGAGGTCACCGGCGTGCGCAGCTCGTGCGACAGGACCCCGAGGAAGCGGTCGCGGATCTGGTCGGCCTCGTGGCGCCACGAGACGTCCGAGATGACCGCGACCTGGAACGGGCGGCCGTCGAGCTCGAAGCTGGTCCGGGCGATCTCAGCCGGGAAGTGCGTGCCGTCGAGGCGCCGGCCGGTGGTCTCCGATCGGAAGACCGGTCGATCGAGGGCCACGGTCGTGCTCTCGTCCTTGTGCATGGCGACCAGCTCGGTCAGGTTGAGGCCCACGAGCTGGTCGACGGAAGCACCGAACAGCTCGCCCGCCTGGCGGGTCGCCCAGCTGACGCGACTCTCCTCGTCGAGGGCCAGGATGGCATTCGGGTCTGCTTCGAGGAGCGCCCGGAAGCGGGCCTCGCTCGCCTTGACGCTTCTCGATTCCTCCGCCTCGCGCCGTGCCTCGCCGAGGCCGATCAGCATCTCCTCGCGGTCGATCGCCTGTGCCGTGAGCAGTGACAGGTCGGCCAGGAGCGCGAGGTCATCGCTCACGAAGAGCGGTCGACCCTCGATCTCGGCGACGAGGTGCTCGCTGTGCGGGCTCTCGGGGCGGACCGCGAGCTCGATCGTGGACGTCACCGACGCTCGGCCGACCGAGGTGTCCTCCACGGGATCACGTGGTGGCTGCTCACCCACCAGGGCCAACGGCGCGCCCGGGGAAACGGGCAGGATCGACACCCGGCGCGCGCCCAGGATCTCCTGCGCGGTGCGCGCCAGGTCGGTCCACAGCGAACCCGCAGACATCTCGGTGGGCGGCGCGACGAGGGTTCGCACGAGCTGGAACGACGCGGCTCGGTTGATGAGCCGGCGGAACCAGCCAGGCGGGACGAACGCTGCGAGGTAGCCAGCTGTGGCAAGGATGGCGAGGGCTCGGGTGAGCGACGTCGATTCCGAGGACGCGGGGGCGCCCGGAGCACGCATGACGGAGAAGAGGGCGGCGAGGAACAACGATGCCCCGAACAGGGCCGTGGCGACGCTGGCCGATGCCAGGCGCAGCCGGGCGATGCCATGCCGCCGGCGGCTGAGGCCAGCCATGCGCGCGGCCGCCCAGAGCTCCACCGCGAGGAAATAGAAGCTCGCGGCCACCGTGGCGATCGGGCTCAGGTTCGGGCTGGCGAACGCCGCCGCGATGGGCGGCACCAGGACGATCGCCTCCCAGGCCGCGATCGAGCCCAGGATCGTCACCCGCTTGAGCGTGGTCGAGACGGGGCGGATCTGGTCGACGAGCCGGACGACGAGGTACGGCTGGGCGAACAGCAGGGCGACGAGGACCGGTCTCGCGATCGGTGACAGCGAGGGCAGCAGCGCGTTGAGGAAGCTCAGCAGGAACAGCGCCGCATACGACCCGAAGATCGCGGAAACCGACAGCTCGAGCGGACCTCGGTGGCGCGCGAACTGGTAGACGCTGACGCCGAAGAGGATGAAGTAGCCGAGTTGCAGCCCGATCGTGACTGGATCCACGTTCGCCTGATCCGCCTCCGCGCAGCCTCCCTTGACTGGCGACATCATCGCCCGTCTTCCCCGACGAGGAATAACAGGCACATTACAACTGCCTCTCGGAGCGCCAGCGTTGCCCGGCGGCACCAGCGGTCGATTCCCGCGCTCCAAACCGGGCTTCGGGTACGCTCCCGGGATGTGCCGAAGCATCAGGACCCTCCGCCATCAGGATGACCCCGCAACCACCGGCGAGGTCGAGGCCGCGGCCCGCCAGTACGTCCGCAAGGTCAGCGGCTTTCGCGTGCCGTCGGCCCGCAACAGCGCGGCCTTCGACGCCGCGGTCGCCGAGATCGCGGCAGCGTCACAGCGGCTGATCCTGGCGATGGGCGGCGACGTCGAGCCCGGACCGGATCGCAAGCCGCCGGCTCGTTCGCGCGACGACGACGCGCATTCGCGAGACCACCGTCTCGGGCGGATGCATACGCACGAGCCCGCGCCCGCCACCTCGGCCTGAGCCATGGCCGTGCGCGCCGGCGATCGGGAGCGTGCGGCGCCGTCGCCGCTGGATCCCGCACTGCCCACGCGCCACGTCACGAGCACGAAGGTCGTTGCCGTTCGCGGGGCCGAGCTCGAGGTCCGAGATGACCTCGTGGTCGGCGAGGAGCCCCTCGAGATCCGAGCCGCGGGCCCGCGCCAGGGCGCGGTGCAGGTCGCGGTGACGATGCGAACCCCGGGCCACGAGGAGGAGCTGGCGCTCGGCTTCCTGACGAGCGAGGGGCTGCTCGAGGGCAACGAGGTCACCGGCGTGACCTACGGCGACCCGGGGGTCATGGCGGACCCGGACGACAGCGTCCTGGTCCGACTCCGGCACCGGTTCGACCCAGCCCTTGTCGCGAAGCGCAACTTCGTGGCCACGGCGTCGTGCGGGATCTGCGGCAAGGCATCGATCGACGACGTCGCGGTGCGCTGCGAGCCGCTGCCGAAGGGCCTCCCGGTCATTGCCCGCTCGGTGATCCTCGGCCTGCCCGACGCCCTGCGCGCGGCGCAGTCGGCGTTCGACCGCACCGGTGGCCTCCACGCGGCGGGGCTGTTCGAGACCGACGGGCGCACCGTGGCCGTACGCGAGGACGTCGGCCGCCACAACGCCCTGGACAAGCTCATCGGGTCGCGCGTGCGGGCGCGCGAGCTCCCGCTGTGGGACCGGATCCTGATGGTCTCGGGTCGCGTGAGCTTCGAGATCGTGCAGAAGGCCGCCGTCGCCGGCGTCCCGATCATCTGCGCCGTGTCGGCGCCCTCGGACCTGGCGATCCGCCTCGCCGACCGCCTCGGCGTGACCCTCATCGGCTTCCTGCGTGGCGACGGCTTCAATGTCTACACGCACGACAACCGCATCGACCTGCGCGACCTGCTGCGATAGCGGCGCGGACCCGGGCGCTTTC
>DATJGH010000034.1:0-2644 GCA_035495215.1 Patescibacteria group bacterium
CGCCATGCTCGTGCCTGGAGATCCGCGGAATTTTTGGGGTGCACCATGACGCTCAACATCGACATCGTCGCGGCAGCGAACGCCAACAGCTTCTTCCGGCAGGTGGTTTCGACGGGCGCCAAGGCGCAGGTCGTGCTCATGTGCATCCCGCCCAACGGCGAGATCGGCGAAGAGGTCCATGAACACGTCGACCAGGTGCTCGTCTTCGTGGCCGGCGAGGGCGTTGCGGTGCTGGAGGGCGAGGAGAGCCGGGTCGGACCCGATCGGCTCGTTCACGTTCCGGCTGGCTTGCGCCACAACGTGGTGAATCGGGGCTCAACTGACCTTCGGCTGTACACCGTGTACGCGCCGCCGCAGCACGCGCCAGGCACCATTCACCGGACCAAGGCCGATGCGGACGCCGACGAGGCCGACGTCTTCCCGGTTCCTGCCTGAGCCCTGGCCAGGGTCGACGTCAACTCGCCGGACCACGTCCCCCCGGATCGATCAGGGCGGATCCGCAAGCCGTAACGGGTAGCTCCGACAGGCATCAGCCAGACCGGCGATCACTCAAGCGTCGCGAGGTCTCGGGGTCGACCGGTGCCGCCATGGCTCAGTCCTCCGCGTCGTCCTCGAAGTCGGGCCAGGCCGCGATGTCCACACCGTGGTTCTCGGGAGACGCGAGCGTCCACCAATTGGGCACATGCGTACCGTCCGCCAGGCGTCCGCCGGCTTCGAGCGCTGCCGCGACTCGTGCTTCGGCCTGATCGGCCGGCACGCTGACGTCGATGTGCGTCCGGCCACGTCCCGGCCTGGGCGGGCGGAGGCTTTGGAACGACACGTGCGGGTTCCGTCGGTGCCGGTCGACGACGTCTTCGTTCGGTCCAAGGCTCCTGTACCCGAGGGCTGCGGCCCAGAACGGACCGACGTCGCTGCCTGCATCCTGTGCCACCGCGATGCCCACGACCTGGACCTGGGAGGGGTCCGGCTCGATCCCCAACTTCCGGGCTTCTGCCGAGATCTGGCGCGCCAGCTCGACATCGCGCTGGCTCAGCGCTCCGTACTCCCCGGAGGCAGTCCGGATCGTGACTCCCTCGGGTCGCACGTCGACGTCCGGGAAGTGGCCTACAACCTCCGCAACCTCGGCGATCGCGGCCACGAACATTGCCGCTGCCGCGAACGACCCGACGTGGAAGTAGGCGTGGGCGCCCGAGAAAAGGACGCGCCAGTCCTCGACGCCGGCGGCGTCGTGGAACGCCCGAGCGGTTGTTCGCTTCTCGCTCATCGAGCAATGCTAGGCAGGAACAGACCCTGGCCGCGCGGCCTGGGGTCAGCGCCGCCGCAGCAGGCGGTCTTCAGTCGGCGTCGGTGAACGGACGCAGCGCGAGCACGGGGCCCATGGCCTCGAGGGCGTCCAGCGTCGGCGGCCAGAGGATGATCTCGAGGTGGTCGAAACCGCCCGCCTGAAACGCCCGGAGGCCGACCGCGATCTCCGCCGCCGATCCGCGAATCGGAACGCCGAGCACCTCAGCCGCGCCAGTGAATGCGGTCGGCTCCACGATGATGCCGGCTGATCGCCCGATCGTCGTCGGATCCCGGCCAACTTCGAGACAGGCGGCTTCGAGCGCGGCGAGGCGCGGGCCGAACTCCGAGAGGTCGCTTCGCTCTTCGACGAACCAGCTCCAGGTGTCGGCATGCGAGGCGGCCAGGCGCAGCATCTTCGGACCCTTGGCGCCGATCATGATCGGGATCCGTCCGGGCCGGGGACCGACAGGTCGGTGCTCGAGATCCCGCGCCGCGTGGAAGGTGCCCTCGAAATCGGCGTGGCCACCTCGGAGCAGCGGCACGATGATCTTGAGAGCCTCTTCGAAGCGGCCGACGGTCCGGTCTTCCGGCAAGCCAAAGGCATGGCCCTGGCGGCCGGCGTGACCGGCGCCCAGGCCGAACACGAACCGCCCGCCGCTGATCTCGTCGAGTGTCTCGACTGCCTTCGCCATGATCCCGGGGTTGTGGTGGAGCGCCGACAGGATCCACGTGCCGACCTTGATCTTCGATGTCGCGGCCGCGATCGCGCCGGTCATGGCGACGCACTCCCACCAACCCTGTGGGCCGCGGCCTTCGGGCCGCCAAAGCAGTTCGTCCGCGGTCCAGACGGTGTCGAAGCCGATCTCTTCCGCCCGCACCGCGAGGTCTCGAATCTGGGTCCAGCGGACCGTCGAGCCGTCGACGAAGGAGTCGCCCATGGGCAGCACCAGACCGATTTCAAGGGCGCCCATCACTCAGTCAGCGTTGTCGAATGTCACCCGAGATTGTCGACGGCTGCCGGCGCCTGACGTCCTGTGAGCTGCTCGTAGAAGCCCGGTCCGGCAGTCATCGCCCAGGTCGTCGCGACTCGACCGTCGCGGACCCGATTGAACATCATCTCGGGCACGACGAGGCGCCTCCCGGTTGGCTCGACGTCGAAGTATCGCCCGGTGTGCGTGGCGGACACAGTGCAGATGCACGCGACCATTGCATCGTCGGCAACGATCTGGAGGAACTCGGTGTGCTTGTCGGGGAACGCCGATCGGTGGGCATCCATCGTCGGGCGCTCGTCCTCAAGCGTCGCGAAATCGCCGGCCTCGCCCTCCGGGCCATACTCGCGCCAGTCGTCGGTGAGGCAGGA
>DATJGH010000035.1:0-14123 GCA_035495215.1 Patescibacteria group bacterium
AGCCAGCCCGCACCGGCGCCCCACATCGGCTCGACGAGGACCGCGACGTCGGCTGCCTTCAGCTCGTCGAGGTCGACCGTTCGACGGACGAAGCGCTCGTAGCCCTCGTAGGGGTCGTAGCGCTCGACGAGCCCCGCCGCCTCGGCGTCCGCGAACGGGCGTCGCTCGACCGGCGCGCCCTCGGCGATGGCCTGCTCGATGACGGCGAGCATGTCCGGGCCGCCCGCCGAGCCCTGCGGCGACTTGACCTTGAACCCGTTGTCGGTCCACGGGTTGTGGCTGGCGGTGATCACGACGCCCGCCGCCGAGCCACGCTCGACCACCTCGTAGGAGCTCATCTGCGTCGGCACGGCCCGCGAGGCGTACGCGACCGGGATGTCGTGGGCGAGGAGCACCTCCGCGGCGGCGATCGCGAAGTGCTCGGAGGCGAACCGCCGGTCGTACGCGATCACGACGCCCTTCGACTGCTCGCCCTTGCCGGCGACGTAGCGGGCGACGCCATCGGCGCAGCGGCGCACGTTGTCGAAGGTGAAGTCCTCGGCGATGCGCGCCCGCCAGCCGTCCGTGCCGAAGACGATCGGTGACTTGACGGCGGTGTCGGTC
This sequence comes from Patescibacteria group bacterium, assembly GCA_035495215.1. Classification (GTDB taxonomy): domain Bacteria; phylum Chloroflexota; class Limnocylindria; order Limnocylindrales; family CSP1-4; genus UBA5189. The sequence goes on from DATJGH010000035.1 coordinate 604, forward strand.
ACGGGCGATCTCCTCGGCGGGTCACTGCAGCAGCTCCCACGCAGCGACCCTGCTGATCAGGGCTTCGACCGGTTCGCGGTGGGCGGCTGCCCCGGTCAGGAGCGCCACCGGGCTCGGGGCGAGGATATCGCGGGGTCCGGTCGTGACCGCCAGCACGCCCGCCTGCCGCTCGACCACGAGATCGCCGGCCTCCGCATGGGCGGCCTCATTGGGCGGGACCACCCGCCCGCTGCCACCACCGCCGACTGCCGCGATGAGCTGGGTCCACGAGCCGAGGTCGCTCCAGCCGACGTCCATGGCTGCCATGGCCACGCGTCGGTCGCTCGCCGTGCTCTCCATGACCGCGCGGTCGATGGACAACGGCTTCAGGCGGTCATAGGCGGCCTGCAATCCCGTCTCGCTGCCGGCGACCGTGCCGATCATCGTCATCAGCCCCGTGTACCGCTCGATCGCGTCGCGGATCGCCCGGCGCTGCCACAGGAAGATGCCTGCGTTCCAGGCGACGCCGAGCTGCGCGTACAGCTGGCCGGCGCGCTCGTGGTTCGGTTTCTCCTCGAAACCGTGGAGCGGGTACGCCTTGATTCCGTCGATGGTCGCCCCGGCGTCGTAGTTCGGGATGAGGTAGCCGTACTCGGTGGCCGGGTGGTTCGGCCGGATGCCGAGCGTCATCAGCGGCGCCTCGACCTCGAACGCGCCGTCGCGAGCGATGCTTGCCGCCGCCTTGAGGACGCTCCGATACACGCCGTCTCGCTCAGGGTCGATCCAGGCGTCCGCCGGCAGGACCAGCATCACCTCGGCCGGGTCCCGCTCGAACTTGAGGGTCGACAGTGCGATCGCGGCCGCCGTGTTCCGACCGATCGGCTCGGCGATGACGCGAACGCCGGGGAGCTGCTCGCGGACCATCGGGCCGTAGCGACGCTCGGTGACCACGGCCACGTCGTCCGGCGCGAGCCCGAGCTCCTCGTGGCCGACGATCCGGTCGACAGTCCGCTGGAGCAGCGAGCGCTCGCCGAGCAACGGCAGGAACGGCTTGGGCGTCTCGGGCCGGCTGAGGGGCCACAGCCGCGTGCCGCCGCCGCCGGCCATGATCACCGCGTACATGGGCTCACCGCGTGATTCGGCACACCGCGTGATTTGGGCACTCCGCGCACCCGGACATGCTATCGGCGCAGGCGGATGCCGACCTGATCGATCCCAGTCGTCACCGGCTGATCACTTGCGTCCGCCAGGGACCGGCTCGAGCGCTTCGGAGGCGCGCTCACGGGTGGCGTGATCAGGCCATGATCATTCCTGGGGTAAACGGGCGGGCAGAGCCGCCAACGCCTCACACGCGGCGCGCGGATGGCGCGCTTCGCGACAGCCATGATCATGCCACGATCATCTGGTTCCGCAACGAGGGCGATTCGCGGGGACGGCGAGCTGACGGGGAGCTGACGGCGGGCTTGCGCCGTCCGAAGTGCCGGATCTGATCATGTGGTGATCACGCGACGTCGCCGGGACACAGCTGCCCCGCGAGGCCGCGGGCACGCGGGCACGCGGGCACATGGTGTGGCCCGCGCCGGCGGGCTCAGAACGAGGGCGGCGTGATGCAGAACAGGACGCGGGCCACGCCCGGTCCCGGGTTCGTGTTGCGATGCGGGACGCGCGAGGAGTGGGTGACCGCGTCGCCGGTCTCGAGGCGGTAGTGCTCCGGGCCGACCCACAGGTCGAGCGCGCCCTCGAGCACGACCACGACCTCCTCGTCGGAGTCGTGGGTGTAGGCCTCGTCGCCCGTGCCGCCGCCGGGCTGGATGGTCGAGTAGATGACCTGGAGGCGCCCGTCGGTGCCGCGGGTGAGGATCTCGTCCACGGCGCCGAGGCCCTGGTAGACGATCTTGCGCCGGTCGTCGACGCGGACGACGGTGCCCGCGCTCTCGTCGGCCGCGAACAGCTCGGCGATGGACGTGTCGAGCGCGCGGGCGATGCGCTGGACGGACGCGATCGAGGGCGAGGCGACGCCCCGCTCGACCTGCGAGAGGAAGCTCTCGGTGACCGCGGCCCGGGCGGCGAGCTCGCGCAGGGTCTCGTGGCGGGCGAGCCGTCGGGCGCGGATGCGCCCACCCAGATCGACTTCGATCGTCCCGTTCGAGCCGTTCGTCCCGGTCCGGCTGGGGGCTGCAACGCTCGCTCTCGTGGCCATCGCGGGCTGAAGTATAGCTTCAGAAGACGTTGACGAACCACCGAGAGATTTCTAGGATGTCGCCCATCCGGCTGAAGTGCCACTGAAGCGACCCCCTGCGCCCAGCGCACACCCGACCGGACGAGGAGGAGAGATGCATCCCCGGCGGTCGCTGACCACCACCCAGGCGGCATTCGTGCTGTTCATCGCCGCCGTCGTCGCGGCATGCGGCGGCTCCGGCGCCAGCCTGAGCCCGACGGCGGGCGCAACCGAACCAGGCGCCACGCAGGCGCCGCCCACGGCGACCCCGACCGAGGTCCCGCCGGACAAGGTCACCGGCTCGCTGACCGTGCTCGAGTGGCCGGGCTACGAGACCAAGGACTTCTGGCCCGACTTCGGGACCAAGTACAAGAACGTCAACGTATCGTTCCAGTTCGGCAGCACCGACGCCGAGATCTACGGCCACATGAAGGCCAGCCCGGAGCAGTACGACCTGTTCCACCAGTACACGGGCTGGCTCCAGTTCGACGTCGACGAAGGTCTCGCGATGGAGATCGACACATCGAAGCTGAAGAACTGGGACAAGGTGCCCGACGCGTTCAAGAAGATCGGGCAGGTCAACGGCAAGCAGTACTTCATTCCGTGGGATTGGGGCTTCACCTCGATCCTGTACCGGACCGACAAGATCCCCAACGTCGACAGCTGGGGCATCCTGTTCGACCCGCAGTACAAGGGCCACCTGTCGATGTGGGACGACGGGCCGGGCGCCGTCACCGTCTCGGCCTACGTGCACGGCTACGACGAGACGAACATCACCGCCGACCAGCTCACGGCCATCCAGGCCGAGTGGACCGCCCAGGCCAAGCTCAACAAGACCTACTGGACGGCCCCGTCCGACCTCGAGTCGCTGGTGAACAAGGGCGATGTCTGGGCCGGCTACTCGTGGCAGGGCAGCTATGCCGTGACGAAGGGTGCGGGCACCCCGGTCGCGTACGCCAATCCGAAGGAAGGCCGGAACTCCTGGGTCGGGTTGTACGGCATCAGCTCGAAGACCCAGAACTACGACCTCGCGCTCAGGTTCATCGACGAGAAGCTCGCGCTCCTCACCGGGCAGAACCTCGTGAACCTGTACTACTACGGCTCCGCGAACCAGGACGTGATGAACGGCCTCAACGATCCCGCACAGGCCGACACCTTTGGCGGCGCCGAGACCCAGGCCCTGCTCAAGGACACGTTCTCGATCGGTGATCCGAACATCCTCCAGCACACGAACTTCACCCCCAACCTGACCGCCGACCAGCGCGACGCGTGGACGGCGATGTGGACGGAGGTCAAGGCGGCCCAGTGAGGGCGGCAGGCCGCGCGCCTCACGCGCGCGGCTTCCCCGCATGACCGCCGCCAGCGAACGCCTGCCAACCGGCGCGGGTCGGTCCACCGACCCGCGCCGGGGCACGTTCTGGCTCCTGTCGCTGCCGTCGGCGGTGGCCCTCGGGCTCTTCCTGATCCTGCCGATCCTGTTCATGGTCGCGCTCAGCTTCCGGGCGGACCTGAGCGGCCAGCTGCTCGCGCCGTTCGCGCCGACGGTCAAGCAGTACGCCAAGGTCCTGGACACCGGCAGCTACTGGAACCTGCTCGGCATCTCGACCGTGATGGCCTTCGGGGTCGCCCTGGTGGCCACGGCGGCGGCCTATCCCCTCGCCTATTTCCTCGCCTTCCGGGCGGGCAAGCGGGCCGGGCTGTACCTGATCCTCCTGCTCGTCCCGTTCTGGACGAGCTACCTGCTCCGGGTCATGGCCTGGCGCCTGATGCTCGACTCCTCGGGCGTCGTGAACTCGATCCTCATCGCGCTCGGGCTGACACGGGACCCGCTCGACCTGCTGTACAACCGCGGCGCGGTGGTCGTGACGCTGATCTACGTGTGGATCCCGTTCGCGATGCTCCCGATCCTCGCGGCGATGGGCCGGATCGACGTCCGGCTCCATGACGCCGCGGCCGACCTGTACGCGTCGCCCTGGCAGCAGCTCCTGCGGATCACGCTGCCGCTCAGCCTGCCTGGGATCATCGCCGCATTCTTCATGGTCTTCATCCCGACGGTTGGCGAGTACGTGACGCCGCTGCTGGTGGGTGGCACCGGCGGGTCCATGTACGGGAACATCGTCCAGGCGTTCTTCGTGCAGGCCGCGAACTGGCCGCTGGGCGCGGCGCTGTCCGTGATCATGCTCGCGACGACGTTGCTCCTGGTCGTGATCGGGCTGCGGATCGTGCAGCCTCGCCGGCTGCTCGGCCAGTGACCCGGCGTGCGCCGGTGATCAGGGCGCGCCGGTGACCGCCGCGAGCCAGCCCGTCGCGGGACGCGCACCGTCGGCGTCGCGACTCCGGCGGCGCGGGAGCTCGCGCGGTCTACGCGGCTACTACTGGCTGATGCTCTTCCTGCTCTACCTGCCGATCGTCCTGCTCTTCATCTTCTCGTTCAACGCCAACACGATCCTCTCGTTTCCGCTGAAGGGCTTCACGCTCGAGTGGTTCCAGAAGCTGTTCGAGTCGCCGAACCTGCTCGGGGCGGTTGGACGGAGCGTCATCGTCGCGGTCGTCGCGAGCGCCGTCGCGACGGTGCTCGGGACCATGGTCGCGTTGCTCCTGAGCCGGTTCGAATTCCGCGGCAAGGGCCTGCTCACGAGCCTCGCGATCCTGCCGCTGCTCGTGCCCTTCTTCGTCCTCGCCGTTGCCCTGCTCATCCTGTTCCGCGTCCTCGGCGTCCCGCTCGGGCTGCCGACGATCGCGATCGGCCATGCCGTCATCGCCCTGCCCTACACGACCCTCATCGTCCTGGCTCGACTGCTCGGCTTCGACAGGCAGCTCGAGGAGGCGTCCATGGACCTGGGCGCGACCTACCCGTCGACGCTGCGGCTCGTGCTGATCCCGATCGCGGCGCCGGCCATCGCCTCGGCCTTCATCACCGCGTTCACCGTCTCGTTCGACGAGTTCGCCCTCGCCCTCTTCCTGGCCGGCAAGGACCCGACGTTCCCGGTGTACCTGTACGGGCAGCTGCGGTTCGCGACGACCCTCCCGGTGCTGATTGCCGCGGCGGTCCTGCTGATGGCCGGAAGCCTGGGGCTCATCCTCGTGGCCGATCGGATCCGGAGACGCTGAGCGGGTCGCAGCGGAGTACGACGCGGCGATCGCCCCTTCGCGACGGCCGAGGGCCTTCCGTCAGGCCGCGGGCACCTGCATCCCGGCCTCCGCGGCGAGCGCCTCGGCCTTGTCGGTCCGCTCCCAGGGCAGATCGAGGTCCAGCCGGCCGAAGTGGCCGTACGCGGCGGTCTGGCGGTAGATCGGTCGACGCAGGTCGAGCGCGGCGATGATCCCGGCCGGCCGCAGGTCGAAATGCCGGTCGATCAGCTGGAGGATCGTCTCGTCCGGGACGTGGCCCGTCCCGAACGTCTCGATCGACACCGACAGCGGTCGGGCAATGCCGATGGCGTAGGCGATCTCGAGCTCGAACCGATCGGCCAGGCCCGCGGCGACGACGTTCTTGGCGACCCACCGCGCCGCGTACGCGCCGGATCGGTCAACCTTGGTCGGGTCCTTGCCGGAGAAGCAGCCCCCGCCATGGCGGGCCATGCCGCCGTACGAGTCGACGATGATCTTGCGACCCGTCAGGCCCGCGTCGCCCATCGGTCCCCCGATCACGAACCGGCCGGTCGGGTTGACGTGCATGACCGGGTCGGTGCCGCGCAGCTCGCGCGGGATCGCCGGCAGGATCACCGCCTCGACCAGGTCGTCCTGGAGGCGATCGATGCGGACGTCCGGGTCGTGCTGCGCCGCGACGACGACGGTCCGCACTCGCTTCGGCACGCCCTTTGCGTATTCCACCGTCACCTGGGTCTTGCCGTCCGGCCGGAGGTACGGCAGCTGGCCCGACTTGCGCGCCTCGGCGAGGCGGCGGGCCATGCGATGCGCCAGCGCGATCGGCATGGGCATGAGCTCGGGCGTCTCGCGGCAGGCGAAGCCGAACATCATCCCCTGGTCGCCCGCCCCGATCTCGCCGACGTCGACCTTCTCACCGCGGGTCTCGAGCGCCGCGTTCACGCCCTGGGCGATGTCCGGCGACTGCTCCTTGATCGAGATCAGCGTGCCGCAGGTCTCGTAGTCGAAGCCGTAGTCCGCGCGCGTGTAGCCGATGTCGCGAACCGTGTCGCGCACGACCTGCTGGAAGTCCACGTAGGTCTTGGTGGTGATCTCGCCGAGGACGATGACGAGGCCGGTGGTGGTGGCGGTCTCGCACGCCACGCGCGCCATCGGGTCCTCGCGGATGATCGAGTCCAGGATCGCGTCGCTGACCTGGTCGCACAGCTTGTCCGGGTGCCCCTCGGTCACCGACTCGGACGTGAACAGGTACTCCGGCGCGTCGACGATGCTGGTCAAGAAACCCTCGGCTGCGTGATTCGGCTGCGGGCCGGCGACGAGGTTACCACCGGCTCCGTGCCACCTCTTCTGGCACGAAGGTCAGGTGGCGTTGGCGATCGGTCGGGCCGGCCGCGTAGGCTAGCCGCGTGACCGTCTCGGAACCACTCGACCTGGCAGCGCGCGACCCGCGCGAGCTCGACGCCGCCGATCCGCTGGCGAGCTTCCGCGGTCGGTTCGTGCCGACGGAAGACGGCCTGATCTACCTCGATGGCAACTCGCTCGGGCGGCCGACAAAGGCCTCGGTCGAGCGGGTGAACGACCTCGCCGAGGCGTGGTCGAAGCGACTCATCCGGGGCTGGGACGACGGCTGGCTGGAGATGCCGCTGACCGTGGGCGACATCCTCGCGGAGGGCGTGCTCGGCGCGCGACCGGGCGAGGTCGCCGTCACCGACTCCACCACGGTCAACCTGTATCGACTGGCCTCGGCCGCCCTCGCCGCTCGACCTGGTCGCCGCACCATCGTCATCGAGCGCTCCGAGTTCCCGACGGACCGGTACATCGTCGAGGGCCTGGTCCGCGAGCGGGACCTCGAGATCCGCTGGCTCGACGGCGATCCGACCGAGGGCCTCACGACCGACCAGGTCGCGGCGACCTTCGACGCCGACACGGCCCTGCTGATCCTGTCGGCCGTCAACTACCGGTCGGCGGCGATCGTCGACATCAGGCCCGTGACGGAGGCGGCCCGAGCAGCGGGCGCGCTCGTCCTGTGGGACCTGTCGCACGCGGGCGGCTCGATCCCGGTCGAGCTCGCGGCCAACGGCGTCGACCTGGCGGTCGGCTGCACCTACAAGTACCTCAATGGCGGTCCCGGCTCGCCCGCCTTCCTGTACGTTCGCCGTGCGCTCCAGGACGAGCTCCAGCCGCCGATCCAGGGCTGGTTCGCCCAGCGCGAGCAGTTCGACATGGGTCCGACCTTCGATCGCGAGCCCGGCATCCGTGGCTGGCTCGTGGGCACGCCGGGGGTCATCGCGCTGACGTCGGCGCAGGGCGGCATCGAGGTCGTCGCGGAGGCGGGCATCGAGGCCATCCGGGCCAAGAGCATGGCGCTGACGGAGTACGCGATCGCGCTGCATGACGCGTGGCTCGCGCCGCTCGGCTGCTCGATCGGCTCTCCCCGGGACGCAAGTCGGCGCGGCGCCCACGTCTCGATCCGGCACCCCGAGGCCAAACGCCTGACGCGGGCGCTCATCGACCGGGGCGTCATCCCGGATTTCCGCGCCCCGGACTCGGTCCGGATCGGCCTCTCGCCGCTCACGACGTCCTTCGAGGATGTCCATCGAGGCCTCGCCGCGCTCCGCGATCTCCTCACGTGACATTGACCGACGCTGCCTGAGGGAGGAGAAAGACATGGTCAGCACCAACCCGCTTGTCCTCATTGGACCCGGGTCCGAATGGTTCTGGTCCATGCTCCAGCTCGTCGTTGTGGCGGTCTCTCTGCTCGGTCTGTACCGCCAGGTCCGACTCCAGACGAGCGCGAGCGCGATCGAGCAAGCGGATGCACTCTCACGTGAGTGGGCCTCCGAACGACTCAATCGGAGCCGCTTTGCCGTCCTGCGGTACGTCCGGGACAACCAGGACTGGGTCAATGTGCCGGTGCAGCCATCCAATGTCATCGGCGACTTCTGGGAGCGGGTTGCCTACCTCGTGCGCAAGGGTCATGTCCAACGCGACATCGTGAGCGCCTATCTGGGTAGCGCCGTCGAGCTTTGGTGGGTGATCCTTGGTCCGTATGCCCGACAACTCCGCCAGAGCCAGAACGACGCGGCGATCTACGAGCATTTCGAATGGCTCGCTGGGATCATGGCTGAGATGGACCGCCGGGCCGGGCAGGCAGCCGGCTTTGACCAGACGACGCTCACACAACGAATCGCGTACTCACTGCAGGTAAGCGGCGATGCCATTCGTGCGGCCGAGGAGCTCCGCGCTGTCCCACCTCTCTCCCCAACAGCACCGGACATCCCGCTTCGGACCGAACCGACCTCAGGTGACTTCGCGCACGCTGACTGAGTCGATGACCATCAGGGACACTGCGCTCGATGAAGAAGGCATCCGTTGGGCAGCGCGTGCTCGTGCTCGGGATGGCCGGATCCGGCAAGAGCACGTTCTCGCGTGCGCTGTCGGCGAAGACGCGTTTGCCCGTGATCCATCTCGACGTCCACTACTGGAAGCCGGGCTGGGTGAAACCGTCCGAGGACGAGTGGCGAGAGAAGCAGCGCACGCTGCTCGCCAACGAGGCCTGGATCGCTGACGGGAACTACTACGAGACCCTCGACCTTCAGCTCGAGCGTGCGGACACAGTGGTCATCCTGGAAACGCCGTGGTGGCTCTGCGCGGGGCGCGCTTTCAAGCGTGGGCTGCGCAGGCCGGTAGGCGAGCTGCCACCAGGTTGCGAGGACTCTGCGCGACGTCGATTGCTCGATGAGTGGTGGATCGTCGGTCGCGTCTGGCGGGGCCGCCGGTCAGAGCCCGAGCAGGCACGCGCGATCGTCGCGGAGCATGGGTCGCATGCGGCACTGCACGTGCTCCGGTCCAAGCAGGAAGTGATGGAGTTTCTCGACGGCCTGAACGCCGACTAGCTCGGCCGCCGGTCGGCGACGGTTCGGCACTGAATGCCACAGGTCGTTCGCACCTGACAGTGCTCCACTGACGCAGACGGTCGGCGCGGCGGGGCCTCGCGTCTTCCGATCGGCAATCCTACGCATCGAGATGCGGCACTGGATTGCGCTGCTTCGCGGCGTGAACGTCGGTGGGCGGACGGTCAGGATGGCGGACCTTCGCGAGGCGCTTGACGCGCTCGGCCTCGAGAACGTCGAGACGATCCTCCAGAGCGGCAATGTCCGCTTCGATTCAGGCCTGTCGGGCGAGGAGCTGCAAGCCTCGATCGAGAAGGGACTCGGCAAGCGCTTCGGGTACAACGCGCACGTCCAGGTGATCGAGCGGAGCAGGCTCGAGAAGGTCGTCGACGCCTATCCCTTCGGCACCGCAGGCGAGACGAGTCACGACTACGTGGTGTTCATGGAGCGTGGCCTCGAGAAGGACCTCGCCGCGGAGCAGGTCGAGCTCGGCAGGGATGAGCGGGTCGGGGCCGGCGACGGCGTCGTCTACTGGCGTGTTGACAAGGGCTCCACCCTCCAGAGCCCATTCGGCAAGCTCCTCACGAAGGCGAAGTACCGGGACTTCAACACGAACCGGAACCTGCGGACCCTGCGCAAGCTCCTCTGAGCAACCCGGGTCACGGGAACTGGATGCTCAGGGACAGATCGGTCGGGTCGACATGCCTCGTGAAGGCGATGTCGACGATCCGGTGGGCGACCGCGTCCGGGCACGTCAGGCCGGCGGCGAACTGCGGGTGATCGTGGATGGTCAGCTGGTAGGTCGCCCCGATGTCGACGAGCACCATCGTCACGCGGTCGTCGCACGGGACGCCATCCCAGTGGACCCGAAGCGCGGTCTCGCTGCCGGGCACGGCCTCGACGCCCTGACCGGCGGGCGCATCCGGCGCGACGGCGAGCGAGGTGACGAGACCGGTCTGGTCAATGAGCGAGATCGGCAGCGCCTTCTCGCCACTGGCCGCGGCCGGGTACTCGGCCGCCAGCGGCGTGGGCACGGCGACGCCGGAGCCGCAGGCGACGAGCGCAAGGCCCGCGACGAGCGCGGCCACAGCGAGCGCGACCCGTCCGGGCATTGGCTCAGGCGCTCTTGCGCGCCTCGTCGAGGAACTGGATCTCGAGCGGCTCGATGTCGTCCGCCGGCTCGAACCCGAACACCTGGGCGTAGAACGACAGCTCGGCACCGAACGAGCGGATGATCGCGTCGTGGCCGCGGAAGCCATGGTCCTCGCCCGGGTACAGGAGGTAGGCGTGCGGGAGGCGCCGCTCGAAGAGGGCGTCGACGATTCGCTCGGCCTCCTCCTTCGGCACGATCTTGTCGTCCTCGCCCTGCTGGACCAGCACGGGCGCCGTGATCCGCTCGGCGTGCAGCGAGGGCGAGCGGTCGAGGTAGATCTGCTTGGCCTCCGGCCACGGCCCGAGCAGGCTCTCGAGGTAGCGCGACTCGAACTTGTGGGTGTCCTTCACGAACGCCCGCAGGTCGCCGATCCCGAAGTACGTGCAGCCCGCGTCGAACTGGTCGGTGAAGGCCAGCGCCGCCAGGGTCGTGAAGCCCGACGCGCTGCCGCCGCGAACCGCCTGCCGCGCGCCGTCGACGAGACCTCGATCCGCGAGGAACCTGGCGCCTGCGACGCAGTCGTCGACGTCGACGACACCCCATTCGCCCTCGAGGCGCTTGCGATACGCCTTGCCGTACCCGGTCGAGCCGCCGTAGTCGACGTCGAGCACGGCGTAGCCACGGCTCGTGAACAGCTGCAGGCCGGTCGCGAAGCCCGAGAAGGCGCCCGCGGTCGGGCCGCCGTGCGAGGTCACGATGAGCGGCGGAAGCTCGCCCTCGGGGCCCTGAAAGGACTGGCTGGTCGGGCGGTAGAAGTTGCCGTACGCCGTCCGACCGCCGGTCGTCGGGAACTCGATGTGCTCGGCGATCGAGACGTCCGCCGGGTCGGGCAGTGTCGGGTTGGCGGTGCGCAACACCGTGACGTTGCCGTCGAGATCGATCTCGATCACCGCGGCCGGCTTGTCCGGCGCGGCGGCGCGCAGGACCACCCGGTCGCCATCGACCGACAGGGCGTTCATCTCCGTGTACGGCATGTCGATCGTCGTGATCGAGCCGTCAGCCGCGACCCGGATCAGCTCGTCGCGACCGGCGCTGCGAGCGATCGCGAGGATGTCGCCGCCGTCCAGGAACTCGTAGGTCACATACCCGAACTGCCAGTCCGGCCCGACGAGCTCGGCTTCGAGGTTCGTCACCTGCTCCATCCGGTCCCCGACCCAGCGGTACAGGTTCATCCAGCCCGTCGGCTCGGCGGCGAAGTGCAGCACGCCGTCCGGCGACCAGCGCGGCTGGCTGATCCAGTCGGTACGACTGCCGGCGATGGTGCGCGGCTCGGCGAGGGAGCCATCGGCGGCGACGGTCGCGAGGCGAAGCTCCGTGCCGTCCCAGGGCATGTTCGGGTGGTGCCACTCCAGCCAGGCGAGGGTCGTGCCGTCCGGTGAGAGTCGGGGCGAGGCATAGAAGTCCGAACCGGACGCCAGGACCGACACCTCGCCCGACGAGAGGTCGATCGCGACCAGCTCGTTGTTCCATTCGCCGTGTGCCGCCACCGTGTCCGGCTCGTGGTCCTCGCGGATCGCGATCAGCCGGTTCCGGGCGGCGTCGTGGATGGCGTCGGCGAACCGCCACTCGCGCTCCGGGGTGAGCGGCTGCAGCATTCCGGGCGCCACGATCCGGTTCAGTCGTCCGGTGACGAAGTCGGACACGAGGATGAGGTCGCCGGAGATCAGGGACGCGGCGCCACCGTACTCGTGCACGCGGGAGCGGGCGTTGAAGCCCTCCGGCGTCATCCGCGTGACCGCCCCGTCCGGGTCGCGTCGGATCAGGACCTGGCGGCCGCCCTCGTCGGGGCGGCCCTCGATCCACCAGCGGGTGCCGTCGATCCCGCGCGGCTCGGCAAGGAAGACGACGCGGTCGGTCAGCCGCTCGATCTTGAACGGGGATGCCCAGGCACCGTAGGGCGCCACGGTCAGCGCATCCGAGCCGCGACGCTCGGTGGTGGTCATCTGCCTATGTTCCGTGTTTCCACGACGCGACGTACTCGGCCTGTTCGGCCGTCATCGAGTCGAGGTGGATGCCGAATGCGGCGAGCTTGAGCCGGGCGACCTCGGCATCGATCGCCGGCGGGACCCCGTACACGCGGTGCTCGAGCTCCGCGTGATGCTTGACGGCGTACTCCGCCGCGAGGGCCTGGTTGGCGAAGCTCATGTCCATCACCGCGGCCGGGTGGCCCTCTGCGGCGCTCAGGTTCACGAGCCGGCCTTCGGCGATGAGGTGCAGGCGCTTGCCGCCGAGGTCGAACTCCTGCACGTTCTCCCGAACCTCGCGAACGTGGCCCTCGGCCATGTCGCGCAGCGATGCGAGGTCCAGCTCGGCGTCGAAATGGCCGGAGTTGGCCATGACCGCGCCGTCCTTCATCGACGCGAAGTGCTCGCGCCGGAACACGTTGACGTTGCCGGTGGCGGTGATGAACAGGTCGCCCCAGCCCGCGGCCTCGCCGGCGGTCATGACGAGGTAGCCGTCCATGAGCGCCTCGAGCGCGCGAATCGGGTCCACCTCGACGACCGCGACGTGCCCGCCGTGTCCGGCCATGCGCGAGGCGATCCCGCGCCCGACCCAGCCGTACCCGGCGACGACGACGTTCCGCCCGGCGATCAGCAGGTTCGTCGCGCGCAGGACCCCGTCGAGGGTCGACTGGCCGGTCCCGTAGCGGTTGTCGAAGAGGTGCTTCGTCAGCGCCTCGTTGACCGCGATGACGGGATAGCCGAGCGCACCGTCCGCGGCCATTGCCCGCAGGCGGATCACCCCGGTCGTGGTCTCCTCGGTCCCGGCGAGGACCTCCTCGACCTGCTCGGCGCGGTCCTGGTGGAGCAGCGACACGAGGTCGCAGCCGTCGTCCATGGTCAGGGTCGGATGGCTGTCGGCCACGGAGTTGAGGTGCCGGTAGTAGGTGTCGCGGTCCTCGCCGCGGCGGGCGTGCACCGCGATGCCGTATTCGTTGACGAGCGCCGCCGCGACGTCGTCCTGGGTCGACAGCGGGTTCGACGCGCCGAGCACAACGTCCGCGCCGCCGGCCTTGAGCGTGCGCATCAGGTTGGCGGTCTCGCTGGTCACGTGCAGGCACGCCCCGACGCGCATGCCCTTCAGCGGCTGCTCGGTCGCGAACCGCTCGCGGATGATGCGCAGCACCGGCATCTCGCGCTCGGCCCACTCGATGCGCCGGACGCCCTCG
>DATJGH010000036.1:0-9403 GCA_035495215.1 Patescibacteria group bacterium
TTCCAGTTCGCGGTCGACAAGGCCGCGATGAACGCCGGCAAGAAGTCATACGGCGACTACATCGAGGAGATGCGCAGGTCCGAACGCGAGTGCGGCGCGGACGTCGAGGCTGAGGCGGACGCGGAGCTCGCTCGCCTCGAAGCGGTCTACACCAAGGCGGTCCTGCACGGCCTGATCGCCTCCGGCGGCGAAGGGGCGCGCCTGTGAGCGCGCAAGGCGGTCGCCCATGCGCGTCGCAACGCGGGCGCCTGTGAGCGCGCGTCGCGCGACGCACACGGTCGTCAGCTCGGCGACCCGCGAGGTCGTCATCGGCTTCGATCGGCCGTTCGCGATCATCGGCGAACGCATCAACCCGACCGGCCGGAAGCTGCTCGCCGAGGAGATGAAGGCCGGCGACTTCAGCCGCGTCGAGCGCGACGCGATCGCCCAGGTCGAGGCCGGCGCGCACATGCTCGACGTGAACGCTGGCATCCCGCTCGCCGACGAGCCCGCGATCCTCGCGCGGACCATCCAGCTCGTCCAGTCGCTGGTCGACGTCCCGCTGTCGATCGACTCCTCGATCGTCGAGGCGCTCGAGGCGGGGCTCGCGGTGTACCAGGGCAAGGCGCTGGTGAACTCCGTCACGGGCGAGGAGGAGCGGCTCGAGCGCGTCCTGCCGCTGATCAGGAAGTACGGCGCGGCGGTGGTCGCGATCTCCAACGACGACACCGGCATCTCAGAGGACCCGGACGTCCGGTTCGAGGTTGCGCGCAGGATCGTCGAGCGCGCGGCCGACCACGGGATCCCGCGCGAGGACGTGATCGTCGACCCGCTGGTCATGCCGATCGGAGCGATGGCGACGGCCGGGCAGCAGGTCTTCCGACTGCTCCGCCGTCTGCGCGAGGAGCTCGGCGTCAACTCGACCTGCGGCGCCTCGAACGTGAGCTTCGGGATGCCTGACCGGGAGCGGATCAACGCCGCGTTCCTGCCGATGGCCATCGCCAGTGGCCTCACCTCCGCGATCACGAACCCGCTCGCTGCCGAGGTGAAGGCCGCGATCATGGCCGCCGACGTCCTCATGGGCAACGATCAGGACGCGGCACGCTGGATCCGAGCCCATCGCCAGGCGGCCGGGGTGCCGGCGGTGGCAGCTCGCGCTGCACGCCCCGTACCGACGCAGAGCCCGGGCCCCACGCCGCTCAGCGTCATCGAGGGCGGCAGCCAGCCGGCGCCCGAGCGGCCTGCGGGCAGCCGACCGAGGATCAATCGGCGCGCCCTCGCGGCGGCCGCCGCGATGCGGGACGCGGGCGGTCGGAGCAGCGGCACGGGAGCATGACCGCCGGCGGCACGCCCGCGACCGGCGCGCAGGTCATCTTCACGCCGTCCGGCCGCCGAGGCCGGTTCGAGCAGGGCACGACGATCCTCGACGCGGCTCGCTCCCTCGGCGTGGACCTCGACTCGGTGTGCGGCGGTCGGGGGCTGTGCGGGCGCTGCCAGGTCGTGCCCGCCGAGGGCTCGTTTCCGAAGCACGGCATCGAGTCGTCGGATAGGCACCTCACGCCCCGCGGCGCGGACGAGGAGGAGTACGACCGGCTCCGCGGCCTCGCGCCCGGCCGGCGCCTCGGCTGCTTCGCGCACATCCGGGGCGACGTCCTCGTCGATGTCCCACCCGAGAGCCAGGTCCATCGACAGGTCGTGCGCAAGGGCGTGCCCGTCCGCGACTTCGTCATCGACCCGGTCGTCCGGCTGTACGAGGTCGAGGTCGAGCGGCCGGAGCTCGCGAAACCCGGCGGCGACATGGCGCGCCTCCTCACCGCCCTCGAAACGGAATGGGCCCTGACCGGGCTCGACGCCGAGCTCCAGGTGATCCGCGACCTCCAGCCGGCCCTCGAGAACGGTGGCTACCACGTGACCGTCGCGGTCCACGACGCCGCGACGATCACGGCGGTCTGGCCCGGCCTGCACGATCGCTCGCTCGGTGTGGCGCTCGACATCGGCTCGACGACGATCGCGGGACACCTCGCGAATCTCGCGGACGGCGAGGTGCTCGCCTCCGACGGCGTGATGAACCCGCAGATCCGATTCGGCGAGGATCTCATGAGCCGCGTCTCGTACGCGATGCTCCACGAGGGCGGGGCGGTCGAGATGACCCGGGTGGTCCGCGAGGCGATCGCGAGCCTCGTCCGTGGCCTCGCGGCGAGGGCCGAGGTCGACATCGAGGACATCCTCGAGCTCACGATCGTGGGCAATCCGATCATGCATCACCTGTTCCTCGGCATCGACCCGACGCCCCTCGGCTCGGCCCCCTTCGCCCTCGCCACGGACGGCGCGGTCCGCGCGCGGGCACGCGACCTCGAGCTGCCCGCGCACGAGGGCGCGCGCGTCTACCTGCTGCCGTGCATCGCCGGCCACGTCGGCGCGGACGCGGCCGGGGCCATCCTTGCCGAGACGCCGTACCTCGCGGACGAGATCACGCTGCTCGTCGACGTGGGCACGAACGCGGAGATCGTCCTCGGCTCGCGCGACCGGCTGCTGGCGGCCTCCTCGCCGACCGGGCCCGCCTTCGAGGGCGCCCAGATCTCGTGCGGCCAGCGCGCCGCGCCCGGCGCGATCGAGCGGGTCCGAATCGACCGCGAGACGCTCGACCCGCGCTTCCGGGTCATCGGCTCGTCGCGCTGGTCGGACGAGACCGGCTTCGCCGCTTCGATACGCCGCACCGGCGTGACCGGCGTCTGCGGCTCCGGCATCGTCGAGGTCATCGCAGAGCTGTTCCTCGCGGGCGTGATCACCGCCGACGGCACGATCGACGGTTCGCTGGCCGGCCGCTCGGCGCGCATCGTCCCTGACGGACGTACCTTCAGCTACGTGCTCAACGAAGCCGGCCCGGGCGTGGCGCTCGGCGACGGGGAGGTGGGCCCAGCGTCGCCCCGCCTGCTCATCACCCAGAACGACGTTCGCGCGATCCAGCTCGCCAAGGCCGCGTTGTACGCGGGCGCGAGGCTGCTGATGGACCAGCTCGGCGTCGACGCGGTCGACCGGGTCAAGCTCGCGGGCGCCTTCGGCAGTCAGATCGACCCGCTGTACGCGCTGGTGCTGGGTCTCGTCCCCGACGCGCCCCTGGAGCGGGTCGGCGCGGCCGGGAACGCGGCCGGCACGGGCGCGCTGATCGCGCTGCTCTCGCGCGAGGCGCGTCGCGAGATCGAGCGGGTCGTGCGCACGGTGGAGAAGATCGAGACCGCGGTCGAGCCGCGGTTCCAGGAGCATTTCGTGGAAGCCATGGCGATCCCGCACGCGTCGGCGCCGCCGGTCCATCTCTCGAAGTCGGTCGAGCTGCCGGCCCGCGCGCTTCGCGGCGTTTCCGGCGCGGGCGGCGAGGCAGGAACCCGCCGTGCATCGGCAACCCGGCCACCGAACCGGCGCCGGCAACCTTTGTCGACGAGCCGGGAGCGCTGACATGCCGGCCGACCCTGTCAGCCGCAAGCGAGGCGTGCGTTACGAGCCGCGAGGTCGAAATTCAGGCCCACCTGCAAGCGTGGCTGGCGTTATCCAACCACTGGCGCGTTGCGAGAGGACGCCGACCCGCAGCTCACGCTCGCCTGCCGGCAGTTCGCGCTCCTTCGATCGCAACACGACGCCGCCCGACGAGTCCTCGGTGGCGCGCACACTGCGAATCGATGGCTACCGCGAGCCTGGCTTGCATCTGACAACGGGCAGCCGGCGCGGGACGATACCGCGACCATGACCGAGATGGTGCCCGAGCGGCGGGGCCGCCGCGAAGGCGGTGGCCGGGAGGCGCGGATCGCCGCGCGCCAGGCGGCGGCGCACGCGGCCGGGGCGCCGTTCCTGACCCGCGCGCTCAAGCCGTTCGAGGTCCTCGACGAGGAGGGCCTGAGCCTCATCGAGCACAACGCCGACACGATCCTGGAGGAGGTCGGCATCATCTTCCGTGGCGACCCGCAGGCGATCGCGATGCTCAGGGACGCCGGAGCGGACGTCGAGGGCGAGCTCGTCAAGTTCCCGCGGGGCATGTGCCGTCAGATCGTCCAGGCGAGCGCGCCGCGCATCTACACGCAGCACGCCCGCAACCCCGCGCGCGACGTCCAGATCGGCGATCCGTACACGGTCCTCGCGCCCAACTACGGCAGCCCGTTCGTGCGCGACCTCGACAACGGCCGGCGCTACGGGACGCTCGAGGATTTCCGGAACTTCGTGAAGCTGGCGTACATGACCCCGAACCTGCACCACTCGGGCGGGACGGTCTGCGAGCCGGTTGACGTTCCGGTCAACAAGCGCCACCTGGACATGGTCTATTCGCACATCCGCTGGTCGGACAAGCCGTTCATGGGCTCGGTTACGCACCCGGACCGGGCCCAGGACTCCGTGGAGCTGGCGAAGATCGCGTTCAGCGATCGCGGCCCTGATTTCCTCGACAGCCACACCGTGATCACGAGCCTGATCAACGCGAACTCGCCGCTGGTGTGGGACGCGACGATGCTCGGCGCCGCCCGGGTCTACGCGGCGGCGAACCAGGCCACGCTGATCACGCCGTTCATCCTCGCCGGCGCGATGTCGCCGGTGACCGTCGCGGGCACGTGCGCGCAGACCCTCGCCGAGGCGCTCGCGGGCATGGCCTTCGTCCAGCTCGTTCGACCGGGTGCCCCGGTGATCCTCGGCAGCTTCGCATCGTCGATCTCGATGCAGTCGGGAGCGCCGACATTCGGCACGCCCGAGCCGGCGCTCGTCCTGTACGTCATGGCCGCGCTTGCGCGGCGGCTCGGCGTGCCGTTCCGCTCCGGCGGCAACCTGTGCGCGGCGAAGACCGCCGACGCGCAGGCGGCCTACGAGTCCGCCGCGACCTTCCAGCCGACGATCCTCGCCGGCGTGAACTTCGTGCTCCACGCCGCGGGCTGGCTCGAGGGCGGCCTCGCGATCGGCTACGAGAAGTTCATCCTCGACCTCGACCAGTGCGGCATGGCCGGTGTGTTCGTCGGCGGCGTGGACCTCTCGGAGAACGGCCAGGCGCTCGATGCGATCCGCGAGAACGGCCCGGGCATGCACTTCCTGGGCAACTCGCACACGCTCGCCAACTTCGAGAGCGCGTTCTACCGGTCGGAGACCGCGGACAACAACTCGTTCGAGCAGTGGCTCGAGGACGGTGCCCTCGAATCGCCGCAGCGGGCGAACCGGATCTGGAAGCGGATGCTCGCCGAGTACGAGGCGCCGCCGATCGACCCGGGCATCGACGAGGCGTTGAACGAGTACGTCTCGAAGCGGAAGGCGTCGTTCCCGGACTCGGACGTCTAGGCGGTCCGTCGATGGCCGTCGCCGAGGGCGCCCCGGCGCTGGCGCGTGTGCTCGCCGACCCGACGTTCGAGCTCATTCCGCTGAAGAACGTGCATGACCAGGCCGCGGCGATCCCGCGCGGGCGGACCGTGTCGGTGACGGCGTCGCCGGGCAAGACGATCGAGACGACGGTCGAGCTCGCGATCGAGCTCGAGACCGCCGGGCTGCGCGCGATCCCGCACCTCTCGGCGCGGATGATCCGCGACCGCGCGCACCTCGCCGCGCTGCTCGACCGCCTGAAAGCGGCCGGCATCGACCGCGCCTTCGTCGTCGGCGGCGACGCGGACGAGCCGGGCGAGTTCCTCGACGGCCTCTCGCTGCTGCGCGCGATGGCGGACATGGGCCGCCTGCCGAAGGAGCTTGGTTGTCCCTGCTACCCGCAGGGCCACCCCGACATTCCGGACGAGGCGCTCGCCGGGGCGCTCCGGGACAAGGCCGCGTTCGTCCAGTACATGACGACCCAGCTGTGCTTCGACCCGAAGGCGATCGCGACGTTCATCGCCGCCCGCCGCGCCGAAGGAAACACGCTTCAGGTGAAGCTCGGCATCCCCGGCGTCGCGGAGATCCCGAAGCTGCTCTCGATCAGTGCCCGGATCGGCGTCAGGGACGCCTCGAAGTTCGTCCTGCGCAACGCCCGCTTCGTGGGCCAGCTCCTCAGATCGGCCGGTACCTACCGGCCGAATGACCTGCTGAAGAAGCTGGCCCCGCTGATTGCCGATCCGGCGGCAGACGTCCTCGGCCTGCACGTGTACACGTTCAACAACGTGCCCGCCACGGAGGAGTGGCGGCGCGAAGCTGCCGCCCGCGCGGCCCGGTAGTTCCACGCCGGGGCGGGACCGAAAGCGGCTCGAAAAACCCCCGCACGGTGGGTCCCGCGCAATCTATAGTTCGCCGGAGGCATGTCGGTCGGGGTGGGGGCCCCCGGCCCAGCGCACGCACCCCGGCCCCGCCGCTGGAGCGATCCCGAATTGCGCACGCGACCATCGCGCCTCGGTCCGGCACGTGTCGGTGCGCTCGCCATTGCGCTCGTGACGGCCTCCACGTTCGGCGGGTTTGGCACACCCCACGTGCGCGCCGTCCAACCCGGCGCCAGCTGCCAGCAGGGCCTCTTCGAGCGGACGCAGCCGACGACGACCCAGGACTGCAGCGCGGCGGCCAGCCCGGGCACGCAGGTCGCACCCGCCGCGGCCGTCGTCGCCAGCGGCTTCCAGGAGACCGCCGCGCTCTCCGGGCTGACCAACCCGACGATCGTCCGCTTCGCGAGCGACGGCCGCGTCTTCGTCGCCGAGAAGAGCGGCACCATCAAGGTTTTCGACAACCTGAACGACACGACCCCTTCCGTGTACACAGGACTCAACACGAACGTCCACAACTTCTGGGACCGGGGTCTGCTCGGGCTGGCGCTCGATCCGTTCATCGCGAACGGCTCGGGCGGCACCGGCTCGTACGTGTACGTCCTGTACGCCTACGACCACATCCTTGGCACGGGCGGCGGTGCGCCTCGCTGGGGCGACACCTGTCCGAATCCACCGGGCGCGACCACCGATGGCTGCGTGGTCAGCGCCCGCCTGTCGCGTTTCGCGGTCAGCGGCACCACGATCGTCGAGCCGGAGCAGGTCCTCGTCGAGGACTGGTGCCAGCAATTCCCCAGCCACTCGATCGGGAATCTGGCGTTCGGCCCCGACGGTGCGCTCTATGTCAGCGCCGGAGACGGGGCGAGCTTCACCGGTACGGACTACGGGCAGTTCGGCGGCACGACCACGCCCCTGGTCACGCCCATGAATCCCTGCGGCGATCCGCCGGGCGGAGCGATGACCCCGCCATCTGCGGAGGGCGGCGCGCTCAGGAGCCAGGACGTCGCGAATGCCGCGACGGGTGGCTCCGGCACCAGCTACCAGGGCGCGGTCCTCGCGGACAACCCGCTCGCCTACTACCACCTCGGCGAGGCTTCCGGCTCCACGATGGTCGACTCGATGGGCAGCCACTCGGGCAGCTACATCGGTCCGCCAGCGCTGGGGCAGGCGGGCATCCCCGGAACCGGTGGGGACACGGCCATCGGGACGACGCTGGGTGGCGGTGACTACGGCGAGGTCGGCGCATGGAAGACCATGCCGAACCGGCCGGTATCCATCGAGGCGTGGATCAAGCACGACGGGTCGACATTCCTCGGCATGTCGTCGGGGGTGACGCTTGCCGGCTGGTCGGACGAGACCGGCTTCCAGCTGTCGCTGATGGCCTACACCGTTGATGCCGACACGATCCAGATCGGCCTGTACACGGACGGTGGCAACGCGCACTACGACTGGACGAGCGGCGGGGATCGGAACTGGCACCACGTCGTCGGCACGGTCGACGCAACGGGGAGCCTCAGCCTCTGGTTCGACGGCACCGCGCGGGGCACCGGTTCGTCGCCGTATGCCGGCGAGGCGAGCGCGGTCCCGTTCAGGATCGGCTCAGGCGCTGACGACGGGGCGACGGCAGCTGCATGGCCGGGCAGCATCGACGAGGTGGCCGTGTACGGCACCGCCCTCAGCGCCACGCAGGTCACGAATCACTGGGCCGCAGGGGTCGGCTCCGGGGGGAGCCAGAGCGATCCGACGGGCCTCGACGGCACGATCCTGCGACTCGATCCGACGACCGGCGCAGGCAAGGCCGGCAACCCATTCGCTTCGAGCTCGGACGCCAATGCCCAACGGATCATCGCGTACGGACTGCGGAACCCGTTCCGGTTCACGTTCCGCCCGGGCACCAATGAGCTCTGGCTCGGCGACGTGGGCTACAACACGTGGGAGGAGATCGACCGGATCCCGAACGCCACCGACGCCACGGCCGAGAACTTCGGTTGGCCGTGCTACGAAGGCGCCTCCACGCTACCGCCCTACGACCAGACGAACCTGTCCCTGTGCGAAACCCTCTACGCGCAGGGCGCGGGCGCGGTCGCGGCGCCGTACTACGCCTACAACCACTCGGACAAGGTCTCGACCGAGAGCTGCCCGACGGGCAGCTCCTCGATCAGCGGCATGGCGTTCTACCCGGAGTCCGGATCGTTCCCGGCCGCCTACCGCGGTGGTCTCTTCTTCGCCGACCACAGCCGCAACTGCATCTGGTTCATGCCCCGCGGCACGAACGGCCAGATCGACGCGGGCACGCGCCAGGTGTTCATCGACGGCGCCACCAATCCCGTCGACATCGAGATCGGCCCGAACGGGGACCTGTACTACGTCGACTTCGATGGCGGCACGATCCGGAAGGTCGCCCCGACTGGCGGCAATCAGCCGCCGGTCGCCGCGATCACGGCCAACCCGACGAGCGGCCCCACGCCGCTCACGGTCCAGTTCAGCGGCGCCGGCTCATCGGACCCGGAGGGGTCCGCGCTCACCTACGAATGGGACCTGGACGGTGACGGCGCCTACGACGACGCGACCGGGGTCAGCACCCAGTGGACGTACTCGACGCCCGGCGACGTGGTCGTCGGCCTGCGGGTGACCGACGACGCACAGCTGAGCGGCACCGCGACGAAGACGATCAGCGTCGCCAACAACCCGCCGACACCGGTCATCTCGACACCGGTGGCCGGCACGACCTGGAAGGTCGGCGACCTCATCTCGTTCAGCGGCTCAGCGACCGATCCGGAGGACGGCACCCTGCCTGCGTCCGCGCTGAGCTGGAACCTCGTCCTCCAGCACTGTCCCTCGAACTGCCACACGCACCAGGTCCAGAGCTGGTCCGGCGTCGCCTCGGGCTCATTCAATGCGCCGGATCACGACTACCCGTCGTATCTCGAGCTGACGCTCACGGCGACCGACAGCCGCGGGACCACAGCCTCGGTGACGCGCCGGCTCGACCCGCAGACCGTCGTGCTGACCTTCCAGTCCGCGCCGTCCGGCCTCTCCCTGGTGGTCGGACAGTCGGCCTCCATCACCCAGTTCTCGAGGACGGTGATCGTCGGCTCGGCCAATACCGTGACCGCCACGTCGCCGCAGGTCCTGAATGGCACGACGTGGACGTTCGGCTCGTGGTCGGACGGCGGGGCCGGCTCGCACGTGATCACCGCGCCCGCCACGGCGACGACCTACACGGC
>DATJGH010000037.1:0-3173 GCA_035495215.1 Patescibacteria group bacterium
CCGGGCTTGCGCTCGATGCTCGCACCCGCGGCGGGCGCGGCCATCGCCGATCCCTCCACGAAGGCGTTCGTCGCGTCGCCCCATCCGACCGCGTCGATCGTGGCGCCGCCGATGACCCGCAGGACGATTGCGCCGCCGGTCGCGGCCAAGCCGCCGCTGTAGGTCGCGTCGGCAAGCCCGGCATAGATCCCGGCGCTGTTCGCGACGAACAGGTGCCGCCCGGGCTCGAGCAGCAGCGGCGTCGACCACGAAGCCTTGCGCGTCACCGTGCTGCCGCTCGACGTCGCGTAGGCGAGCTCGAGCCCGGCCAGGTCGACCGAGCTCGCACCGGCGTTCGTGATCTCGGCGAACTCATCGGATGCCGAAGCCCCACCGGTCTGCACCTCGGAAACCAGCAAGGTCGAAACTGGCCACGACACCGGGCCGAGGGTGGCCGTGATCGGGCCGGACCCGGCCGCGAAGGCGGCACTGGCGACGCCCAGCACGACAGACACTGCGGCGAACACCGCGAGACGAGCGCGCTCCACCGTTCTTCGACCTCCGGGCGGGAGCCACCGAGGCCGGGCGGGACGGCTCGCGACGTTCTACCAGCCGGCCCTCACCTCTGGCTCACCCGGCGATCACCTCCGGATTGGCTGTGGCTCACCCAAGCCGGGCCCGCCCGCGCACCGAGCCCGATCGGCGGCGGTACGATGTCCAGCCCGCTGAGATCGAAGGAGGACCTGTGGCCCGCGCCAAGCAGACCGATCGCGCAGAGGCGCGCCGCCGCTACCGTCAGACAGCTGCCGAAGCGGCCGAGCCAGACAACGGCGCGGAGCTCGACTACGGCGAGCGGCGACCCGAGTCGGGCCCGGGTCCGAAGCCCGCGGCACGCGCGGCCCGGACGCCGGATCGCACGCCAACGGGCCGTGTCGGGTTCATGGATGCGTTCCGGCTGGCGTACCACCCTGCGCACGTTCGAGAGGACATCCGCGCGCTGCCCCAGGTGCTCCGATCGCGCGCATTCCTCGCGGCCGCGGCGCTGATCGTCCTCGGTGGCCTGGCGTGGGTGCTGTTCCCGCTCCGCTCCGGGTCCGTGCTCCTGTGGGAGCTCCTGATCGTCCCCGGGTCGGCCCTCGCGCCCCAGCTGGTCGGCGGCTTCTTCGCACCGCGCGCCAGCTACCTGATCGGGTTCCTGCTGGGCGTCCTGCAGACGGCCGTGTTCGTGCTGGTCAGCCTCAGCCCCACGGTCGTGGCCGCCTACGAGGCGCTCCAGCCCGGCGGCGCGCCACAGATGCGGGCCGACCAGGTGCTGTCGGCGTTTGCCAGCTCTGCCGTGACCGGCGCCCTGTTCGCGTCGGCTGCGGCGTGGTATCGGCGCTTCCTCGCGATGTCGAGCCCGCGTCGGGCGCCGGCGGGGCGAAGCCCACAGCGAAGGTCCGCGAACCGCTAGTCGAGGCGCTGTCTCAGCCGAGGCGGCGCATCCCGGCGTGACCGAGCTGGCGCACGCCCGACGGTGACTCGGGCCCGCCGGCCCGCTCCGCGGCGGCAGTGAGCGGCTGGACATCGGTGGCGATCACGTTGACCACCGACGACTCCCGCTGCAGGTCGCCCTCGACCAGCAGCAGGGCGTGACGCCGGACAACGCCGCGGAAGCGCGCCCACGTATCCGGCCAGAGCGTGACGTTGACCATGCCGGTCTCGTCCTCGAGGGCCAGGAAGACCGTGCCCTTGGCCGTCATCGGGTGCTGGCGCGTGACGACGAGGCCGCCGATCCGAACCGGTCCCGGTCGGCGGTCCGCGAGCGCGGCGTTGGGCACTGCGTCGAGCCGATCCAGCGCGTCGCGGAAGAGGGCGATCGCCTGCAGCTTCGCGTCGAGCCCGAGGACCGCGTAGGCGTCGCCGAGCCGCTCCGATTCGGTGATCGCGGGCAGGTCCGGCGCGGGGGTGGCGGGCAGGCGCAGGTCCATCGGGCGGCCGGCCGCCGGCGACCTGCCGCCGAGGCGCGTGGTCCTGCCGTCCATGCGGCCCTTCGTCGCGCCGGCGACCTCGCGGAGCTGCCACAGGAGCTCGCGCCGCGGCCTGCCGAGTGAGTCGAGCGCGCCGGTGCGGATCAGGCGCTCGATCGTCTCCTCGGCGAGGCCGGTGCGCTCGACGACGTCCGCCAGCGATACGTACGGCCCGTGCTCGAGCTCGCGATCGAGCAGCTCGGCGTGCTGCTCGCCGATGCCCTTGACCAGGTGCAGCCCGAGCCGCACGCCCCAGCCCGTCGCGCTCTCGGCGGCCCATTTCCCGCGCGCGGCGGCGCCCGGGTTGACGCACGAGCCGGACCGGACCGGCCTCGGGCGCGCGTCGATGCCGGAGCCCTCCGGCAGCTCTTCGCCGGGGTGCGCCTCGGGGTCGTCGAACGAGCCATCGTCGCCCGCCGCTCCCGCGAGCACCCAGCCCGGCTGGCCGACCCATTCGGTGGTGGTCTTGTAGCTCGAGGCGTTGAGGTCGACCGGCAGCACGGCGACACCGTGGCGCTTCGCGTCGTTCACCAGCACCTCGATGGGATAGAAGCCCATCGGCTGGGCGTTGATCAGCCCGACCAGGAACTGGGCGGGATAGAACAGCTTGAGGAAGCTCGACTCATACGCGGTTCGCGCGAACGCGGCGGCATGGCTCTTGGCGAACCCGAAGCTCGCGAACGCGGAGACCTGCCGGAACAGCTCCTCGGCGGTCTCCTCGGTCATGCCCGGCTGGCGCATGCAGCCGTCGTGGAACTTCTGGTGGAGCTTCTCCATCTCCCGGTTCGATCGCCACGTGCCCATCGCCCGCCGGAAGCCATCGCTCTCGGCCGGCGAGAAGCCGGCGACCTCGATCGCGATGCGCATGACCTGCTCCTGGTACAGGATCACGCCCATCGAGTCCTTCAGGACCGGC
Source organism: Patescibacteria group bacterium (assembly GCA_035495215.1). GTDB lineage: Bacteria > Chloroflexota > Limnocylindria > Limnocylindrales > CSP1-4 > UBA5189. The sequence goes on from DATJGH010000037.1 coordinate 2,905, forward strand.
TCGAGGCTCGGGTGGAGGTAGGTCACCGGCTCGATCCCCTGCTTCCGCCGGAGATACGGGTGGACCGCATTGCCCTGGATCGGGCCGGGCCGGATGATCGCGACCTCGACCACGAGGTCGTCGAGGCTCATCGGCCGGGACTTGGGCAGCGTCTGCATCTGGGCGCGGCTCTCGACCTGGAAGACCCCGACCGTGTCGGCCGCCCGGAGCATGTCGAAGACCTCGGGGACCTCCTCGGGGATCGCGTCGAGGACGACGCACGCCGCGCA
>DATJGH010000038.1:0-10167 GCA_035495215.1 Patescibacteria group bacterium
GCGACGCCTGGAACACGAGCGGATCGATCGAGGAGGTCAAGGCCTCGCTCGACCTGCTCGCCGGCTACTGCGGCGAGGCCGGGCGGGACCTGTCCGACATCGAGCTGACCGTCAGCTTCCCGACGATCATCCGCGACCGTCGCGAGGACGCCGATGCCGCGCGGGCGGCGCAGCTGAAGCACAACGGCCTGGAGAACCTCGGCGGCGTCCCCACGCTCACGGGCTCGCCGACCGCGAGCGTGGAGGCCCTGCGGCCGTACCTCGACCTCGGCTTCTCGACCGTCATCGTGCGCATGCCCGCCCCGTTCGATCGCGAGACGATCGAGCGCCTGCCCGAGGTCGCCAGGCTCCTCGGCTGAGCAGCCGGGCCTCGAACTTCGAGCCCGATCGCACCGGTGGCCGCCGGTCGCGGCGTCCAGCCACTGGCACGCTGCGCGCCCGTCCCCTCGTCGGCTTCGGCGTGAAAAGGCCCGCCGGCGATGCCGGCGGGCCTTCGTGCTGAGGCGGAGCCTCGGCTAGTTGACGTTGATCTGCATGAAGCTGCCCTGCGTGCCGACGCTGACCACGCGAATGGTCGTGCCGGTGTGCGGGACGTTCACGCTGTTCCACTCGGACTGGTAGCGGGTGTTGCCCGACGCATCGCCGGGATCACCGTTGACCCAGTACGACTTGTTGTCGTCGAACACGGGCACCGCGGGCAGCGACGGGAACGTCTTCGCGACGCCGCCGGGGCCGTGGAGCGTGATCGAGTCGGTCCTCCAGAGACCGAATGTGGCGTCGTACGACTGGATGCGCGGACGCGCGACGGAGCCGTTCGCCCAGTGCATGACGCCGGGGTGCGCGTCGACCGGCAGGATCTCACCGCCGCCGGGATGGTCACCGACGTTGTTGTCCGAGAACGAGGTGTCCCAGTACCAGATCAGCAGGCCGTCCTGGTACGGGAAGTGCTCGACGAATGTCGCGGTGGTGAAGTTGTACGGGCCGAGCTCCAGCGCCTTGTCGTAGGCCCGGTACTGCCGGTACTCCGCGAGGTAGGCGTTGAAGTACTGGAACTCCTCGGAACCCGCCGTCACGTGGAAGCCGGTGTCCCCGTTCGTGTTGAACGTCCAGCCCGCGGCGCTCTCCGCGCCATCGACGGGCTGGCCGCTGATGGCGATGTTGTCGAGTGCGAAGCCGGCCGGAAGTGACCCGGTCGCGCCCTGGACGCCACCGTCGGTGAGGTACCCAAACGTGATCGTGACGGTCTGGCCGGCGTATGCCGACAGATCGGCCGTCAAGTCGGTCCAGCCACCACCAGGCGATACGCCTTCGATCCCTTCGGCCTTGACGGTCGAGTTCGAGACGTTGGTCGTGATGTAGTCGTTGTTGACCTTGAGGAAGGCGTAGTCGTAGCCACGCTCGATGTTCCAGCGGGCCTTCGCGCTGATGCCAACCGTGCCGGCCGGCAGGGTCACCTGCCGAGACATGGTCGTGCTCAGGCTGTCGGCCGCGCCGGAGTAGTAGAAGCTGGCGCCCTCGAACGGGGCACCAACGTTCTTCGTCACGTGCTTGTCGGGCAGCACGACGAAGACGCCCTGGAGCTTCTTCGTGTTCGCCTCGACCGGCCCGAGCCGGAACGAAGATTTCTTGCCCGCGAAGCCAACACCGTAGTTGAGCCAGCCCAGCTGGAACTTCTCCCAGGCGTCCATGCTCACCGGGTACATGCCGAGGCCGTTCTGGTCGATGGTCCCGTAGGAACCCTGCGACCAGTTGGTCCACCAGGCGGTGCCGTTCTCGGCGCCACCGGTGTTGCCGCTCGTGTCGTACTCGTCAGGCAGACCGAGGTCGTGGCCGAACTCGTGCGCGAACACGCCGACGCCGCCGTTCTCTGGCTCGATGGTGTAGTCGCCGATCCAGATGCCGGAGTCGCCGATCTCCAAGCCGCCGGCCTGGTTGAACGCCGGGCCGTCTGACCCGATGCCACCGAAGAAGGCGTACCAGCGGTGGCTCCAGATGGCGTCGGCGCCCTGGGCGCCGCCACCCGTCTCCTCGCCCATTCCGGCGTGGACCGACTGGAAGTGGTCGATGTAGCCGTCTGGCTCGTTGACGTTGCCATTGCCGTTGTAGTCGTAGCGATCCCAGACGTCGAAGCTCTGGAGGAGCGCCTTGGCGCCGGCCTCACCGAGCGCCGCGACCGTCTCGTCCCACCACGCGTTCGCCTGGTCCCGGACGAAGTTCCACACCGTCGGGCAGACGATGCTGTCCTCGTCATCGTTGAGGTCGCCGTCCAGGTTGCAGTCGTCCGTGCCGTAGGTGGCCTCGTTGTTGTCGACCTGGACCCAGTCGGAGACGTAGCCGTCGACCGTGTAGCGACCTGAGCTCGACTCGAGGTACCAGTTCGCCATCGAGGGGACCTGGCCCTTGGCGAAGAGCAGGTTGTCGTAGTAGTCCCGGTTGAAGTCCGGGGCCCAGATGTCGACGTTGTTCGTCGTCCGATCCGGAGCCGGGATCTGGTTATGCACTGGCCCTGGATCGCCGCCCTGCGGCGAGTTGATCGTGTCGCCGAACTCGCCCAGCAGCGTGAAGATGTGGTCGGAGCCCGTGAACGCGAGCTGGACATACTGGCCCTTGCCGACCTTGACGATCTGGTCAGGGCCCTTCGGCGTCGCTTCGCCGTCCAGAACCATCTGCCGGGCAGTGGCCCTGAGGGCGTTCTGCTTCTTGACGAGTGGGCTGGACAGGTTGTCCTTGTGCGTGTGCTTATCTGCGTTCCGGTTCGTCTTCCCCGCGACGGCGCCGCTGGTCAGGGACATCAGCAGCGCAACTGCGGCGAAGATCGTGAGCAGCTTCCTCACAAAGGGCCTCCAGTAGGTGGGCACTCATCGACCCGGGGCGCGATGGCCACGCACCGGGCATCGTTCGAACGCTGGGCGATCGGCGATCCTCCTGTTTCGCGTGCGCGCCTCTGCGATGGGGAGCAGACAGGGATCGCGAAGTTCGGGCATTGGCGCCGGCGGCTTGTCCTCCTCCCGGCGACTTGGGCGTTCCTCCGCACCCCTGCGATTGCTGGCCGGACGGCGTCGCTGCGCCGTGCCCAGCTGGTGAGCGGAGAATACCGACGACTTTCCGGTCATGCATTACGCCGACATGTACGAGGTGCGTCCGTGCACCACCCATCAGGGCAGGGCAGATCGTGAGCGGACCCATCGTGCTGCTCGCCGGCGGCGTCGGCGGGGCCAGGCTGGCGCACGGGCTGCAGGAGCACCTGGGCTCGAGGCTCGTGGTGATCGTCAACACTGCCGACGACGTCGAGCGCCACGGGCTGCTGGTCTCGCCGGACCACGACACGGTCATGTACACGCTCGCCGGCATCGACAATCGCGAGTGGGGCTGGGGCATCGCCGGCGAGACCTTCGCCGCGGCCGGGATGCTCGAGCGATATGGCGAGGAGACCTGGTTCCGGCTCGGGGACCGCGATCTCGCCACGCACGTCGTCCGAACGGCGCGGCTCCGTCGTGGCGACCGGCCGACGGATATCGCTCGCGACCTCCAGCGCGCCCTCGGCGTCCGCGCCGTGATCCTGCCGATGTCCGACCAGCCGGTCCGCACCGAGGTCCTCACGGACGACGGCTGGCTCGCGTTCCAGGACTACTTCGTCCGGCTCCACCAGGAGCCCGAGGTGCGCGACCTTCGATTCAGGGGCATCGATGACGCGAGCTCGACGCCGGAGGTCGACGCGGCGCTCGAGGCCGCCGAGGCGATCGTGATCGCGCCTTCGAACCCGTTCGTGTCCGTGCGCCCGATCCTGTCGGTGGCCGGCATCGAGGCGGGCCTCCAGACAGCCCGCTCCCGCGGCGCCTCGGTCGTGGCCGTGTCCGGGATCGTGGGCGGGGTCGCGCTCAAGGGCCCGGCCGACCGCATGCTCATGTCGCTCGGCCACGAGGCGAGCGCGCTCGGGGTCGCGCGGCAGTACACGGGCATCGCCGACACGTTCGTCCTCGATCGCCTCGACGAGGCGCTCGAGCCGCCGATCCGGGAGCTCGGCCTGCGAACGGTCGTGACCGACACGGTCATGGCCGGTGACCCGGGGCGGGCGAGGCTCGCGGCGGAGGTGCTGGAAGCCGCGCGGACGACCTGACGTCCGCAGGGGTCTGCCGAGGTCCGGGTCAGGGCCGCCCGACCGGCGCGGGTACGATGCTCGGCGTGGAGGCTGCCGCACGCGCCGATCTCTCGCGGACCTGGGCCCTTGTCCCCATCCGCGGCCTCGAGACGGCCAAGACCCGGCTCGGTGAGGACCTCGACCCCGAAGAGCGGGTCGAGCTCGTGACGAACCTGCTGCGCCGGACGCTGGTGGCAACTCGGGACGCTCGCCGGATCGCGGGGACCGTCGTCGTGACCATGGATCCGGACGCGGCCGGGATCGCCAAGGAGCTGCGTGCGATCGGGCTGGTGGAGCGGGCGCCGGGGCTGAACGCGGCCATCGAGGCTGCCCGGTCCGTCGCCGTGGCGCGCGGCGCGACCGCCGTGCTCGTCCTGCCGGCGGACCTGCCCTCCGTGTCCGCCGAGGCCGTCGACGAGCTCCTCGCCGCCGCCGCGACGGCCGCCGGGCCTGCCCGGGCCCTCGCCGTCGCCGTACCGGATCGCCACGGGCTTGGCACGAACACGCTGCTGCTCAGCCCGCCCGGCGCGATCGATCCCGCGTTCGGCGACGCGAGCCGCGCGGCGCATGCGGCCAGGGCCGAAGCCGCCGGAGTCAGCTGGCTCGAGCTCGACGGACCGCTCACACTCGACCTCGACACCGCGGCGGACCTGGTCGCTGCCGAGGCAACGGTCGGCTCGCTCCGGGGTTGAGGTCCGTGGCTGACATCCGTGGCTGACATCCGTGGCTGACATCCGTGGCTGAACGGGCGTCGACGCGCATCGAGGTGCTGGCCCTCGACGGGATCCCCGAGGTCACCGCGGGCACGGATCTCGCTGCCCTCCTCGTCGCTGCGCTCCGAACGACGCCGGGCGCATTGCCGGCACGGGATGACGACGTCCTCGTCGTGACCCAGAAGGTGGTGTCGAAGGCGGAGGGCGCGACCGTCGACCTGACCACGATCGAGCCGCGGCCCGAGGTGGTCCAGTTCGCGCAGCGCTGGGATCGCGATCCCCGCCAGGTCGAGCTGGTGCTGCGCGAGGCGAAGCGGGTCGTTCGCATGGCGAACGGCCTGGTCATCACCGAGACGCCCCACGGCTTCATCTGCGCGAACGGTGGTATCGACGCCTCGAACGTCGGGCCAGGCAGCGGCTCGATCGTCACCCTGCTGCCCGTCGATCCCGACGCATCCGCCGCCCGGATCCGCTCGACGGTCCGTCAGGCGACGGGGGTGGACCTCCCGGTCGTGATCTCGGACTCGTTCGGCAGGCCGTGGCGCTTCGGCATCGTCGACGTGGCAATCGGCGTGTCGGGCCTGTTGCCGCTCGACGACCTCCGCGGCACCCCCGACCACGACGGCCGGGTCATGAAGTCGACCGTGCGAGCGGTCGCCGACGAGCTCGCCTCCGCTGCCGAGCTGACGCTCGGCAAGCTCGCCGGGCGGCCGGCAGCGCTGGTACGCGGCGCCGCCTTCAGGCGCGGTGAAGGCTCCATACGCGACGTCGTGATGCCCGAGTCGTTCGACCTCTTCCGCTAGCCGACCTGGCCGAGCTCGGGCTGCGGCGCCGCGAGCGACCGACGGCTAGGATCGAGAACGTGAAGTTCGGTCTGCAGGTCTCCTCGTTCACCTGGCCGGGGGGTGCGCGGGAGCTCGCAGCAACCCTCGAGCGCGTCGTCCGGACTGCGGACGAGGTCGGCTTCGACTCCATCTGGGTGATGGACCACCTGTTCCAGATCCGGAGCGTCGGCTCCGTCGACGAGCCGATGCTGGAAGGCTGGACGGCGCTGGGCTTCATCGGCGCACACACGAAGCGAGCGCGGATCGGGCTGATGGTCGGTGGAATCCCCTACCGCCTCCCGGCGATCTGGATCAAGTCGGCGACGACCCTCGACGTGCTCACCGGCGGGCGTGCCTGGCTCGGCCTTGGCGCGGCCTGGAACCAGCAGGAGTCCGAGGCGCTGGGCATCCCGTTCCCCCGGCTGGGCGTTCGCTTCGAGCAGCTCGAGGACACGCTCCGGATGGCGCACGAGATGTTCGAAGGCGACCTCGGCTCGCAGCGTTCGTTCCAGGGGAAGCAGTTCCGGGCGGGCCGCCTGCTCAACTCGCCGCAGTCCATCTCGCGCCCGCGCGTCCCGATCATGATCGGCGGCGGTGGTGAGCAGAAGACGCTCCGCCTCGTGGCGCAGTACGGGGATGCCTGCAACGTCGGCTGGGGCAATCCCGAGGCCCTCGTCCACAAGCTCTCGGTCCTCCGTCGCCACTGCGAGGCGGTGGGCCGGCCGTATGACGAGATCGAGCGGACGACCCTCGCCAGCGTGAGCGTCAGCCGCGACGGCGGCGGCGGCACGCATACGCCGCAGGAGTACATCGATCGGTTCGGTGAGCTGGGCGATGCGGGCGCCCAGCACGTCCTGTTCGGCCTTCGCGACGTGTGGCAGACCGACAAGCTGGAGCTGCTCGGATCGACGCTGCTGGCCCAGCTGCGCGACGCGTGATGCGGGACGCGCCACGGGAGCGAGGGTCGATACTCCCCCGGGGTATGGCGCCAGTGGTATATTTGCGTCAATGAGCAAACAGCACCCCGCGACCAAGGCGGTGGACGGACCCGGCGGCGAGTCGGTCCGCCTCGCGGGCCAGTCCGCCGAGGCAGCCCGGAATGGCACCGACCCCGCAGCTGGGAAGGCCGCCTCGAAGACGGAGACATCGGTCGACGACGCGCCGGCGAGCCCGTACCCGGGCTTCGGCGGCCTCTCGATCGACTTCTCTGCCGACACCACGGTCGGCGCCCCGACGGCACCCGCTCCCCTGCCCGAGATCACCTACGACTCGCCGTCCGCCCTCACCGTGCCCGGCGGCCCTGGACACACGGCCACCGGCGAGGCTCGGACGGAGACCAAGCTGTTGATCATCGGCTCGGGACCGGCCGGGCTCACCGCGGCGATCTATGCGGCGCGCGCCAACCTCGAACCGATCGTGATCGCGGGCTCCACGCCCGGCGGCCAGCTGATGCTGACCAGCGACGTCGAGAACTACCCGGGCTTCCCGGACGGAATCCAGGGTCCGGACCTGATGAACCTGTTCCGCGCCCAGGCGGAACGCTTCGGTACGCAGATCGTCGACGTGGACATCGACCGGGTGGACCTGTCGGCGCGGCCGTTCCGGGTCTGGGCACGCGGCGTCGAGTACCGCGGCCAGGCGCTGATCGTCGCGACCGGCGCGTCGGCGATGTGGCTGGGCCTCGACAGCGAGACGCGCCTGCGCGGCCGGGGCGTGTCCGCGTGTGCGACGTGCGACGGATTCTTCTTCCGCGACAAGGAGATCGCGGTCGTTGGCGGCGGCGACACCGCGTTCGAGGAGGCGACGTACCTGACCCGCTTCGCCTCGAAGGTGCACGTGCTCCATCGGCGCGACGAGTTCCGCGCGAGCCGGATCATGGTCGACCGGGCGAAGCTCAACCCGAAGATCGAGATCCACACCAACACCGCCGTGGACGAGGTCCTCGGCGACGAGAAGGTGTCCGGGCTCCGGCTCAGCGACACGACCACCGGGAAGCAGCGAGTGATGCCCGCCGACGGCGTGTTCATCGCCATCGGCCACAAGCCGAACACCGAGGCGTTGCGCGACTGGCTCGAGGTCGACGCCAAGGGCTACCTGGTGGTGCGCGGGGAGACCAACAGCCAGATCGAGGGCGTGTTCATTGCCGGCGACGTCCATGACCACCGATACCGGCAGGCCGTGACCGCCGCCGGGGACGGGTGCATGGCGGCGATCGATGCCGAGCGCTGGCTCGAGTCGCAGGGCATCACCGAAGCCAACACGCTGACCGCTTGGTAGGCGGCCGCTCTGGCGTGGGCTTCCAGCGCCGCGCCCAGGCGGGCGGCGGTCCGCCGGGCCGCATGTTCGCCCGCCGCGGCGACGACTACGAGCCGGTCCCGCGGGAGCGGCGCGGCCGGACGCTCCGTCGCATCGTCGCGTTCTTTCGGCCGTACCGCCTCCAGGTCGCGGTCGTGGTCGTCGCGATCCTGGCGACGAGCCTGCTCGGGCTGATCAACCCGATCCTGCTCAAGCTGCTCATCGACGACGCGCTGCCCAACCGCGACTTCGGCCGGCTGAACCTGTACGTCGGGCTGATGATCGCGCTGCCGATCGTGAACGGCCTGATCGGGATCGGGCAGAGCTACCTCAACAACGCCATCGGCCAACGGGTGATGCAGGACCTGCGGGCCGCCCTGTACAGCCACCTCCAGCGGATGCCGCTGCGGTTCTTCACCGAGACGAAGACCGGCGAGATCCAGAGCCGCCTGGCGAATGACGTCGGTGGCGTCCAGGGCGTCGTCACCGACACCGCCTCGTCGGTCGCCTCGAACCTGGCGATCACGATCGGCACGATCGTCGCGATGATCCTGATCGACTGGCGACTGACCGCCCTGTCCCTGGGCCTGCTGCCGTTCTTCATGTACCTCACCTACCGCGTCGGGAAGGTGCGGCGCGAGGTCAGCACCGAGACCCAGGAGGCGCTCGCCGACCTGTCGTCCACGACCCAGGAGACCCTGTCCGTCTCGGGCATGCTGCTGACCAAGACGTTCGGCCAGCAGGACGCGGCCAACGAGCGCTTCGGCAGCCTGAACCGGCGCCTCGCGGCCCTCCAGATCCGCCAGGCGATGGTCGGACGCTGGTTCTTCATGATCGTCGGGACGGTCTTCTCGATCACGCCGGCGTTCGTGTACTGGCTGGCCGGCTGGCTCGCGATCCAGGGCGACCCGAGCTCGCCGACGATCGGCGACATCGTCGCGTTCACGACCCTCCAGTCGCGGCTGTTCTTCCCGCTGGGCCAGCTGCTCGGCGTCCAGGTCGAGGTGCAGGGCGCGCTCGCCCTGTTCGACCGGATCTTCGAGTACCTCGAGCTCGATCCCGGGATCGTCGACGCGCCGGATGCGATCGACCTCGCCGCCCGGCCCGTGGCCGGCCGGATCCGGTTCCGGGACGTCTCGTTCACCTACCCGACGCCGCCACCCCGCGCCGGCGCGGAGACGGAAGCGGGCGACGGCCAGGGCACGGCGGTGGACACGCCGCCGGGGCAACCCGAGCCGATCCGCGCCGCGCCGATCCACGCCGAGCCCGAGCCGCTCCCATTCGGCCTGCGCGACATCGACTTCGAGGCAGCGCCGGGCGAGCTCGTGGCGCTCGTCGGACCGTCCGGCTCGGGCAAGACGACCACGACGTACCTCGTGCCGCGGCTGTACGACGCGGACACCGGCGCGGTCGAGATCGACGGCACCAACGTCCGCCACATCAGCCTGGTCTCCCTCGGCCGCGTGATCGGGTTCGTGACCCAGGAGACGTACCTGTTCCACGCGAGCGTGCGCGAGAACCTGCTGTACGCGAAGCCGCAGGCGACCCAGGACGAGCTCGAACGGGCGGCGCGGGCCGCGGCGATCCATGACCGGGTGATGGACCTGCCGCAGGGCTACGACACCATCGTCGGCGAGCGCGGCTACAAGCTGTCCGGCGGCGAGAAGCAGCGCATCGCCATCGCCCGGGTGCTGCTCAAGGACCCGCGGATCCTGATCCTGGACGAGGCGACGTCCGCCCTCGACACCGTCAGCGAGCGGCTCATCCAGCGTGCCCTCGAGCAGCTCGAGCGGGGGCGCACCACGATCGCCATCGCCCACCGGCTGTCGACGATCCTTCGAGCCGACCAGATCCTGGTCTACGAGGGCGGCCGGATCGTCGAGCGGGGAACGCACGCGACGCTGCTGGCCAAGGGCGGCCTGTACGCCCGGCTGTACCGCGAGCAGTTCGAGACCGCCGCCGACGACGCCGCGGCGAAGGCCGCGACGCCCGGCGCCGCATGATCCCCGGCTGAGTCGATGCCCCGCCAGCGGAGCGCCATCCTCGTCCACGAAGGCGGCTCGCGCTACGTCGCGACCACGGGCACGAAGCGGTCGATCGTGTACGGCGACACGATCGAGCGCGGCGAGCTGAGCCCGGTCGAGACCCTGATGGTCTGCCTCGCCGCCTGCAGCGCGATGGACGTGGCGCCGATCGC
>DATJGH010000039.1:0-22674 GCA_035495215.1 Patescibacteria group bacterium
GCCCAACGTGTTCCTCGGGGTCTCGTCGGGGAGCTTCTTCCGCCTCGATCGGATCGAGCCCCAGCGTCTCCGCTTCGATCCGCGGATCCGTCCGAACTTCGAGGACGCCCACTTCGCGGTGCGCTACCTGCTCGAGCTGCCGCGACCGGTCATCGGGCTGCTGCGCGACGCCGTGTACGTGTACCGCAAGCGCGCCGCGGGCACCTCCTCCATGCAGGCCTCCATGCGTCATCCGGGACGCTACTCCACGGTCCCCGAGCTCGGCTACCTCGACGTGATCGAGCGCGGACGGCGGCCGGACGGCTCGGTGCCGGCGTGGATCCAGAACCTGATCATCTACGAGCTGTCGTGGTACCTGTCCGAGGACGAGCGGATCACGCGAACGCTCGAGATCCCGCCGGAGCTCGAGGCTGGCTTTCACGACCTCTTCCACCGGATCCTGCGGAACCTCGATCCGGCGGTCGTCGCGGGGCACGGCGTGCGCGCACTCGCGCCTGCCTGGTTCGACCTCCTGGCCCACGCCGGCCGAGGCGAGCGCTGGCACTCGCCGGTGATCGTCCGTTCGCGACCAGATCGGGCGATGGGGCTCCGTCGCTACCAGTACCGGTATGTCGGCGAGCCGCCGGCGGAGGCCTGCCGCGTCGGCGGCGAGCTGACGCCGCCGGCGTTCGCGAAGACCATGGCTCATCGCTACTTCGGTCGCGACTACCTGTCGGAGCGGATCCTGTGGCTGCCCGATGCTGGGGAACTCGAGTTCAAGCTCGACGGCGAGGCCGTCCCGATCGACGAGCAGTGGCCCGTGCCACAACCGGATGCTGCGCGCGGTTCGCTGGCGCCACCGGCGGGCCTGGAGCGCTTCCGCAGGCCCCCGGCCCAGCTGCTGGCAGCGGCCGCTCGTCGAGTGCGCCGGCGTCTCAGCCGCGGCCTCTACGCGCCGGCGGTCCGGGCGCTTGCGCGGGCGGGGCCGGTCCGGCGACGCTACGGCGCCGCATGGGTCGTCATGGACCGGATCCATGACGCCGACGACAACGGCGAGCGCCTGTTCGAGCACCTGCGGGCGCACCGGACCGACGTCAACGCGTGGTTCGCGCTCGAGCGTGGATCGCCCGACTGGCAGCGCCTTGCAGCCGCGGGCGAGCAGCGCCTGGTCGCACATGGCTCGCTGGCATGGAAGCTGCTCATGCTCAATGCGGCCTGGCTCGTCTCGTCACATGTCGACCTCGCAGTCGCGCGGCCGCCGCAGGTGACGCGCATCGACCCCGAGCCGGGCTGGAAGCTTGCGTTCCTGCAGCACGGCGTGATCAAGGACGACCTGTCGCGCTGGCTGAACCGCCGCGAGCTGGAGCTGTTCGTCGTCAGCACGGCAGCGGAGCTCGAGTCGGTGGCCGGAGACGGCACTGCGTACCGCTTCGGGGCGAAGGAGGTGGCGCTCACGGGCCTGCCCAGGTTCGACCGCCTGCTCGCCAAGGGGCGCGCGATGCCCGAGTCGGCGCGGGACCTCGTCATCGTTGCCCCGACGTGGCGCAGCTGGCTGACCCAGCCGCTCGCCGCCGGCTCCCAGCGCCGCGAGATCGACGCTGCCTTCTGGGAGTCTGCGTACATCCGCAGCTGGACCAGCCTGCTGCGATCGTCCGCCATCGAAGGCGCGCTGCGCGAACGAGGCTGGCGGCTCGGGTTCATGCCTCACCCGAACCTCCAGGGCATGCTGGGCCGGCTCGACCTGCCGGCCCACGTCGAGCCGCTGGCCTTCGCCGGCACCGACGTCCAGGAGCTGTATGCGCGTTGCGCGCTCATGATCACCGACTACTCCTCGGTGGCGTTCAACACCGCGTACCTCGATCGGCCGGCCGTGTACTTCCAGTTCGACCGCGACACCACGTCGGGCGGCGCGCACGTCGGGCGGCAGGGCTACTTCGACTACGAGCGCGACGGCTTCGGGCCGGTGGCAACGACGCTGGCGGAAGCCGAGGGCGTGATCGTGGCGGCGATCGAGCGCGGTCCACGCCCGACTCCCGAATACCAGGCGCGGATCGACGCCGCATTTCCGGTACGCGACGGCCAGGCGTGCGCCCGGGTGGTGGAGGCCATCGAGGCGCGGAGCCGGCCATGGGCCGGCCTGGCGTCAGGGGCGCTGGCAGGCCCGCCCGGCGAGCAGGATGCGGCGGCCTAGCGGATGCCCCCGCTCGTCACGGTCGTCGTCCCTGCCCATAACCCAGGCCGGTACATCGAGCCGTGCATCCGCTCGATCCTGCGCCAGACCCTGCCGCGCGACCGGTTCGAGGCGGTCTTCGTCGATGACGGCTCCACCGACGGCACGACCGAGCGCCTGAAGCGGCTCGCCCAGGAGCAACCGCACGTCCGCTCGATCCGCATCCCCGCCTCCGGAGCGCCGGGCCGGCCGCGAAACATCGGGCTCGAGGCGGCGCGAGGGACGTACGTCCAGTTCCTCGACGCCGACGACGAGCTCGCGCCACGGGCGCTGGAGCGGCTGCTCCGGATGGCCCGGGCGAACCGCTCGGACATCGTCCTCGGCAAGTTCGCGAGCGAGACGATGTCGCGACGCCAGGACCTGTTCGCGCGCAACCGGCCGGCAACAACCTTCGCGGCGACGCCGGGGCTCGCGGACGGGAGTCTCGGCCCGACCAAGCTGTTCCGGGCCGCGCTCCTGCGGGAGCGGGAGATCGCCTTTCCCGAGGGCTGGCGGCAGATGGAGGACCAGCTGTTCACGCTCCGCGCCTACCTCGCTGCGCGGGTCATCTCCGTCCTCGGCGACGAGCCCTGCTACTTCTTCAACAAGCGCGAGGATGAGGGCCACATCAGCGGCGAGCTCGTCGAGCCGGCGACGCACGTCGCGCACCTGGGCGAGATCCTCGACGAGATCGACGATCGGGCCGTCGATGCGGAGCTGCGGCGGCGTCTCCACGCCCGCTTCTACCGGACCGAGATCCTCGCCCGCCTCGCCGGGCCGCAGTTCCTCGCGGCGCCCGCCGACTACCGCGCGGCCCTGTTCGCGAGCCTGCGCGAGCTGGCCGCCGAACGGCTCGGCGACGAGCTCGCCGAGGGGCTCGGCGCGCTCGCCCGGATCCGCTCCCGACTGCTGCTCGATGGCGACCTCGACGGCATCGTCGAGCTGGCGCGGCGCGCGGACGCGTTCTCGGTCGACGCGACGATCGAACGCGCCTCATGGGTCAACGGCCGTCTCGGGATCGAGCTCCGGGCACAGCTCAGCCGGGGCGACGCGGGCGGCCCACTCACCCTTCGCGAGCGCGACGGGCGGACGCTGCTCGACGCGAGCATCGCGGAGGACCTCGTCGGTCCGGCCGACGTCACCGACGAGCTGGCGGCGATCCGGCTGCAGGCCTCGGTGGTCGACCGGGACACCGCGCTCGAGTGGATCGTGCCCGGCGGCGGGGCCCTGTCGATGCAGGCCCGGGCCAACCCGGCGGCGAGCGGTGGCGGGGCCGCACGGCCCGCGCTCCTCGTCGGCCTCGTGGAGCTCGACCCCCAGCGGGTCGGACCGGGCGAGCGCCGGCTGGACGATGGCTCGTGGTCCGTGCTCATCCGCTGGTCCGGCCTCGGCTTCACGACGAGTGGGTCGCTCCGCTTCGCGCGACGGGGCGAAGGCTCCGGCTCGCAGCCAATCCCGCCGGCCCTGGTCGGCAAGCCGCTCCGCTGGGTCGTGGCGCGAGCCGATTCCGAGCGAACGCTCCACCTCGCCATCGGCGGCGCGGATCGCCTCCCGGCGCGCATCGACCAGGCCGGACGCGGTCTCGTCCGCGACGGCGCGAGCGTCGCGATCGCCCTGCCCGTCGCCACCGACCGCATCGGCCCGCTCGGCCCGGGGCACCTCCGACTGGTCAACGAGGAGGGCACATACCTGCTGCCCGCGTCGCTCGACGGGGCGCTGGGCGGGCTGACCCTGTCCGTCGCCGACGTCCGCGCTGCCGGCCCGATCCGCCCGGGCCGATACGAGCTGACCGCGCACCTGGGCGACCAGGGCGGTCCCGGCCTCGCCGTCGGCGCCGTCCACGTGCGGCCGGACGGGCGATTCGCGGTCGTGGGGATGCGTCGCGTGCCGGTGCTCGCGCGAGTACGAGCCTGGGCGGAGTGGGCAGTGCGCGCGAGCTGGCGCGCCGGCCGCACCCGGGCGCTCGCCACGTACCGCCGGCTGCCGCAGTCGACCAAGGACGCGATCCGGGCGCGCTACGGCAGCACCAGGTCCTGACCGGCCGGAAGGGCCTCGCCGGACCCCGAGCGCCAGAGCCTGAGCGAGCGGGACCCCGTGCTACCCTTCCGCGCGATGTCTTCGGGCGATGCTGCCGCCACGATCCGGCAGACGCCCGGCGGCCCCTCTTCCCTTGCCCTGCTCCGCCAGGGCGTCACCGAGATCCTGTCGCGCCGCCGGCTGATCCGCTACCTCGTCCAGGCGGACATGAAGAAGCGCGGCTCGGACACGGTGCTGGGCAACCTGTGGTGGATCCTCGATCCGCTGCTCCAGCTCATCGTGTACGTGATCCTCGTGGCGGTGATCTCGCGCGGCAAGGGGATCGAGGACTACCCGCTGTTCATCTTCGTGGCCATCATCCCGTGGAAGTGGTTCTCATCCGTGATCACCGACGCGACGACGTCGGTGATGCGGGCGGAGCGGCTGATCAAGCAGATCGCGTTCCCCAAGCTCGTGCTGCCGGTCTCGGCCGCGAGCGCCGGCGTCGTCGGCTTCGTGTGGGGCCTCGCCCCGCTCGGCCTGCTCCTGCTGCTCGACTGGCAGCGCCTGAGCCTCATGCTCGTGTGGGTTCCGGTCATCGCCGCCGTCCAGTTCGTGTTCACGCTCGCGGTCGCGATCCTGGTCGCGGCCGGCAATGTCTTCTTCCGCGACCTCGGCAACGCGCTGGGCCATGCCCTGCGGCTGTGGTGGTTCCTGTCGCCGGGCCTGTACAGCATCGAGACGCTGGAGTCGACGAAGTTCATCAAGGACCACCCGATCGTTGCCGACCTCTTCGGGCTCAACCCGTTCGCTGTGCTCTTCGAGGCCTACCGCGCCGTGATCTACGGCACGCCGGACGGCGCCGTCGGCACGGCCCACCCACCGGACCTGATCGCCCTCGGGAGCCTGCTCCTCGGGAGCCTCGCGTTCCTCGCCGTCAGCATCACATTCTTCAAGCGCGTCGAACCGGAGTTCGCGAAGGTCCTGTGACCAACTCGGTGCCCTACGCCATCAAGGCCCAGGACCTCGGCGTCCGCTACGACCTCCGGTTCAGCCGCAAGACCACCGTCCGGACGTCGGTCGCGAACTTCGTGCTGCGCAAGCCGCCCGAACGGTTCTGGGCGCTGCGCCGCGTCACCTTCGAGCTGAGCCACGGCGAGTCCCTGGCGGTCATCGGGCCCAACGGCGCGGGCAAGAGCACGTTGCTCCAGGTCCTCGCCGGGATCATGCGCCCGACCGAGGGCATGGTCGACGTGCGCGGCCAGGTCTCTGGGCTGCTCGGCCTCGGCGCCGGCTTCGACACCGAGCTCTCGGGCGTGGAGAACATCCTGCTCGGCGGCGCCTTTCTCGGGCTCGAGGACAGCCGCGTCCAGGAGCTGCTGCCATCGATCGTGGAGTTCGCCGACCTCGGCGACTTCATCGACGCGCCGATCAAGACGTACAGCTCGGGCATGCGCGCCCGGCTCGGCTTCGCCATCGCGACCGCCGTGGACCCGGACATCCTGCTCCTCGACGAGGTCCTCGCCACGGGCGATGCCAACTTCCGGGCCAAGTCGAAGGCGCGCGTCATCGAGCTGGTCAAGTCCGCCAAGGGCGTCGTGCTCGTGACCCATGACATGGAGTGGGTGCGCGAGTACTGCAACCGGGCGATGCTGCTCGAGAAGGGCCGCGTCGTCCTCGAGGGCGATCCGGATCAGGTCGTCGAGCTGCACCTCGAACGGACGACGGCAGCCGCCGAGGCGCGCAAGGCAGAGGCGCTCGCGAGGGGTCTCGATCCCGCCGCGCTCGCCGGCGCTCGCGCCGGTGGCGGCGGGCGGCGACGCTAGGTCAGCGTTTCGCTGACTTCGATCCGCCCCCCGTCGGAATCCGTCGGAGCAGGCCGAGCACCAGCCCGGCGACGGCTCCGAAGGCGACGGCGCCCCGCCAGTCGAGCAGCACCCGGACGTCGCCGGTCACCCGCCGGGCGACCAGGAACATCACCGCGCTGCGGTCGGCCTTGACGTCCGCCGCGACCACGACCCGTGCGGCCGCCCGATCGAGCGAGACCTGGCGGGCGAGGATCGAGCGGGCGTAGCCCCGACTCACCTCGACCCGGTCGGCCATCGCAGCGCCGACGGCGCCCATGTCGACGCTGACGTTGTCGGCGCGCGCAGCGCCGAGGGCTCCCTGAGTGAAGTGCACGTCGCCGGCATCGACCATGCCGACAGCGCTGAGCCGGAGTTCGACGCGCTCCGCGTCGGACCCGGCACCGTCCTCGGCCAGGGCGGGCGTGGCGTCCATCTCCTCCGGACGAGTCATGGTCAAGATCGGCGGGGCGGGCGGCGCCTCCGGCTCGGGCCCGAACTCAGGCTCGAGGTCGGGCTCGGCCACGGCCGCTCGCGACGCGCGCGACGTGCGCGGCCGAGTCGCGGCAGCGGCCTGCTCGGCAGCCATCTGCTCGAGCGGCGGGTAGATGTGCTTGCGCCGGCGTACGGGCCGGTGGCCGTTCGTCGACGCGCCGTTGTCGGCCATCGATCGTCCTCCCGATCGTTGTGCGCTCGTGGGTAGCGTCGCCGACTAGCCTAGCGCGTGTCTGCGCACAGGTCCGCTATCCTGCGCGATCGGAGAGGCGGGCAGCGGAGGCAACGTGACACAGTCGGGCGCGCCTGCGCGCAATCCCCTCCGTCGAGGGTTGATCGGGCTCGTCGGGATCGCGATCGCGATCCTCGGGATCCTCGTCGCGTCCCAGATCGGAACGCTCCTTCCGGGTGGCGCCGTGGCCGCAACCATCTCGCCCGGTCCGTCGCCGTCACCGGTGCCGTCGCCGACCGGGATCGCCGTCGAGCCGAGCCCAACGCCCGTGCCACCCACCGAGCCGCCACCCAGCCAGCCGCCGCCGCCGGTGCTGGTCCCGGCACCGCTCACGGGCCTGCTGGTCACGCCCGAGGCCGCCGCCCGGCACGTGATCGCGGTCATGGTCGACGACCTCTCGCCGGCCCGGCCGCAGTCGGGCTTCAACAGCGCCTCGATCGTGTGGCACGCCCCCGCAGAGGGCGGGATCCCGCGCTACATGATGCTCTTCCAGGACACGATCCCAGGCGGCGTCGGTCCGGTGCGGAGCTCGCGTGAGTACTACATCGAGTGGGCGGCCGAGTGGCACGCGATGTACGTCCACGCGGGCGGCTCCCCGCAGGCCCTCGAGACCCTCGCCGCGAAGGGCCACGGGCAGTGGGTCTACAACGCCGACGAGTTCCGCTGGGGCGGCCGCTACCTGTGGCGGACAACCGATCGCTTCCCACCGCACAACGTGTACACCGACGGCGAGCACCTGCGTGCCCTCGCGAAGCGGCTGGGTGCGGCCGACAAGCCCATGGCGCCGGTCTGGCTGTTCGCGCCGGATGCGCCGCGCGAGGAGCGGCCGCGTGGCGGCTCGATCCGGGTCGACTACCCGACCGAGATCATCACCTACCGCTACGACGCGGCGAGCAACACCTACCTCCGGTACATCAACGGCTCGAAGAAGGCGCAGCGCGACCGCGTCGGCGGCAAGGTCGTCGCGCCGAAGAACGTGGTGCTCCTGCGCATGGGCTTCGGCCCGCTGAACGACGGCCACCCCCAGAAGCACCGGCTCGAGGCGAATGACGTGGGCAAGGGCGTCGCCTACATCGCGACCAACGGCGTGACGATCAAGGGCCAGTGGCGCAAGGCCTCGCCCACCGCGCCGACGCTGCTGTTCGATGGCGACGGCAAGCCGGTCGTGCTCACCGCCGGGCAGACCTTCGTGCAGGTCATCACGCTGGGCTACACCTTCGCGATCCACGACGGCGAGCCGCCGTTCTGGATCCCGCCACCACACCGCAACGACGTCTAGGCCGAGTCACTCCGGCGTTCGGACGCCGACCTCCGCGTAGACCCGTCGCGTCTCGCGCGCGACGTCCGCCCACGTGCGCGTGCTCGTGACCGCGCGCTCGCGTGCCGCCTGGACGAGGCGGCCATGCACGCGCTCGTCGGCCCACACGGTCCGCAGCGCCTCCGCCAGGCGCGCGGGATCGCGCGGCTCAACGAGGATCCCGGCGCCCCCGACGGCCTCGGGCAAAGCCCCGACGGCGGTCGCCACGACCGGCACGCCGGCCGCGATGGCGTCGAGCGCGGCCAGGCCGGCCGCGTCGCTCAAGGCCGGCATGACGACGGCGCGCGAGCCGCGCACCAGCGGCGCGAGGCGCTCCGGCGCGAGCGCCGGCGCGAAGACGAGGGCGTCGCCGCCACCGAGCCGGCCCGCGGCCCGGGCCAGCGCGGCGCGATCCTCCGGCGAGGCACCCAGGATCAGCAGGCGCGGCGGCCAGGCGCCCGCGGGCAGCCCCCGGGGCCGCGATCGGCCGGCGAGCAGGTCGAGCGCACGCAGCAGCGTCGCCACATCGTGGCGCGCGTCGAAGCGACCGAAGTACACGAGGAAACGCTCGCCCAGCCCGAGCCGGTCGCGGTCCTCCGCCAGCTGCGCGTCGGACCCGGCGACCGCCTCGCCTCCATTCGCGACTGACGCGAAGGCCGGGTGCGCGGCGAGGCGGACCACCCGGATGCGATTGGCCCGGAGCCGGAGAAGGCGGCGGGCGGCCGCGGCGACGGCCTCCGTGCCGACGAGGACCGCGGCCGCGTCGCGGATGAGCCGGGCGCGGAGGCGTTGGCCGAAGCGCGACGCGGGCGTGCGCTGGAACGTCCCGGGCAGCTCCCATGGCGCGAGATCGAGGAGCGTGACCACGATCGGGATGCGCGACAGGATGGGCGGCGCGCCGGCCACGGCGTGGTACACGGCGCCCGCGGCGCCGCTCCTGTCGGCGCGCCAGGCCGCTCCGAGCGACGCGCCCCGCAGCAGGAATGGATCGATCGTCAGCGCGCCGCTCCGGAGCAGCCGCGTCGGCGGGAGGAGCCGCCGTCCGACGACGTCGAGACCGGCGAGGCCGACGGTCGGGTCGGCCAGGTCGGACTGGAGCAGGAAGGCGAACGATTCGCCCGGGACCGGGTCTGCGTCGTACGCGCCGAGCAGGCCTTCGAGATAGCGGGCGGTGGCCGGGGCCCGGGCGGGATCCTGCAGCGGCCGGGCATCGAGGACGACCCGGACGCCCGGCGACCGTTCCTCGACGTCACTGGCTGCCGGCGGTGCCCCCGATCTCACCGCGTCAGCCGCCGCGTCGCCGCAGCCGCCGCCTTCGGAGCTCGTCCCAGCGCAGCCGGAGCACCACGACCAGGGCCTCGACGATGATCCGGCGCGACATCTTGGAGTGGCCGATCCGGCGGTCGCGGAACGTGATCGGCACCTCGACGACCCGCGCGCCGGCCCGGCTGGCGCGATGCGTCATCTCGATCTGGAAGACGTAGCCGCCGGCGTGGACGCCGTCGAACCGGATGGCGGCGAGCGTCGCGGCTCGCCATGCCTTGAAACCACCGGTCAGGTCGTTCGGCCTGAGCGCCAGGACCATCCGTGCGAACAGGCTCCCGCCTCGCGACACGATCCTCCGTCCAAGGCCCCAGTCGAGCACCCGGCCACCCTTCACGTACCGGCTGCCGATGACGAGGTCCGCCCGACCCGTCTCGATCGGCTCGAGCAGCGAAGGCAGCACGGCCGGGTCATGCGACCAGTCGGCATCCATCTGGACGAGCGCGGTCGCGCCGCCATCGAGCGCCACGCGGAATCCGTCGAGGTAGGCGCGGCCCAGGCCCTCCTTGCCGGGGCGGTGCTTGACGCGGATGCGTGGCTCGTCCTTCGCGAGCCGCTCGGCCAGCTCGCCGGTCCCGTCGGGCGAGGAGTCGTCGACCACCAGCAGCGTCGCCGCCGGCAGGATCTCGAGGATCGCCGCGGCGATGCCGGGCAGGTTCTCGGCCTCCTCGTACGTGGGCAGGACGACCCAGGTGCCTGTGCCCTGCGCCGCGGGTTCCGTCATCGCGTGGGAGTGTACGGGCGCGAACTCGCCACGCCGCGACGCCCGCCTATCGGAGGATCTCGAACGCGTCGAGGTCGACGCGCGGATGAC
Organism: Patescibacteria group bacterium; assembly: GCA_035495215.1. Taxonomy (GTDB): domain Bacteria; phylum Chloroflexota; class Limnocylindria; order Limnocylindrales; family CSP1-4; genus UBA5189. The sequence goes on from DATJGH010000039.1 coordinate 10,210, forward strand.
TCGCCGACCCGACGACCACCAGCTTGAGCGTGTGCGTGCCGATTCCCGCCCAGGTGCGGCTCCAGGCGACCGAGCGAAAAGCGAGCTGGCTCGCGTGGGTATCGATCGTGGCCACGAGGGCGCCATCGAGGAAGACCTTCACTGCGCCCCGATCCGGCCCACGCGTGGTCACGAACGCGATCCCTCGACCCGTGAACGCGAGCCTGGCGCTCGCTCCCGGTTCCGTCGCGAAGCGATCGAAGCCCGCCGAGTAATGGTCGCTCTGGCCAATGCGCCAGGCCCCGCCGTAGGCGATCGTCGGCGAGCTCTGCTGGAGCAGCGATGGCCGCAGGGTCGCGCCGGCGATCCAGCCGCCGACGTTGCCGGCCCGGTCACGCGCCCGGACCTCGAAGCGATCCGTATGGCCCGGCGCCAGCGAGACGGCAAGTGCGGTCCCCGTCAAGCCGGTCGCGAGGTCCGCGAACGGCCCGCCGTCGCGACTGCGGCGGACGTCATAGGTCGCGACGCCGGCACCGCCGGTGTCGCTCCCGGACCAGGCGAGCGTCGCGAGGACCCCGGTCGAGGCCGAGATCGAGGCCAGGCCGACACCGCTTCGCAGCGAGACACGCGGCGCCGTCGCCGATGGGGCCCGGCGATCGATGACCAGGGTCGGGCCGCTGACCCTGTGCTCGGGTCCCCAGTTCGAGACGGCGTCCATGACCGCCCCCGCCCGGATCGAGATCGCGAGCGTGCCGGTGCTGCAACCCGTGACCGGGAACGTCCACGCGGCGCCGGCGCCGGTTGGACGACCGATGGAGCAGCCGGTCGCCGTGCCGGATCGGCCGATGTCGTCGGGCTCCAGATACTTCACGGGCCCGCCGAAGGTGACCGAGTACGTCACTGTCCGTGATCGTGTCGGCGAGCCCGGCAAGCTCCGGAGCGACACGACGGACGTCGGGGCGGCGTTGGCGATGACGACACCCCAGCGCGACAGCTGCGCGGCGCTGACCGGGCTGGCCGATGCGGCGCTGTAGGTCGTCGCGCCGACGGTGCCGCGCAGCTGCACGAGGTAGGTTCCCGCCGCAAGGCGCCGCCCGGCGATGCGGCCGTCCCAATCGAAGGCGTGCGGCCCCTCGGGCAGCTTGCCGGCGCCGAAGCCCACCGACCCGGCCAACGTGCCGTTACTGCGGAAGATCCGCAGCGCGAGGCTGTCGAGGTCCCGCCGGTTGGTCCACGTCAGCTGCAGCTCGTCGCTCACGCCGTCGCCGTTCGGCGTCAGCACCCGATCACGGCCGCTGTTGAGGCGCAGGCCCGTGATGCCGGCGTCGACGCGCGTTGCATAGACCGGGCTCCGCGGTGCGACGTTCGTCACGCCGTTGCCGAACGCCGCCACCCAGCCGCCGACCTGGACGCCCTCGACCGGGGCCCACTGGCGCACCGGGCCGTCGACCTGGTACCAGGTGAAGCCCCTGGCGCTGACCGGGCCGCCGATGACCTGCAGGGCATCGCCAGCATGGAACGTGGTCATCACGTCGGCGGCAGTGGTGGGCGCCTCGCGCAGGCGCAGGCCCTCGGTCACGACGGCTGCAAAGCCACCAACGGCGATCGCGCGGGGCGTGCCGGGCGAACCCAGCGGTACGGACCGCCATGCCGACACGTTGCCGAGCACGTCAGTCGCGCGGACCCGGAACGCGTACGTCCGGCCGTTGGCGCCGAGGTACACGGCGCTCGTCGCGGTCGTGGCGGCGAGCCAGGTGGTCCAACGCCCGCCGTCGATCGACACCTGCACGTCATAGCCGCGGATCGCGCTGTCGTCGTAGGAGGTCCAGGCGACGCGAAAGCCCTCGTCGCGCTGGCGGGCGGGGAGGGTCACGATGCCGGTCAGCGGCGGCGTGCGGTCGGCCAGGAACTTGTCCGCGAGCGCCAGGCGCAGCTCGGCGTGCGCACCGTCGTAGCCCAGCGCCCAGATCCCGGCGCCGCGGAGCGACGCCCGGTTCACGAGGTCGTAGCGGAGCCTGAGCGAGGTCGCGTCATCCACGTACAGCTCACGCCACGAGGTGACGCAGCCGTTCGCCGCGGTGCAGGTCTGTTTGCGATAGGCGGTCCACGGCGACTGCTCGACGGCGTCCCAGCGCCGCCCGAAGGCCGCGAAGAGATCGACGGCCTGGGCGTACGACGGCTCCGCGACGGCCCCGTACTTCGTGCCCGAGATGTTGCGCGCGTGGGGGTCGTCGGTCGGTGTCGACCAGGCCCGGCCGTACCACGGCAAGCCGAGGATCAGCTTCGACGGCGAGGTCTCCGCGGTGAACGCCTTGATCGTGTCGCTCAGGTCGTAGGCCGGCCCGGACAGAGGCGAGATCGATCCCGCCACGCTCGCGCTGGCGGTCCGGTAGTCGTAGCCCATGATGAGCACGGCGTCCGCGCCGCCGGGCGCTGTCGCCGCCGCGATCGGCTGGTCCCCGACCGAGCCCATCGCATCGAACGTCAGCTGGTAGCCCGGGGCGATCGCGTTCAGCTCCGCACGGATCGAACGCACGAGCTTCGTGAACGCGTCGGCGTAGCCCGCGACGATCGGCTCGAAGTCGAGGTTGACGCCGTCCGCGCCTCGATCGCGAACCGCCGCTGCGACCTGACGGGCGAGGTTCGAGCGGGCGGTTGCGCTGCCGAGCAGCGCGGCCTGCGCCTGGGCGCCGGCGGTGCTCCAGGCGAAGCAGGTGATCGTCAGCACGACGCGGGTCTGGTGCTGATGCGCGGCGTTGATGATCGAGGTCATCCTCGAGCTGGTCCAGCCGGCCCAGCCGGTCGTCGCCGAGCCGTCCGCGTTGCGCTTGAGGAGATTGCCGTTGCTCGCGCAGCCGACGCTGAAGTAGGCGATCGTCGACAACGTCCGCCAGTCGAGCACGGTCCTCGCGTCGGCCACTTCCCAGTACGGCAGGAAGCCGAACACCTCGCGCCGCAGGCCGCTCGCTCCAACCGGGGCGCTCACCTCGACGCCGGCGGGTGGTTCCACCGCCGCACGCGCCGGAACGACGTCGCCCAGCACCGTCGGGGTCGCGGCGGTCAGTGCATCCGAGGCCCCGCGGCTGCCCGTGAAATGCCACGGCGCCGCGACGTCCTCCGGGGCGCGGGCGGCCCAGGTGCGGCCATCCGGCGCGGCTCGGATCTGCGCGCCGGTCGCGGCGCCGGAAGGCAGGGTCCGCGCCCGGGCGCCATCGACCTGCCAGTCGTCCTCGGCGCGCGGCCTGAATGGGATGCCGACGAGGCCGCCCGGCTCGAAATCGATCCGGTCACCGGCGTGCTCGACGGCCTGGCGGTATTGCACCGAGGGCTGGAGCGCGGCGCCTTCGACGATCGGAGCGGGGGCGGCGAGGGCGCTCCGGGCGGTGCCGGCGAACGTGCCAGCTGGGGCAACCAGCAACAGCCCGAGAGCGAGCCCGAGCACGGTCTGCAGCCTGCGTCGCGAGGCCGATCCGGGCTGTGCCACCTTCCCCCTCGCTCAACGGCCAACGGGGCGGCGCGCGCTCGGGGCGCACACCCGGCCGAAGGCCCGACCGTACGCGCGCGGGCGCGGAGCGGCCAGCCGTACGGAAGTACCGGAGCGGGGCGGTACCGGGTGGTCTGGTGCGGTCCGGTGCGGTCGTCGGCGCGAGGGTCAGCGGGGCGCCGGGTTCCCGCCCGCCGCACCGGACGGGCACGGCTGATCCGAGTCGGGCAGCGTCCCGCCCCGGGTCGGATCGCACGGGACCCCCGTCTCGATCGGCCCGGTGATGCCGCCCTCGTAGTCGGTGATGACGAGCATGACCTCCAGCCGGTCGAGTGGCGCTGCTGGCTCGAGGAACGCCGTCTGCACGACCTCGTTCGGATCGCGGGTGACGTCGACCACCCGCCCGATCAGCAGGCCCTTGGGATATGGCGAGCGAATGCCACCCTGGAGCTCGATTCCGGCCGTGAACACCTCCTCGCCGATGGTCACCTCGGCCGCGGCGTCGACGTCGAGCATGACCAGGGCGCCGCCCAGCTGCCCGATCACCCGGCCGGTCGCCGTGCTGCCGAGGAGCTGCCCGATGACCGTCGACGTCGAGTCGCTGATGAGGACGACGTGGGCGAAGTTCGGGCCGACGTCGGCGATCCGCCCGACCAGGGCACCGCCCGCGGCGATGACGACCTGGCCCGTGGCCAGCCCATCGTCCGTGCCCCGGTCGATCACGATCGCGCGGCGGGCCTCGCTCGATTCCCGCGCGATCACGGATGCCGCGACGGTCTGGTACTCGAGGCCGTTCCGGAGCTGGAGCAGGCCGGTCAGCTGCTCGTTCTCGCGGCGCAGCTCGGCTGCCGAGCGGCTCTCCGCCTGCAGCCGATCGTTCTCGGAGCGCAGCTCTGCGTTCTCCTGGCGCAGGTGGTCGATGTTGCCGATCGTCGTGGCGATCGAGGACACGTCCTTCGCGATGCCGTCGATCGCGACCTGGACGGGCCTGAACGCGAACGCGACGCCGTGCTGCAGGTCGCGCACGAGCGGGTTCGAGGAGACGGTCACCAGGACCAGCGAGGCGAGCAGCAGGGCGCCGTAGGCGACGGCCCGGCGCCGCAGGCCCTTGTTGGCGAGGAGGGTGTCGACGTTGCGGTTGGTCACGGCGTGGATTGTGTCGCCCGGACGAGCGCCGGCGATAGCCCTACCGAAGCGGCCGGGAGTACGTCTCGGTGACCAGGACCCGGTTCATCGCCTCGAGGTCCTGGAGCACCTCGCCGGTGCCCCGGACGACGCAGGTCAGCGGGTCGTCGGCGACGTGGACCGGCATCTGCGTTGCCTCGGCGACGCGCTTGTCGAGGCCGGCCAGGAGCGCCCCGCCGCCGGCGAGGACGATGCCCTGGTCCATGATGTCGGCGACGAGCTCGGGCGGTGTCTCCTCGATCGTGTCCCGGATCGTGTCGACGATCTGCTGGACGGACGGCTCGATCGCTTCGCGGATCTGGTCGGCGCCGACCTCGACGCTGCGCGGCAGGCCGGTCAGCAGGTCGCGGCCGCGGAGGTTGACCCGGCCCGCGTCCCACTCCCCGGGCGCCGCTGAGCCGATCGCGATCTTGATGTCCTCGGCCGTGCGCTCGCCGAGGTACAGGTTGTACTCGCGTCGGGCGAAGTTGACGATGTCGACGTCCATCTCGTCGCCGCCGATGCGGATGCTCCGGCTGACCACGATGCCGCCGAGGCTGATGACCGCGACCTCGGTGGTGCCGCCGCCGATGTCGACGATGAGGCTGCCCGACGGCTCGCTGACCGGCAGTCCGGCGCCGATCGCCGCGGCCATCGGCTCCTCGATGAGTCGTGCCCAGCGGGCGCCGGAGTTGAGTGCCGCGTCGAGGACCGCGCGCTTCTCGACCTCGGTGACGCCCGACGGGATGCCGACGATCATCCGCGGCCGCGGCAGCAGCCCGATCCGGTCATGCACCTTGTCAACGAAGTACCGGATCATCTGCTCGGTCACGTCGAAGTCGCTGATCACGCCGTCGCGCAGGGGGCGGATGGCGATGATGTTGGCGGGTGTCCGGCCGACCATCCGCTTCGCCTCGGCGCCGATCGCGAGGACACGTTTCGTGCGCGCCTCGATCGCGACCACGGACGGCTCGCTGATGACGATGCCCCGATCCTTGACATGGACCAGCGTGTTCGCCGTGCCGAGGTCGATCCCGATGTCGCGAGAGAACAGGCCGAGGATGCGGTCGAGCATTCGGAAGGGCAACCCCCTGTGGGTCGGATCGGGCGAATCGTGCCTGTGGCCGGGCGTCCGCGCGGGTCGTGCGCGGGAAACGGCAGTATAGCCGCGCCACCTCAGGCGGCCGGCGGCGGGCGCAGCCCGGCCCGGTCGAAGGCAACGCCCCGATCGCGCAGCGAGACGTACGCGTCGTGGCCGATCACAAGGTGGTCGAGGACGTCGATGTCGAGGAGGCGCCCGGCCGCGAGCGCCTCCGCGGTGAGGTGCAGGTCGTCCGGAGATGGCGTCGGATCGCCAGATGGGTGGTTGTGGACGAGGATCACGCCCGCCGCGTCCAGGCGGACGGCGTCACGGAACAGCTCGCCGACCCGCACGAGCGAGGCGCTGACGTTGCCCTGGTAGGCCGTCACGACGCGCAGCACGGCGTTCTTCGTGTTGAGGATCACGACCCGCAGCTCCTCGCGCTCGAGGCGGCCCATCTGGAGCACGAGCCGGTCGGCCACGTCGCGTGGCGAGCGGATCGACCAGCGCCCTGCCGGCCAGTCCGCCAGCAATCGGCGGCCGAGCTCGAAGGCGGCCTGGAGCTGCGCCGCGCGCGCACTGCCGATTCCGGGAACCGCTTCGAGCTCCGGCGTGCTCGCGCGAGCCAGGCCGGACAGGCCATCGAACCGGGCGATCGCGTCCGCGGCCAGGTCGAGTGCCGAGCGGCCCGCCGTACCCGAGCCCCACAACAGGCCAATGAGCTCCGAGGCGGTGAGGCCGGCGGCCCCGCGGAGCTGGAGGCGTTCGCGCGGTCGCTCGCTCGACGGCAGCTCACGGATCCGACGCCCGCGCGCGACGGCAAGGGCGAACGGGATCGGGGCGTCCGTGCCGGCCATCGCACTCCTCGCTGCTGCAGCAGGCGCCCTCGAGCCCGGACGACGAGAGCCCGCCGATTCCCCTCGCCATCCGGACTCGAGGACGATCCGGAGGCTACCGAAGGGCGCTCACCTGCCGGTCACCTGGGCCTCACCGGCGGATCACCCGCCCCGGATCGCGACGGACGGCGGCCGGTCAGGCTCGCGCGGCGACCTCGGCGAGGACGATGAGGATGCCGTTGAACGCGGCGTGCAGCCCGATCGGGCCCCAGATGGAGCCGGTCCGGACGAAAAGCCAGCCCAGGGCGAACGCGACGGGGATGCGCACGACGCCTGCCACCAGCGCGACGCGCACGGTCTCGCCGAACGTGTCGCCGGACACGAAGAGCACGTGGGCCAGCACGAACACGATCGACGAGCGGAGGATCGCGCCGCGGACACCGACGAGCTGTCGCCAGGCGGTGAGCGCGAAGCCACGGAACAGCATCTCCTCGGCCGCCGGCGCGACCAGGGCGCCGGCGACGAGGTGAAGAACCAGGCCCGCCGCGGTGCCGGTCGGCGGCAGCGGGCTCGGCGGTGCAACGCCCGCGAGGTTCACCGCGACCGCCACGATGACGGAGGTCACGAGGATCAGCGGCCCGGCGAAGACTGCTCCCCCCGACAGGCCACGCACCGCGGCCGCGCGGTCGGCGATCCAGCCCATCTGCGACCAGCGCAGCACGCCCGGCCCCACGATCACGAGGCGCAGGACGCCCAGGAAGACCAGTGCCTGGACGACCACGGCGAGGAGATCGCCGACCTCGACCGGGATCTGATTCGCGAACGGGAGCAGCGTGACGCCGACCAGGAACCCGACGAGGCGAGTCACCGCGACGATCGCGATCAGGACCAGCAGGGGCGACGGCCCCGCGTAGGACGCACCTGCGGCGCGGCGCTCGATCGTCTGCGAGCCGGCGAGCATGACGAGGCCCAGCGACAGCGCGACGAGGGAGGCGAGCGAGAGGACCGCACCGGCGACGCCGGACACGCCGAACGCCACCGTCCCGGTGAGGCCCACGCCAACGAGCGTCGCGAGCCAGCCGACGACGAACAGCGCCGGGGCCTGACGGCCCTCGATCGAGAAGGTCGTCAGGCCGAGGTAACGGTGGGCAGGCTCGGAGAGCGCTGGTCCGTCGGGCGGGAGATCAGGCGCGGCAGGCGACGGTGCCTCCGGGTCAGAGCCGCCGATCAATTCTCCGCGACTTGGTCGGAGGGTCGCCGTGGCGCACGAACCGAGGCGCGAACCCGGTCGCTGACTGTCTCGAGCTCACCGGCGGGCAATGCCTCGCGTGTCGGCAGGCTGACGATCGGCGCCGATCCGGCTGCGAGCTGGTCGTGTCGCTCGAACTCACGGCCGCACCACGCGCACAGGGTCCAGTCGAGCCCCACGAGGCGCGTGCAGTTCGGGCAGACGCGGTTCAGGCGCGTGCGGCACGTCGGACAGATGATCCAGGCCGAATCCACCCTCCGGTCGCAGGTCGGGCAGTGGGGGATCGCCTCGATCTCGGCGAGCATCGCCTCCTCGGCCAGGTTGCGCTCGTAGACCTCGCCGATCCGCTCCTGCGGCCGGATGATCCGGTAGGTGAATACCGCGAGCGGGAAGAGGAGCGGGGTGAAGATGATCACGAATGCCGCCGCGAGGTACGGCGCGAGCGGGTTGTCGCTGCGGGACTGCATGTCCCGGAAGGCCCAGTAGGAGGCCGCGAGCCAGAGCAGGATCCAGTAGATGACCGCCAGCTGGATACCCAGCTTGACGACGGGGTTGTCGAAGATCGAGCCGATCGCGTCGCCGATCGCGGTGAAGATCTGGTCCATGCGGCGACTCGGCGCCTCCGTGGTGTGTGCATTCGTCGCAGGTGGCCGCGACGACCGGGCGGGAGTGTAGCAAAGGCCGATTCGGGCCCGGCGTGACGCTTCGGACGCCCAGAGCGTCGTTTGCGTGACGGAGGGTCACAGCCGGCCGTCGATTGGTCGGCGGCTCAGCTCGCGGGCGCCTCCCCGGTTGCCACCTCGTCCCCGGCATGCACCGCCTCGGTGAAACGTGACCCACGGGGCGCAGCCTCGATGGTCCAGGCGGTGGCGCGCCAGGCGAGCGCGGCGCCGAGCACGGCCAGCGCGAGCACCCAGGTCGTCACGAGCAGGAGGAGCGCCGCGGCGAGGCTCACGTCGTCGGCGCGCTCGAGGAGGTAGGCGCGCACGTGCTCCGCGGCCCTGCCCACGACGGCGACGAGGAGCAGCACGACGGCGAGGACGGTCGCATCGGTGGCCAGGAAGGTCGCCACGCCGCGCAGGCGCACCAGGTTGCCGAGGCCGCCGCGCAGGGCCTGCCCGGGACCCTCGCCCTCGGCGACGCGGCGGGCCGCGATGCCGCCGAGTGCCTCACCGAGCAGCCACGCGACCGTGGCGACCACGATCGCGTCGGGCGCCCTGGCCAGCACCCGCAGCGCGATCGAGATCGAGGGGTCTCCTGGCGAGAGCAGCTCCTGGTAGGTGACGATCACGATCCGGACGGCCGCGTAGCCCAGGGCCACGAACGTCGGCAGGTGCGCGACGAGCCGGATCCCGAGCGCCCGCCAGGCCGACGGCGGGGCCAGCGCGGGCCGGAGGTCGAGCTCGTCCGACGTCTCCGCCTCGCGGCGGAGGGTGTTGTCGAGCCACGAACCAACCAGGGCGGCCACGGCAAGGATGCCGACGACACCCGTCAGGATCGCCGTTGCGATGAGCGCACCCTCGAGCGATTGGCGGCTCATCGCAAGCGCCTCGATCGAGGGCGCGAGTGCGGTCGCGAGGGCCGGCGCGGAGGGCAGGCTGACGAGCGGCAGGAGCACGACGACGACGCCGCCGCGGACCAGGAATGCGGCCAGCGCCAGCACCCACCAGCGCGGGCGCCCGAGGCTCGCCGCGAGGGCCGCCTGCATCGAGGCCGCCCACGAGCCGCTCACATTCGCCTCCGTCTCGCTGCCCCTCTCCGGGCCGAGCATACCGCCGGTCCGGCTTCGAGTCCGTCGTCGAGGGGTCGCCGGGACGGCCGCCTCCGCTACCGCCGCCCGAGGCCCTCGATCGCACGCCGAAAGGCCGTGAGCACCTCTGACGCCAGGGCGTTCGGTCGCAGTGCCGCCGCGCGAGCCGGCTCCCACCGGAAGGCGGCGCGGACCACCGCGGGACAGCGCCAGGGCCGCTCGGGATCGTCCGGCGGCACGGCCAGGCCGAGGCGGATCTGGAGCCGCCCGGCATCCTCCAGGATCATGCCGGACAGGCCGCCCGCCAACGCCGGACCGAGGCGCGCGAGAGGCGGATCCGGCGGCGGACCAGCGGCCGGCGCGAGCTCGGCGAAGGTCGCGAGGCCGGCGTCGCCCGCGACCCACAGGACCGCGGTCCACCAGTCGTCGGCGGGGACGGACGGTCGGCTCATGCCGACCTCGTAGCGGTGCTCGCCGACTCGCAGCTCCTGCTCGCGCAGGTACGACGGGCCGGGGGCCGGCAGGCGCGAGCTCAGCTCGGACCCGACTCCGCGGGCTTCGCGTCGTCCTCCGGGAGGTTCCTGTTGGCGGCCGCCTGGGCGGCCTTCGCCTCGAGCTCGGCATCGATCGCCGCGAGCTCCAGCTTGAGCATCTCGCGGCGGACGTCGTCGGATGGCGGCTCGATCTTGCCGCCGGTCTCCTCCTCCTCGGCCGGGATGTCGCCGGTCAGCCACGAGGTGAGCCGACGCGGCTTGACCCGCCGAACCCGGGAGACGGCCGAAGGATCGATCTGGGTCACGCCGAGGACCTCGCCCTCGGCAGCCTCGCGCAGCTGGGCGCCACACGACGGACAGGTCACGGCTTCGACCGGCACCGTGGCCGAGCACCATGGACAGGTCGTCGTCTCGCCGCTGGGTTTGCTGCGCGCTGGGCTCATCGCCTCGCTACTCCCATTCGATCGTGGCCGGTGGCTTCGACGAGATGTCGTACACCACCCGATTGACTCCGGGCACCTCGTTGACGATGCGGCTGCTGATCTTCGCCAGGACCTCGTACGGTAGCTTCGCCCAGTCCGCGGTCATGCCGTCATCCGACGTCACCGCGCGAATTGCTACCACGTTCGCGTACGTTCGACCATCCCCCATCACGCCCACGGAGCGGACGGGCGTGAGGATCGCGAACGACTGCCAGACGCGCCGGTAGAGGCCGGCGGCCTTGATCTCGTCGATGACGATCCAATCCGCCTCGCGCAGGGTCTCGAGCCGCTCGGCCGTCACCTCGCCGATGATCCGGATCGCCAGGCCGGGCCCAGGGAATGGCTGGCGATGGACCATGGCCTCGGGCAGCCCGAGCTCGAGGCCCACCGCCCGAACCTCGTCCTTGAACAGGTAGCGCAGCGGCTCGATCAGCTTGAACCGCATGTCGGCGGGCAGGCCCCCGACGTTGTGATGGGTCTTGATCTTCTGGGCGGCCTTGCTCTCGGACGTCGCGCTCTCGATGACGTCCGGGTAGAGCGTGCCCTGGGTCAGGAAGTCGATCTGGCCGAGCAGCTCGGCCTGCTCCTCGAAGACCCGGATGAACTCGTCCCCGATGATCCGGCGCTTCTGCTCCGGGTCGATCACGCCGGCGAGTCGCGAGAGGAACCGCTCGCGCGCGTCGATCATCACCAGGTTCATCCCCAGGCTCTGCTCGAAGGTCGTCCGCAGCAGCTCCGATTCGCGCTTGCGCATCAGCCCGTGGTCGACGTAGATGCAGGTCAGCCGATCGCCGACGGCACGATGCACCAGTGCCGCCGCGACCGCCGAGTCCACGCCGCCCGAGAGCGCGCAGATGACCTTGCCGTCGGTGCCAACGGCATGCGCGTGCTCGTCGACCCGCCGCCGGATCTCGGCCACGGTGGACTCGATGAAGCTGGCGGGTGTCCATGTCTGGCGGATACCGGCGACGCCGACGACGAAGTTGCGCAGCACGTCGCGACCGCCAGGGGTGTGCGCGACCTCGGGATGGAACTGGATCGCGTACAGGTGGCGCGCCGGGTCGGCGAACCCGGCATACGGCGAAGCGTCCGTTTGGGCAGTTGCCTCGAAGCCGCGCGGGAGCGCAGTGATCGAGTCCCCGTGGCTCATCCAGACCGGCTGCGTCCGGTCGAGGCCGATGAAGAGGCCGTCCTCGGTTCCGATCGTGACCGTCGCCGGTCCGTACTCGCGCTTGCCGGTTGCCTCCACGCCGCCGCCGAGCTCGCTGGCCATGAGCTGGGCGCCGTAGCAGATGCCGAGCACCGGCAGCCTGCCGCTCCAGATCGCCGGGTCGGGCTTCGGCGCGTCCTCGTCATAGACCGAGCTCGGGCCGCCCGACAGGATCACGGCGCTCGCGCCGCGCCGCTCCAGCTCGTCCAGCGACGTGTCGTGGGGCAGGAGCTCCGAGTAGACGTGGAGCTCGCGGACGCGGCGGGCGATGAGCTGGGCGAACTGGCTGCCGAAGTCGAGGACCGCGACGAGGCCCTGGCGCTCACCGGCAGGATGGTCGCCCGCGGTCCGCTCGGGGCCCGGGGCATGGAGCGCGGTCTCGAGATACGCCTCGACCTCGGCGTCATCGGGGGCCAGGACGCGATGGCCGGCATTCGCAGCCTCGCCGTGCACCGTCCTGCCCTTGCCCGCCACGCCCGATCCGGTACCTCCGCGCCGCGGCCGCTCCGGCCGTTCGCCGCGAATCTTACCGGCCGCGGGCGGTGCGACGGCGCCTCGCCAGCTCCGTGGCTATCCTCGAGCCGGCATGGCCGACCGACGGGGGACGTCCCGCAGCGCCGCCGCTCCGTTCGTGGCCATCGCGCTGGCGCTCGGGATGGCCGCCTGCACGGGGGCACCGGCCGCCACCCTGACGGCGCCGCCGATCGTGGAAGCCACGCCATCCGCGACCCCTGCG
>DATJGH010000040.1:0-29492 GCA_035495215.1 Patescibacteria group bacterium
GCCTCGGGTCGGACGTCGTCGAGCATGCGCCGGTAGTCGGTGAACACGGCGCCGGCGCCGTAGCGCCGCGCGCAGTCGGCAGCCACGGACTCCTCCAGGTCACACGCCGCCACGTAGTCGAAGTGGGGCAGGCGGGCGAGGCCGGGCTGGAGGGCCCCGCGAGAGTGGCTGCCACAGCCGATGACGGCGACGCGAATCGGATCCTTGGCCACGACCTCCCGGCCGACCAGCTCCAGCCCGCCGAGGTCCGGATCGCGGATGGTGTCGCCGGCGAGGTAGTCGCGCAGGCCGGCCCCGAGCTCGACCGGCCTGTCGGTCATGACCCGACCTCGCCTGCCGCGGAACCGGGGAGCGGCTGCGAGCCGGCCGGGCCGCCGCCGTCGACGTCGAGCGCGACCGCGGTGATCCAGCTCGCGTTGTCGGTCAGGAAGAACATGATGGCGTCGGCCGTGTCCGCGACCGTGCCGGCACGCCCGACCGGGAAGTTGGCGGCATAGCCCGCCAGGGCCGCCTCGAGGGTCAGCCCGGGCGTCCGTGCCAGCTTCTGGCGGGTGACCTCCTGGCCCTGGCGCGTCTCCGGCGTCATCGCCGGGCAGACGCAGTTGACCGTGACGCCGTCCCGCCCGAACTCGCGAGCCCACGTCTGGGTCAGGCCGACGACCCCGAACTTCGAGGCGTTGTAGGCAGAGGTCAGGGGCCAGCCCTTGCGGCCCGCCTCGGAGGCGATGTTGACCATGCGGCCGCGACCGCTCGCAACCAGGTGCCCGATCGCTGCCTGGGCGACGAGGAAGGTGCCCTTGAGGTTCGTGTCGAGCTGGCGGTCCCAGCTCTCTTCGGTCGTCTCCTCCAGGCCCCCGTAGTCGAACACCCCGGCGCACTGGACGAGGGTGTCCAGCCCGCCCAGCCAGTGGACGGCCGCGGCCACGCCGGCCTGGACCGACGACTTCACGCGCACGTCCAGCACGACCGGCCGGACGTTCTCGCCCCGCCGGCTCGCCTCGTCGCGCAGCAACGCCTCGCTGACGTCGGCCATCGCGACCCGCGCGCCCGCCTCGAGCAGCCGGTCGACCACGCCCAGCCCGAAGCCGCTCGCGGCGCCGGTCACGAGCGCCTTTCGATCGGGCGAGATGGTGAGCACCGGCGAGCCTCCGTGGAGCCAGGGGTCAGCTGCATTATCGAAGGCCGAGCGGGCTACAGTGTGGCCTCCGCACGACCGACTGGAGGACGCGCGAGTGGTGACGGAGACCCAGGTCGGGCACGAGCGCTTCGTCTCGCCGCCCGACGTCGAGACCATGCAGTTCGACTGGGGCACGATCAAGTGGCTGGCCGAGTCACGGGTGACCGGCTCCGGCATCGCGGTGGGCCTGGTCATCCTCGAGCCGGGCAAGGGCCACCTGCGCCACAACCACCCCGGGTCGGAGGAGGTCCTCTACTACGTCAGCGGCGAGGGCCGGCAGATGGTCGAGGACGACGACGGCAAGCCGATGTACCGCGACGTCCGCGCCGGGGACGCGGCGTACATCCCGGCCGGCGTGTTCCATGGCACGGAGAACACCGGCTGGGAGCCCATGCGCCTGATCGCGATCTACAACCCCGGCGGCCCCGAGGCGATCCTGCGCGAGCTGCCCGAGTGCACGACGTTCCCGCCGGGCGCCATCGCGACGCGCGGCTGACCCCGATGCTCGACGCGGCGAGCCGGCAGAACGTCTGGCGGCGCATCGAGGGAGAGGAGCGGCCCGCCTGGTCCGACGTCACCTCGACCGGGACGTTCCAGATCCAGCCCGGCCAGACCTTCGACCGGCACCACCACGACTGCGACGAGTACTGGTTCATCTTCGAGGGCCGCGCCGTGATCGAGATCGACGAGGAGCGGTACACCGTCGAGCCCGGCGACATCGTGTGCACCGAGATCGGGCGCGAGCACGACTTCCTCCAGGTCCTCGAGCCGGTCCGCGGATTCTGGTTCGAGGCGGTCCTGAAGCCCGGGGGCCGCGCGGGGCACCTGCACCGCTCCCCGGAGCGTGCCGCCGGCCATCGCGTCCTGGGGCCGGACGAGCAGCTCGCGTCGCAGCCCGCGCCATGACCACGCCGTGACCGCGAAGCGGTTCATCCACGTCGGCACCGGTGGCTGGGGCAGGTACTGGAGCCGGACTGTGATCCCGCACCTGCTCGAGCTGGGCGTCGCCGAGCCGGTCGCGGCCGTCGACGTCAACCCGGCGAACCTTGCCAACGCGCGCGAGGGTTACGGGATCGCCGAGGACCGCTGCTACACCGACCCGGTCCGCGCCTTCCGCGAGCAGGCGGCCGACTTCGCGATCGTGGTCGTCCCGCCCGCCCACCACGAGGCGATCGTCGACCTGGCGCTCGGCGCCGGCTGCGACGTCCTGTCCGAGAAGCCGGTCGCCGACACGATGGCCTCGTCCGCGCGGATCCTGCTCAAGGTCACCCGGGCCGGTCGGAAGATGGCGATCACGATGAGCCACCGCTTTGACCAGGACAAGCAGACCCTCGAGCGGCTCGTACGCTCCGGCGCCTACGGGCCGGTCAACTACATCGTCGGGCGGCTGGCGCTCAACAACCGCAGGTTCGGCGACTGGGGCGACTTCCGGCATCGCATCGCGGATCCGCTGCTGATCGAGGCGGCCGTCCACCAGTTCGGGATCATCCGCGGCCTCGCCGCCGCGAACGCGCGGTCGGTCTACGCCACGTCCTGGAACCCGGACTGGGGCGAGTACGCCGGCGACAGCACCGCGCTCGCGGTGGTCGAGATGGAGAACGGCATCCGTGCCGCCTACGAGGGCTCCAAGACGAACGCCTCCACGATCAGCCCGTGGGAGGAGGAGTACTGGCGGGTGGAGTGCCGGGACGGCACGCTCGAGCTCGACCGGCGCCGGCTGCGCGTGCTGCGCGGCGGCGCGAAGGAGCTGCCCACGGCCGAGGAGCTGGCCCTCGATGACGGCCCGACCTGGCTCAACCCGCTCCTGGCCGAGCAGTTCGTCGCCTGGCTCGATGGCGGCCCTGCCGTGGCCACCCGCATCGAGGACTCGTTCCACGACACCGCGCTGACGATGGCCGCGATCGAGAGTGCCCACACGGGGCGCGCCGTGGACGTGCCCGCGTACACCCAGGCGCACATCGACGCCGCGGCCGAGGAGCTCGGAGCCCGGGCGTGAGCACGGTCGTCCTCGTGGGGACGCTCGACACGAAGGGCGCCGAGATCGGCTTCGTGCGCGAGCGGCTGGAGGAGCTCGGCGCCGGCGTCCTCGTGATCGATGCCGGCGTCCTGGACCAGTCCCTTTGGCCGGCAGATATCGATGCCGATGCCGTGGCCGCGGCCGGCGGCGCGAAGCGCGCGGACCTCGCAGCTGATCGAGACCGCTCGGCAGCGATGGCGGCCATGCGCGCGGGGGTGCTCGCCGTCGTCACCGACCTGTACCGGCAGGGTCGGCTGGACGGCATCCTGGCGCTCGGCGGCAGCGGTGGGGCGTCGCTGGCCGCGGGGGCGATGCAGGCGCTGCCGGTGGGCGTGCCCAAGCTCATCGTGTCGACGATGGCCGCCGGCGACACGCGCCCGTACGTCGGCGAGAGCGACATCGCGATGCTCTACCCCGTCGTCGACATCGCCGGCCTGAACCGGCTGTCTCGCCAGGTCCTGGGCAATGCCGCGGCGGCGATGGCCGGCATGGTCGCCGCGAACGCCGGCCGCGGCGAGGCAGCGCGGGCGGCGGGCGAGGAGCGTCCGCTGATCGGCGCGACGATGTTCGGCGTCACCACGCCGTGCGTGACCGCCGCTCGCGAGCGACTCGAGGCCATGGGCTACGAGGTGCTCGTCTTCCACGCCACGGGCACCGGCGGCAGGGCGATGGAAGGGCTCGTCCGGAGCGGGTTCATCGGCGGCGTCCTCGACGTCACGACCACCGAGCTCGCGGACGAGCTCGTCGGCGGCGTCCTGTCGGCGGGGCCGGACCGGCTGACGGCCGCGGGCAGCCTCGGCATCCCGCAGGTCGTCTCCCTCGGCGCGCTGGACATGGTCAACTTCGGGCCGCGCGACACGGTCCCGGCGGAGTTCCGGGATCGGCGGCTGTACGAGCACAATGCGTCGGTGACGCTGCTGCGCACGTCCGTCGAGGAGTGCCGCGAGCTCGGTCGGATCCTGGCCGGGAAGCTGAACGCGGCCACCGGCCCGACCAGCCTGTTCATCCCCCGCGGCGGCGTGTCGATGATCGACGTGCCCGGGGCCGCCTTCCACGACCCGGCCGCGGACGCGGCCCTGTTCGACGCTCTGCTCGCGCACCTCGACCCGCGCATCGAGGTCGTCGACCTGCCGGTCGGCATCAACGACCCGTCGTTCGGGCCGGCCATGGCAGACCGGCTGGACGCGCTGTTGCGCGCGGGGCAGCCCGTGACGAGCCCGGCGGGATGACCGGCGCCGAGGCCCGCGCACGGCTCCGCCGCGCGGCCGCCGAGGGGCGGCTGATCGTCGGCGCGGGGGCGGGCACGGGGCTCTCGGCCAAGTGCGCCGAGGCCGGCGGTGCGGACCTGATCGTGATCTACAACTCGGGTCGGTACCGGATGGCCGGGCGCGGCTCGCTCGCGGGCATGCTGCCGTACGGCGACGCCAACGCGATCGTGCTCGACATGGCCCGCGAGGTGCTGCCCGTGGTCGAGGACACGCCCGTGCTGGCCGGGGTGTGCGGCACGGATCCATTCCGGCAGATGCCGATCTTCCTCGCTGAGCTGGTCCGGCTCGGCTTCGCCGGCGTCCAGAACTTCCCGACGGTCGGGCTCATCGACGGCACCTTCCGCCAGGGCCTCGAGGAGACGGGCATGGGCTTCGGCCTCGAGGTCGAGATGATCGCCGCGGCAGCCCGGATGGACCTCTTGACGACGGCCTACGCGTTCACGCCCGACGAGGGCCGGGCGATGGCCGAGGCGGGCGCCGACGTCGTCGTCGCCCACATGGGCCTGACGACGAAGGGCGCGATCGGGGCGCGAACCGCGCTGAGCCTCGACGCCTGCGTCGAGCGCATCGGGGAGATCCGGGACTCCGTCCGCTCGACCGGCCGCGACGCGCTCGTGTTCTGCCACGGCGGCCCGATCGCCGAGCCCGAGGACGTTCGCCACGTCCTCGACCGGACGCCGGGAATCGCCGGGTTCTTCGGCGCCTCGAGCATCGAGCGTCTCCCGACCGAGGTCGCGATCACCGAGACCGTGCGCCGGTTCAAGGCCCTGCCCCTGCGCTCGGCGAGCGCCTCGTGACGGAGCCCGCCTTCCACGAATCGCATGTCACCATCGGCCACGGGCCGGGGCGGACGCCGGAGCGGCTGGTCATCGTCGGGCTGGTCCTGCTCGTGCTGCTGATCGTCAAGCCCTGGGGCGGGCTGCCCGAGCAGGCGGCGGCGCCGGGCCCGGTGGCGAGCGTCGCCCCGACGCCCGCGCCGCTGGGCTTCGCCGACCTGCCGTGCAGCGGCCGGATGTGGCTGATCGAGGCGGACACCCGCTGGGCCGGCCAGGTGGTCCGGTCGTGGATCCTGACGGACCCGGCCCAGGCGACAGGACCGACCGACCCGAGCATCAAGTTCGTGGTGGTGGCGGCGCAGCAGGTGCTGGCGATGGGCTACTGCCCGTCCTATCACGACGACCAGCGCCCACACGATCGGCTGACCATCTACCGCCTCGAGCCGACCGTGTCGACGGTCATCACGACGCCGGTCCAGGTTCCTCGAGAAGCCGATGCGGCGGCCAACGAGCTGTTCGCGCCGATCGCCACCGCGGGCCCGAGCGGCCGGGCGCCCGGCGTCGCCGAATGGGCCGCCGGCCGGTACGTCATCCGGATCGATGGCGCTGCCGGCTACCGCCGCTGGCTCGGCGTCGAGGTGCGGCTGATCAGCTCTGGGCAGGCGAGCCCGTCCGCCTCCGCGTCGCCCGCGCCCTGAGGGCTCCCGCCAGCAGACGTGGCGCGCCGCGGCCCGCAGCGCGTTTCCGCCGAGCGCAGCGAATCAAACGCGCCGGTCAGCGGAGGCGGGGCTCGTGGAGCATCTCGTACGTGGCCCGGGCCAGGATCACGAGTCCGATGCCGGCGAGCCACAGGCCGGGGATCCGCGTGATCACGTCCGCCGGCTCGTCGAACGAGAAGGCCCGGATCGTCGCCAGGTCCACGACGCGATAGCCGAAGCCCAGCCAGCCGACCGCGGCGATGATCGCGTAGCTCGACCAGCGATCGGCGGGCACCGGCCGCTCCGAGGCGTAGGGCAGCGTCACCAGGGCCAGCGTGGCGATGGCGGCGCCGAAGACGAGGATCCCGAGCGACTCGAAGCCCGTGCCGGTCAGGACCGGGAGCCCGTTCGTGCCGCCGACCGTCCACCACGGCAGGAAGCAGCCGACCAGGGCGATGAGCGCCCCGACCGCGGCGAGGAATCGGGACCGCCCGACGGGACGGCGGTGCATGGTCATCGCGGGATCGTCGGAAAGCGGCGGATCACGCCTGCGTGTACACCTCCGGTCGGAGCACGCCCACGAACCGGAGGTTGCGGTACAGCTCGCCGTAGTCGAGGCCGTAGCCCACGACGAACTGGTCGGGGATGGTGAAGCCGATGTAGTCGACGTCGATCTCGACGAGGCGCCGCGCCGGCTTGTCGAGCAGGGTCACGATCCGGAGCGACGCCGGCTTCTTGCCGCGCAGGTAGCGGACGAGGTAGTTCAGCGTCAGGCCCGTGTCGATGATGTCCTCGACGATCAGCACGTCCTCGCCCTCGATGCTCGAGGACAGGTCCTTGAGGATCCGGACCAGGCCGGACGATTCCGTCGTCGCGCCGCCGTACGAGGACACCTCCATGAGGTCGATTCGCAGCGGGAGCGAGATCGCCCGCATGAGGTCGGCCATGAACGGCAGCGAGCCCTTGAGCACGCTCACGAGCGTGAGCTGGCGGCCCGCCATGTCCCTGCTGATCTGTGCGCCGAGGTCGGCGACCTTGCCCTGGATCTGCTCCTCGGTCAGCAGGATCTCGCCGATGTCGTCGCGCTGGTCGACCGCCGCCGTCGCGCCCTCGGCCTCCGTCGCCACGCCCGTCGCCTCCGTCGTCACGCCCTGGCCTCCCGTTCAGCCGCCTTGCTCGATGGATAGTTGACCCGCCGCCGTCCCCGCCGCTTGCTTGCCCTGCCGGCGCCACTGCGGGTGGCCTCGCCGATCGGCTGGCCGGACGCCGGCACGGCGACGGTCGCCGCGTCGGCCGTCGCGTCGTCTGCCGCCAGGGCGGTCGCCAGCAGCGGCGCTGCGACCGGCTCGACGGGTGCTCGATCGGGCACGACCTGGCCGGGCGTGCCGGACAGCGACTCGGCCAGTCCGAGTCGCCCGTACTTGAGCATCATCGCCCGGAAGTCACGGGCATAGAACAGCTTGATCCGGATGTCCGGGTAGAGCTCCCGAAGCCGGCGCAGCTTGCGGTTCTTCTTGCGCACGAGGCGTTGCTTGAGGGTCGTCATCTCGAGGAACACGCCGAGCTCGGGCAGGTAGAAATCCGGCGCGAAGCTCTCGACCACGTCGCCGTCCAGGTTCCACAGGATCGGGAAGGTCTGCGGCTCGTACTCCCAGCGGACGTCATAGAAGTCGAGGATGCGGGCCATCTCGGCCTCGCTCGCGTGGGCGAAGCGCGTCGCGTCGACGGCGCTGGCGAACACGCCCGCGGCGGCGGCGGCTTCCGACACGCCCGCAGGAGCGCCAGGACCGTCGAGCTGCTCCATGACGGGCCGGAGGGCGGCAGCGCCGGGCTCGCGGCCGGTCGGTTGAGGCGTTCCTGTCGCCTCCTGGCCCTCGCCCGTCACCGGCTGGGTTCGGCGGGACCGCGGCCGTCCGATCCGAGGAGACCGGCCAGGTCGCCGCGCCAGCTTGCGAGGAGCTGGTGCATGTCGAGGACGTCGTCGGAGGTGATCGGGTCGGGTGCGGGGACGGGCTCGGCGTCCTCCGACCGGCCACCGAGGACGAAGCCAAGGGTCGTGCTCGCGCAGCTCTCACAGTCGATCTGGAGGAACGCGAGATCGTCGCGCCAGGCGAGGAGGCGGATCCGGGTGGCGGGGACGCGGTCGTCGCAGACGGTGCAGCGGAGACCGTCGGGGAGCGCCAGGAGGTGGTCCAGCGGATCCATCCGATCGGGAGTGTACCCCGTCGGCTTCGAATCCACCGTCGGCGGCCAGCCTTGTCTCGAATACCCCCCGGGGGTATCATCCGGCTGATGGCGACCAGCGACACGGCGAGCACCCACCAGGCCGACCACTTCCGGCACAGCTACTCCCGCGACAAGGCGCAGCTGGTGCGCCGCCTCGCCCGGATCGAGGGCCAGGTGCGCGGGATCACCCGGATGATCGAGCGCGAGGAATACTGCGTTGACATCCTGCAGCAGACCAGCGCCCTGCGCGCTGCCGTGGATTCGCTGGCGGTGCTCGTCCTCGAGGACCACGTCCAGGGCTGCGTTCGCACCGCGGCGCAGCGCGGGGAGGCCGATCGCTACGTGGACGAGGTCGTCGACGTCGTCCGCCGCACGCTCGGCCGCCCGGTGCGTGCCACCCGCTCGGAGACGCCCGCCCGATCCTGAGCGCGAGCCGGCCCGCGCAAGGCCGGCCAGCGCCGGTGCGTAGGTTCCGCGTGCGCCCAGATGTGCCGCTCGCGCGCGCGCTCCTTGCCTGCGTCCTCGTCGCGGCCTGCGGCGGCAGCCCGCTCCCGACCCCGACGCCCACCCCGACTGCATCGAGCCCGACACCATCGACTGCCCCGTCGCCGACGCCATCGCCGACCCCGATCCCCGCCGCGGTCCTCGACCCGTCGATGACCGCCGAGCAGCTCTTCGACGACCAGACGCCGGCGGCCTCGCTGATCCTGGTCGAGAAATCGCGCGCGCCGCGCGACCAGGCGGTGATCAGGGATGTCCGCTTCACCGGCGCCGATGGGAGCAATGTCCCTGCGTTCCTCGTCGAGCCGACCGGCAGCGCGCCAGCGCCCCGGGCAGCGATCCTGTTCCTGCACTGGCTCGGTGACGACTTCAGCTCCCGCGACGAGTTCGTCGACGAGGCGGTCAAGCTCGCGGCCGAAGGTGTCGTCTCGTTGCTGATCACGCAGCAATTCCCGTGGTCGGATCGGCCCTCGGGCGTCGATCACGATCGCGTCGCCATCGGCCTCCAGGTCCGGACGATCCGGCGGGCGCTGACCATCCTCGCGGCCGAGGCCGGCTCCGTGAAGCTGGCGATCGCCGGGCACGACTACGGGGCGATGTACGGGATCCTCGCCGCCTCGGTGGACACGCGCCTCTCGGCGCTCGCGTGCATGACGCCGGACGCGACGTGGGTGAACTGGTTCGTCACCTACTTCCAGGTCGTCGGCGCGGATGAGCGTGCCGGGTATGCCCAGGCGATGGCCGACATCGACCCGGTGACCCGGATCGCCGCCGTCAGGGCCCCGATCCTGCTCCAGTTCGGCACGAGCGACTCGTACGTCTCGAGCGACGTCGTCCAGGCGCTCACCGAGGCGGCGCCGGGCGGCACGGACATCCACGCCTACGACCTCGGGCACCGGCTCGACGATCGCGCCGGCGCCGATCGCGACGCCTGGCTTCTCAAGGAGCTGGGCCTCGCGCCGGGCACTTGAGGCATCGAGTCCCACCTCGGTCAGGCGGCCTGGGGACCAGCCAGCTGTGCGTGGCGCCTCGACTTTTCCACGATCCGCGAGCCGCCTTCCACTTCAGTGGATAACCCGGTTGACGCGTCCGACGGACGGAGGCAACATCCGGCATCCGCGCCGGGGAATCTCCGGGGAGCGCGATTCGGGAGGGGTTCCGGGAAACCGGGCCGCGAACCGAACGAAGCGCGCCAGACCGACACCCAGGTAGCGATGAACGACCACGCCGGAGGTGGCGCTCCGGGCCCGCTGATCTCGTAGGAGGGAGACGCGGGGATCCCCCGAGCACCGCCTCCGACGCGCGTCGGAACCCCTTGCTAGTCTCGGCCGGCATGCGGATCGCCGTCCTGTCGGACATCCACGCGAACCTGCCGGCCCTCGATGCCGTCCTCGCTCACGCCGGAGCCGTCGATGGGATCTGGCATCTCGGTGACATCGTCGGCTACGGCCCCGACCCGGACGGGGTGATCGAGCGACTGCGAGCCGTGGGTGCGGTGGGCGTGCGCGGGAACCATGACGCCGCGGCGGCCGGTGGCTCCGAGATCGATTGGTTCAACCCGGACGCCCGCCGGGCCATGGAATGGACGCGCACGGTGATCGGCGGCCCGGCGGTCGACTGGCTCAGGAATCTGCCGGAACGCCGCCGGCTCGAGGGCTGCGAGCTGGTCCACGGCAGCCTTCGCCAGCCGCTCTGGGAGTACGTGACCTCGGCGTCCATCGCCCGCGACAACCTCGCCCTGCTCCAGGAGCCGATCGGGCTGCACGGCCACACGCACATTCCCGTCGCGTGGGTGGATGAAGGCCGGGGAATCGAGGGACGCTCGCCGGCGGACGGCGACGCGCTGCGGCTGGCCGGCCGGCCGGCCCTCGTGAACCCGGGCAGCGTCGGCCAGCCGCGCGACGGCGACCCACGCGCCTCGTACCTCATCCTCGATCCCGCGGCCGGCTCGATGACCTGGCACCGCGTCGCCTACGACGTGGAGTCCGTGCAGGCGGCGATGCGCGACGCGGGCCTGCCCGGCTTCCTCGTCTCGAGGCTGTCGGTCGGTCTGTAGCGGGACCCGGTGGTATCGTGGCCGCCGCGCCCGTCCGGGAAGCGCACGATCGATCGCCAGGACCACGAGGCAGCCCAAACCCAGGTGTCCGACCCAAACCAGAGCGCCTTCCGGCGCGCGATCCTCGCGCTGGCCGGGGGCTCGTGTGACGACCGCATCGTGCGCCTGACCGCCGATCTGGCCCGGTCCGCCCACAGCGAGCTGGTCGGCGTGCACGTCGTCGAGATCGGCTGGTCGATGCCACTCGACGCCGACGTCGCCGCCCGGTCGGAGGAGGCCCAGCAGATCCTCGACCACGCCGAGCTCGAGGCCGAGCACCTCAAGATCCGTCTCGAGCCGGTCCTGCTGCAGGCCCGCGAGGTCGGCGCGGCCCTGGTCGACGAGGCGACCGAGCGCGACGCCGACCTGCTGGTCCTCGGGCTCCCCTATCGCAAGCGCTTCGGCGGCGACTTCGCCATCGGGCGCACCATTCCCTACGTGCTGAAGCACGCGCCGTGCGAGGTCTGGGTCGTCCGCGAGCCGATACCCGCGGAGCCCGTTCTCGCGACCGCGATGGCCGGAGCCGGGAAGGAGCAGCGGTGAAGTTCGTGATCGTCGGCTGTGGACGCGTGGGGGCGGCCCTGGCCGAGGCGTTCGACAACGCCGGCCACGAGGTGATCGTGCTGGACACGTCCACGCGTGCGTTCGACCGCCTGTCCGACGAGTTCAAGGGCCAGGCGATCCGGGGCGACGGCACGGACGAGGACGTCCTGCGCAAGGCCGGCGTCGTCGGCGCAGACGTCCTGCTCGCGTTCACGGAGGGCGACAACCGCAACGTGATGGCCGCGCAGGTGGCCATGGAGAAGCTGTCGGTCGGCAAGACGATCGCGAAGATCAACGACCCGGTGCGCGCCGCGGCCTATGCGGACCTCGGCATCGCGACGGTCTGCCGGACGACGATGCTGACCGATGCGGTCCTCGCGTACCTGGACCTGGGCAAGACGGGCATGCCCTCGGTGATCGCGCCGGTGCCGCACGTCCACGAGGACGGCGCGGGCCCGGTCGCGAGCCCCGTTGCGGCGGGCGCCGGTGCGGCCGCTGCCCAGGGTCAAGCCCACGCCGAGTCCCGGAGGGCCTGAGCCATGTTCGTGCTCGTCGTCGGCGGCGGCAAGGTCGGCTACTACCTGACCAAGGAGCTCATCGAGAGCGGCCACGAGGTCGTGCTCATGGAGAAGGACCGGGCGCGCGCCGCGCAGATCGTCGACGAGCTCGGCTCGATCGTCGTCGCCCACGACGGCTGCGAAGGCAAGTACCTCGGCGAGGCCGGCTCGAATCGGGCGGACATCGTCGCGGCGGTCACCGGCGACGACGAGGACAACCTCGTGATCTGCCAGATGGCCAAGCACCACTTCGACGTGCCAAGGACCATCGCCAGGGTGAACAACCCCAAGAACGAGGACCTCTTCCGCCACCTCGGCGTCGACGAGATCATCAGCCCGACCCGCATGGCCCTCGGCTCGATCGAGCAGGACATCCCGGTCCACGAGCTGCTGCACCTGGCCGCCCTGGACAACGAGCTCGAGATCATCGAGGCCCAGCTCCAGGCGGACTCACCCGCGGTCGGGCGCACGCCTGCCGACCTGGTGATCCCGGAGGCCTGCTCGCTGTTTGCCATCGTCCGCAACGGCGTCGCCTCGCCGCTGCGCACCGACACGGTGCTGCAGGAGGGCGACAAGGTCATCGCCATCGGTCGCGCCGACTGCGAGCGGATGCTCCACGACCAGCTGATCGGCGAGAGCGCGGAGGCCGGCGCCTAGCGACCTCGCCGGTCGTGCTCGCTGGTACCGGAGGGCGCGCCAAAGCGCGCGCCGGTGAAAGACGCGCGCTTCGAGGGAAGGTCCGGGGAGACGCGCCCGGGGAGGCGCGTCGCTGGTCAGGCCGCGGTCAGAGGAGCTGGACCCAGCTCGATGCCGGCGTACCGCTCGGCGAGCCGCCGCCGTTGAAGAACAGGAACCACAGCACGATCAGGACGATGACCACGACGATCACGCCGATGATCAGCGACGAGTTGCCGCCATCGGACGGCGGGTTGTTGACGACGACTGGTCCGCTCACGCGACCACCTCACGATGCGGGGTTTGGGCCACCGGATCGTCGCGGATCGGAGGTGAACGGCGGACACCACATCCGGACTCGTGATCTCTCAGCCGCCTCCCGGTGTTGTCGCGTCCACGTAGCCACGAACCGGGCCGGCGCCGACCTGCGTCCAACAATTCATAAATCGAAATCGTTCACACTCTTGACAACGTCATTGATAGGTTTCTAGGATTCCCCGTGTCCGGCGGAGTGCCGGGCCATGACGACCACATGCAGGAGGTGTACGAACGATGACGATCGTGCGCCGTCCCTCGCCGCTCCGGGACATGCTGTCCATGCGTACGGCGATGGACCGCTTCTTCGATGATGACTTCCGGCCGTTCCACTGGCTCGCCGGTGGGTTTGACGGCCCCGCCCTTCCGCTGGATGTCACGGCCGATGCAGAGACCGTGACGATCGAGGCGGCGCTGCCGGGCATCAAGCCCGACGACGTCGACATCACGGTCGAGAACGGCACCGTGACGATCTCCGGCAAGACCGCGGACGAGCGCACCGCCGACGAGGGCAGCTACGTCCTCCAGGAAATCCGGCGCGGCAACTTCAGCCGCACGGTGACGCTCCCCAACGGGCTCGAGCCGGACAAGGCCAGGGCGACCTTCGAGAACGGAATCCTCCGCCTCGAGATCCCCAAGGCAGAGCAGCTGAAGCCCCGCCAGATCAAGATCTCGCCGGTGACCGATGGCAATGCCGAGCGAACGACTGCCAAGCCAGCCGAGCTCGAGTCCTGAGCGCGGCACCGCCGAGATGACGTTCCGCCGGCCAGACCGAGACCCGACGCGACCCGTCTACGTGATCAGCGTGGCGGCGAGCATCGTCAGCGTGCATCCGCGGACGCTGCGGATCTACGAGGAAGAGGGTCTCGTCTGCCCGGCGCGGACGCCGACCAACATCCGGCTCTATTCAGAGCAGGACGTCCGACGGATCATGTGGATCCGTCACCTGACCCAGAACCTCGGGGTCAATCTCGCGGGCGTCCGCATCCTGTTCGAGCTCGAAGAGCGCCTGGGGACCCGGATCCTCGAGCGCCTGTATACCGAGGGAACCAGCGAGGAGCGCTCCGAGGGCGCTCCTCCCGAGAAGGCGGCCACGGCCGCCGAAATCTGAACCGCGAACCCCGCGAACCCGAATCGTTAGGAGAACCGATGCCGAAGCGAGCGTCCACCCCGGACGACGAGCGCACCATCACCATCACGGAGCTGCCGCTCGTCGCGCTTCGGGAGACGGTGATCTTTCCCGAGATGATCGTTCCACTGCAGGTGGGACGAGACAAGAGCGTGGCAGCGCTCAACGCCGCCGTGGCCGAGGGCGGCCGCATCGCGCTGGTGACCCAGCGCCAGGCCGACCAGGAGGACATCACGGACACGGCGCAGCTGTTCGCCGTGGGCACGGTCGCCAAGATCGCCCAGGTCGTCCAGCTTCAGGACGGCACCGTCCGGGCCATCATCCAGGGCCAGGCCCGGATGCGCGTGCATGGGTTCGCACAGACCGATCCGTTCATCCGGGCACGGATCGAGGAGCTCACCGAGCAGTCGTCGACGGACGTCGAGGTCCAGGCGCTCATGCGCTCGGTCCAGGCGCAGGTCGAGCAGTACGTCCAGGCCGGCGCGCCGGTTCCGCCGGAGGCGGCGGTCGCGGCCCGCAACATCTCCGAGCCGGGCCTGCTTGCCGACATGACCGCGTACTCCCCGGACATGACCACCGAGCAGCGCCAGGAGCTGCTGGAGACGATCGACGTCGCCGAGCGGCTGAAGATCGCCTCCGCCTTCCTCGCCCATCAGATCGAGGTCCACGAGCTCAAGGGCCGGATCCAGTCCGAGGTCAAGTCCGAGATGGACAAGACCCAGCGCGAATACATCCTGCGCGAGCAGATGAAGGCGATCCAGCGCGAGCTGGGTGAGGAGGACCCACAGCAGGCCGAGACCAACGAGCTGCGCGAGAAGGTCGAGAAGGCCGGCATGCCCGAGGAGGTCAAGGCCCGAGCGCTGAAGGAGGTCGAGCGCATGAGCCGGATCCCGTCCGCCTCGCCCGAGGTCGGCGTGATCCGGACCTATGTCGACTGGCTCGTCAGCCTGCCCTGGAACGTCACGACCGACGACCGCTACGACATCAAGGAAGCGGCCAAGATCCTCGACGAGGACCACTACGGCCTCGAGAAGATCAAGGAGCGCATCCTCGAGTACCTCGCCGTGCGCTCGCTCGCGGACACGATCCGCAGCCCGATCCTCGCCCTCATCGGCCCACCCGGCGTCGGCAAGACGTCGCTGGGCAAGAGCGTCGCCCGGGCGATGGGCCGCAAGTTCGTGCGCATGAGCCTCGGCGGCATCCACGACGAGGCCGAGATCCGCGGCCACCGGCGCACCTATATCGGCGCGCTGCCCGGCCGGATCATCCAGAACATCAAGACGGCGGGCACGAACAACCCGGTGTTCATGCTCGACGAGATCGACAAGGTCGGCATGGACTTCCGGGGCGACCCGTCGTCCGCGCTGCTCGAGGTCCTCGACCCGGAGCAGAACAACAGCTTCCAGGACAACTACCTGGAGGTTCCGTTCGACCTCAGTCGCGTGCTCTTCGTCGCGACCGGCAACCTCATCGACCCGATCCCGATGGCCCTCCGCGACCGGATGGAGATCATCCAGCTCCCGGGCTACACGCAGCAGGAGAAGATCGAGATCGGCAAGCGCTTCCTGGTGCCCAAGCAGATGGAGAACCACGGCCTCAAGCCCGGCAACATCGACATCACCGATGAGGCGATGACCGAGCTCGTCCAGGCCTACACCAAGGAGGCCGGCGTCCGGAACCTCGAGCGCGAGCTCGCGAACATCATGCGCAAGGTCGCGCGCACCGTGGCCGAGGGCCGCAAGCGCAAGACCGTCGTCGACCGCAAGAAGCTGCTCGAGTACCTCGGGCCGCCACGGTGGGAGTACGGCGAGCTCGAAGCGGAGGACCAGATCGGCTCGGCGATGGGCCTCGTGGTCACCGAGGTCGGGGGCGACGTGCTGGCCATCGAGGTCACCCGCATGGACGGCAAGGAGGACTTCATCCTCACCGGCCAGCTGGGCGAGGTGATGCGCGAGTCGGCACGAGCCGGCCTGTCGTGGATCCGCACCCACGCAACCGAGCTCGGCATCACCCGTGAGACATTCGAGAAGCAGACCCTGCACATCCACGTGCCGGCCGGCGCCATCCCGAAGGATGGCCCATCGGCGGGCATCACGATGGCCACGGCGATGGTCTCCGCGTTCACGAGCATCCCGGTCCGCAAGGACCTGGCGATGACCGGCGAGATCACCCTCCGCGGCCGCGTCCTGCCGATCGGCGGCCTCAAGTCGAAGATCCTCGCGGCCCATCTCGCCGGCGCGAAGATGGTGATCATCCCGAAGAAGAACGAGAAGGACCTGCGGGACGTCCCGGACGAGATTCGCAAGGGCATCAAGATCGTGACCGTCGAGTCCATGGACCAGGTCCTCGACACCGCGCTCCGGCGGCGGCCCAAGCCGCTGCCGGCGGCCGCGGCGCCGAAGCCGGCCAAGGACGGCGAGCGCGAGGAGGCGCCCGAGGCGTCGATCCGCCGCCCGAACTTCCCGCCCGACCAGCCCACCGTGGTCGTCCAGGGATAGCGAGGCGCGCCCATGGCGCAACAGCCCGAGTTCCAGGACTACTACAAGACCCTCGGCGTGCCGAGGAGCGCGACCCAGGCCGACATCAAGAAGGCCTTCCGGAAGCTTGCCCGCGAGAGTCATCCGGACAAGCACGCCGGGGACAAGGCCGCCGAGCAGCGGTTCAAGGAGATCAACGAGGCGAACGCGGTGCTGTCCGACCCGGGCAAGCGCGCCAAGTACGACCAGTTCGGGCGCGACTGGGAGGCCTACGCCCGCGCCGGCGCGGCGGCGGGCGGGGCCTCCGGCGGACGTGATCCGTTCGCACCGGGCGGCCCGTTCGCGGGCTACACGTACCGGACCTCCGGCACCGGCGGGCCCGGCGGCGTGCGCTACGAGTTCCGCACGAGCGGCGACCCGGGCGCGTTCTCCGACTTCTTCCGCATGATGTTCGGCGACGAGTCTGCGGCCGCGGGTGAGCCCGAGACCTTCTCGACCGAAGGCGGGGAATCGATCGACGACCTCCTCTCCCGGCTCGGGATGGCCGGCGCCGCCCCTGGCGCCGGGCGGGCCCGGCCGCACGCCGGCGGGACGGCGGGACACGTCGCCTCGAACGCCCGGCGCGCGCCGATCGAGGTCACCGCGGAGCTCTCCCTCGAGGAGGCCTTCCACGGCACGACCCGAATCGTCGAGCTCGAGGGCCGCCGCCTCGAGCTCACCATCCCGCGCGGCGCGAACAACGGCAGCCGGATCCGGCTCACCGGCAAGGGCCCCGATGGGCGCGACCTGGTCGTCGTGACCCGGATCAAGCCGCACCGGGCGTTCACCCGCAAGGGCGACGACCTCGAGCGCGTGGTGCCGCTTACCCTCAAGGAGGCACTGCTCGGTGGCGAGATCCCGGTCGGGACGCTGAAGGGCCGCGTCCTGCTCACGGTGCCGGCCGGCACGCAGGATGCCCGGACCTTTCGACTCAAGGGCCAGGGCATGCCCCGCTTCAAGGGCGACGGGACCGGCGACCTGTTCGTGAAGGTGAAGGTCATCCTGCCCACCGCCTTGGACGACGCCGCCACGGCGGCCGCGCGCAAGTTCCTCGACCTCGTCGACCAGCCAGATCCCCGAACCTGACAGAGAGAAACGACATGCAGCTCGACCGATTCACCGAGAAGGCCCAGGAGGCCATCGTCGCCGCCCAGCAGCTCGCGGGGCGGCTCGAGAGCCCGCTGCTCGACGCCGAGCACATCCTGTCCGCGCTGATCGAGCCGGACGACGGCGTGCCCGCGGAGACGCTGCGCCGCCTCGGCGTGGACCTGCCGGCGTTCCGCGGCGAGCTCGCCGCGATCCTGGCCAAGCGCGCCAGGATCCAGGGCGGTTCGCTGACCCTCGACCCGCGCGCGAAGCGCGTCATCGAGCGTGCGCAGGAAGAGGCGCGCCGTCTCGGCGACGAGTACACCTCCACCGAGCACCTGCTCCTCGGCGTCGCCGAGGTCGGCGGCGAGGGCCAGACGCTGCTCGAGCGCCACGGCGCGAACAGGGAGGAGGTCCTCACCGCCCTGCAGTCGGTCCGCGGCGGGCAGCGCGTGACCTCGCCCAACCCGGAGGGCACCTACCAGGCCCTCGAGAAGTACGGCCGTGACCTCACCGCCGAGGCGCGCGCCGGCAAGCTCGACCCGGTCGTGGGCCGCGACGACGAGATCCGCCGGGTGATGCAGGTCCTCTCGCGCCGGACCAAGAACAACCCGGTGCTCATCGGCGAGCCCGGCGTGGGCAAGACGGCGATCGCCGAGGGCCTCGCCCAGCGCATCGTGCGCGGCGACGTGCCCGAGTCGCTCAAGGACAAGCGCGTGGTCGCGCTCGACCTCGGCGCGCTGATCGCCGGCGCGAAGTTCCGCGGCGAGTTCGAGGAGCGCCTCAAGGCCGTCCTCAAGGAGATCAAGGACTCGGACGGCGGGATCATCCTGTTCATCGACGAGCTGCACACGGTCGTGGGCGCGGGCGCGGCCGAAGGCGCGATGGACGCCTCGAACCTGCTCAAGCCGATGCTCGCCCGCGGCGAGCTGCACACGATCGGCGCGACGACGCTCGACGAGTACCGCAAGCACATCGAGAAGGACGCTGCCCTCGAGCGGCGCTTCCAGCAGGTCTTCGTGGACCAGCCCACCGTCGAGGAGACGATCTCGATCCTGCGCGGCCTGCGCGAGCGCTATGAGGTCCACCACGGCGTGCGGATCACCGATTCCGCGCTCGTTGCCGCGGCGACGCTGTCCGACCGGTACATCACCGAGCGTTTCCTGCCGGACAAGGCGATCGACCTCGTCGACGAGGCGGCGTCGCGGCTGCGCATGGAGATCGACTCGATGCCGATCGAGCTCGACGAGCTCGAGCGGCGCCGGATCCAGCTCGAGATCGAGCGCGAGGCGCTGCGCAAGGAATCCGACGACGCGTCGAAGGCCCGCCTCGAGGCGCTCGAGAAGGAGCTCGCCGAGATCGCCGAGGAAGCCGGCGCGATGAAGCAGCGCTGGGAGGCCGAGAAGTCGGCGATCCAGGCGATCCGCGCCACGAAGTCCGAGCTCGAGGGGCTGCAGGTCCAGATCGACCAGGCTGAGCGCGAGGCGAACTACGAGCGGGCGGCGCAGCTCAAGTACGGCACGCAGCGCGAGCTCCAGGAACGGCTTGCCCAGGAGGAGGCGGCGATGGCCGCGCTCCAGGGCCCGAACTCCCTGCTCAAGGAAGAGGTCACCGCCGACGAGATCGCGGACATCGTGTCGAAGTGGACCGGCATCCCGGTCACCCGGCTCATGGAAGGCGAGCTGGCCAAGCTCGTCCACATGGAGGAGCGGCTCCACGAGCGCGTCGTCGGCCAGGACGAGGCGATCGAGGCCGTGTCCGACGCGGTTCGCCGCGCGCGCGCCGGGCTCAAGGACCCGCGCCGGCCCATCGGCTCGTTCCTGTTCCTCGGCCCGACCGGCGTCGGCAAGACCGAGCTTGCCCGTGCGCTGGCCGCGTTCCTGTTCGACGACGAGCACGCGATGGTGCGCATCGACATGAGCGAGTACATGGAGAAGTTCACGGTGTCGCGGCTCGTCGGCGCGCCGCCCGGCTACGTCGGCTACGACGAGGGCGGCCAGCTGACCGAGGCGGTTCGCCGGCGGCCGTACCAGGTCGTGCTCCTCGACGAGATCGAGAAGGCCCACCCGGACGTGTTCAACGTCCTCCTCCAGGTGCTCGACGACGGGCGCCTGACCGACGGCCAGGGCCGAACGGTCGACTTCAAGAACACGCTGGTGATCATGACCAGCAACGTCGGCTCGCAGGTCATCGCCGCTTCGGGCGTCCGGCCGGGCGACACCGAGGCCTACGAGGCCATGAAGCGCCAGGTCACCGACGCCCTGCGGATGCAGTTCCGGCCCGAGTTCCTGAACCGGGTCGACGAGGTCATCGTGTTCCACGCCCTGACCGAGGCCGATCTCGCCGCGATCGTGGAGCTGCTCGTCGCCGACCTCCAGCGCCGGCTCGCGGTCCAGGACCTGACCCTCGACCTGACGCCCGCGGCGCGCGCGCTCATCGCCCGCGAGGGCACCGACCCCACCTTCGGCGCGCGGCCGCTCAAGCGCACGATCCAGCGCCTCGTCGAGAACCCGCTCGCGCGGGCGCTCATCGAGGCGCGCTTCAAGCCCGGCCAGGCGATCAACGTCGACGCCGACCCGGTCGGCACGACGCTCGTCTTCTCGGCCGACGGCGAGGCGGTCATGGCCGATGCCGGGGAGCATCGCGACGCGCGGCGCCGCGACGAGGCGGAGCCGGTGGGCGCCGCTGCGGGCGGATCCAAGCGTCGCCGGTCCGTGCTGGACCTGCCCGACACGGAGCCCAACCGCGGCGACGGCGGCTCGCGACCCAACTGAGCTCCGACGACCTTGCGATTCGCCGAGGCGGTCGAGCGACTCAGGGCGCTGCCCGAGGTCCTGCCCGCGCCGCCAGAGGCGCTCATCCCGGTCCGCGTCGGGGGCCAGCCCTGGAAGGCGGCCGCGGAAGGGATGGCCACCGCCCGGCCGGCGGGCGTGCTCGTGCTGATCGGGCCAGACCCGGCCGGTGAGGCGCGGGTCCTGCTGATCGAACGGACCAGCTACGACGGCCATCACTCCGGCGAGATCGCGTTCCCCGGCGGCGCCGCCGAGGCCGGCGACGCGGACCTTGCCGCGACGGCGCTGCGCGAGGCGGCCGAGGAGATCGGGCTGGACGCCGGAGCCGTCGGGCTGCGGGTCGTCGGCGAGCTCGAGCCGTTCTGGATTCCGGTCAGCAACTTCCGGGTGACGCCAATCGTAGCGCTGGCGGAGCGGCTCCAGCCATGGCAGCCCGATCCGCGCGAGGTGGCCCGGGTCATCGAGGCGCCCCTCGCGGCCTTCCTGCCGGACGCCCCCATCGCGACGATCGAGCGCGACGTTCGCGAGTGGCGCATCCGCTACGGCGCCTATGCCCTCGATGCGCTATCCGACGGCCTCGCGGTCTGGGGCGCCACCGCCCGCATCCTCGGCCAGCTCGGGGCGGTCCTCGCCGGCGCACCCACCGGGTCCGCCCCAACCCCTCGCCCTCCGGCCAAACCGGACTGACGTGCTCCGGCTCGACGTCGCCGTCGTCGGGTTCGTGGTCTTCAGCCTGCTGGGCCCGCTCGGCTGCGGCTACCTCGCCGCCTGGTTCCTCGACAGCACGGGCAGCGACGCCATGGTGGCGCTGCTTGCCGGCGGGACCTCCTCGACGGCAATCGGCGCGGCGGTTGGCTCGGCGTTGGGGCTCGCGCTGAGCCTGCGCTTCACGGCCGGCTCGCTCCTCGATTCGTTCGTCGGCGCCTGGCCGGAGGACCGCTCCCTCGTCACCGACCCGCGCTGGCGACTCATGAACCTGAACAGCCGATTCGCCCGCAAGGGCGGCGACGAGATCCAGGACGAGGTCCCTGTCGGGCTGGGCGGTGCGGCCGGCTGGGTCGGCTCGGGGGCCGGGGCCGTGCTCCTCGGCGGCATGTCGCTCGCCGCCTGGCCGTCGGTCGATCACGGGCTGATCGCCCGCGTCGGTGCGGGCACGGGATCGGCGCTCGACTGGCTCGCGGCGGCCTTCCCGGTCGTCGCCCGGATCCTCGTCGCCTCGATCCTGGGCATTCTCGCCGGCGCCGCGTGGTCGACGTTCGGTGGACCAGCGGCAGCGATGGAGGCGCTCGAGGACGGCATCGACGAGGACCTGCATTCGCTCCCAATCGTCGACGCGCAGGGGTCTGCTGGGCCCGAACGTTCCACGCCATCGCACTGAGCCCCGAGCGTCCCGGCCGGCGGGGCCAGCCGCCCCCCGGGAGCCGGACCTCAGGCGCCGGGGATCCTGGTCCAGCGGTCCCGTATGATCCGCCGCAAGGACGTGCCGACTCGCCCATGACCGTTACCGAGCGCGACCCACTGGCCGCCGCCAGAGAGGCGTTCAGCAGGGATCAGTGGGCCGCCGCCCTCGACCTGTTCAGGCAGGTGGCGCCCGATGCCATGGCCCCGGAGGACCTTGAAGCCATGGCTGACGCGGCATGGTGGGCGGCGAAGCCCGACGAAGCCATCGAGGTGCTGCAGCGTGCCTACGCCGCCTACGTTGAGGCGGCCAAGCCAGCGAGAGCCGGCTACGTTGCGCTCACCCTGGCCCGCGAATACGGCGTCAAGTACGCGTCGGCGATGTCGCGAAGCTGGTTCAACCGGGCGAAGCACCTCCTCGAGGCGGAGCCCGAGAGCGCGGAGCTCGGCTACCTGTTCCTTCGGGAATCGGTCCAGGAATCGAACCTGAATCGGCTCGAGGAGTCGATCGCTGCGGCGCGGCGTGCGGTGGAGGTGGGCGTCCGCGTCGGCGACCGGAACCTGCAGGCCATCGGAAGCGTGTACCAGGGCGTGGCCATGGTGGAGCACGGCGAGCTGGCGGAGGGCCTGAAGCTGATCGATGACGCCGCGCTGGCGGCAGTGAGCGGCGAGCTCGGCATGTATGCCACAGGCACGGTCTACTGCAACACCATCGCCATCTGCTGCGAGATGGCCGACTTCGGTCGTGCTCGGGAGTGGGCGGACGCCGCCCACCAGTGGAGTGCAGCCCATCCGCAGCAGCCACTGGTGCCGGGCGACTGTCGCGTCCACCAGGCAGAGGTGCTCGCGCTCCGGGGATCCTGGGCGGAGGCGGAAGCGTCAGCGCGGCGCGGGGCCGAAGAGCTGCGGGCGT
Organism: Patescibacteria group bacterium; assembly: GCA_035495215.1. Taxonomy (GTDB): domain Bacteria; phylum Chloroflexota; class Limnocylindria; order Limnocylindrales; family CSP1-4; genus UBA5189. Next base: position 22,683 of record DATJGH010000040.1, read on the forward strand.
TCAACCGCCTCTACCACGTGGGCGAGGCCCTCTACCAGATCGGCGTCATCCGGCTGCACATGGGTGACCTGGAGGGTGCTCGCGATCATTTCGGTCAGGCGAGCGAGCTTGGTCGCGATCCGCAGCCCGGGTTGTCGCTCCTGCTTCTCGCCGAGCGGAAGAGCGACGCCGCGGCCGCATCGATACGTCGCGCGCTCGACGAGGAGCCGGACGCCCGGCTCGCGCGTTCGCATCTCCTCCCCGCGTACATCGAGATCATGCTCGCGGATGGGCGCACCGAGGCGGCACAGGCGGCGTTCGAGGAGCTCGAGTCGATCGCGGCGACGTTCGATGGCCCCTCCCTGCGCGCCGCGACCGACGTCGCGCATGGGGCGCTCCTGCTCACGTCCGGCGACACAGGTGGAGCGGCCCGGGCCCTCCGACGCGCGCTGAACGGCTGGCAGCAAGTCGACGCGCCGTACGAGGGTGCGCGGACACGGACGTTGCTGGCGCAGGCCATCTCTCGACAGGGAGATGCCGAGGCGGCGCGGATGGAGCTGCAGGCCGCGCGGGCCGCGTTCGAAAAGCTCGGCGCCGCTGTCGATGTTCGCCGCGTGGATGAGCTCCTGGGTACCGTCGGCGGCAACGACCATGCTCCGGCGGCTGCGACGAGAACCTTCGTCTTCACTGACATCGTGAACTCGACGAACCTCATCGAGGCGATCGGTGACGAGGCCTGGGTGGACGTCAGCCGCTGGCACGACGATGCGCTCCGGAAGCTCTTCGCGACGCACCACGGCGAGGAGCTCGATCATGCGGGCGACGGCTTCTTCATCGCGTTCGGCGGCCCGAACGACGCCCTCGCCTGCGCGGTCGCGATCCAGCGGGCGCTGGCGGAGCATCGACGCACGCACGGCTTTGCGCCGCAGGTACGCATTGGCCTCCACGCCACCACCGCGGCCAGAAGCGGGATGACATTCCGGGGCAAGGGCGTCCACGAGGCGGCGCGGATCGCGGCAATTGCTGGCGGCGGTCAGATTGTCGCCAGCCGGGACACGGTGGAGGGCCTCGTGCCACCGGTGGCGGTCACCGACCAACGGGAGGTGATGCTCAAAGGGATCGCCCATCCAGTTGAGGTCATGACCATCGACTGGCAAGCGATCGGCTCCTGACCCGAGTTCGCGCGCGATTGCCCTCATCGCCCCGCCACGGGCGCGCGAATTTGGCGAACGTGTCCGGCATACCCTTCTGTCCCGGACCGGGAGGCGATGGAGCGGCGCGATGCAGAAGATCCTGAACGACCCCGAACCCTTCGTCGACGAGATGCTCGACGGCATCCTCGTCGCGCATCCGGATCAGCTCCGGCGGCCATCGCCTCGGGCCATCGTCCGGGCCGACGCGCCGGTCGCGAACAAGGTCGGCATCGCCACCGGCGGCGGCTCCGGCCACCTGCCGGTGTTCATGGGCTACGTCGGCCGCGGGCTGATCGACGGCGCGGCCATCGGCAACGTCTTCGCCTCGCCGTCGAGCGACGACATGCTCGACGTGACGCGGGCGATCTCGGCGGGCAAGGGCGTGCTGTACCTGTACGGCAACTACGGCGGCGACCGGCTGAACTTCGACCTCGCCGCCGAGCTCGCCGCGGACGAGGGCATCGAGGTCCGGACGATCCTCGGCGCGGACGACGTGGCCTCGGCGCCGCCCGATCGCGCGGGCACCCGACGGGGGATCGCGGGGATCTTCTTCCTGTACAAGGTCGCCGGCGCCGCTGCTGCCGCGGGCGCCTCGCTCGCCGATGTCGTCGCAGTGACCGAGCGGGCAACGGCCGGCACGCGGACGATGGGCGTCGCCCTGTCCCCGTGCACGATCCCGGCCGCCGGGAAGCCGACGTTCGAGCTGCCCGAGGGCCAGATGGAGATCGGCATGGGCATCCACGGCGAGCCCGGGGTGCGGCGCGGGGCGCTCGAGAGTGCGGACGCGATCGCGCACGAGCTGACCGGCGCGATCCTGGCGGACCTGCCGTACGGGCGCGGCGACGAGGTCGGCGTCCTGGTCAATGGCCTCGGCGCGACGCCCAGGGAGGAGCTGTACATCCTGTACCGCTCGGTCGCGCAGATCCTCGATGGCGAGGGAATCCGGGTGCACCGCGTCTGGGTCGGCGAGTACGCGACGTCGCTCGAGATGGCCGGGGCTTCGCTGACCCTGATCCGGCTCGACGACGAGCTGCGCGGCCTTGTCGACGCCCCGGCGGAGACGCCGTTCTTCGTGCAGGCATGAGCGACGGCGGGGCTGCGGTCGCGCGCCTCGTCACCACGGTCGCCACGGACCTGCTCGAGGCGCGCGACGAGCTGAATCGCCTGGACGGCGTCGCCGGCGATGGCGATCTCGGCCTGACCGTGACGAACGCCTGCCGGGCGCTCCTGGAGCTCGTGCCCAGCCTCGCCGAGCTGCCGGAGGCCGACGCCATCCGCCGGTGCGGCACGGAGATCGCGCGGCGGGCGCCATCCACCGGCGGCACCCTGCTCGCCTTCGCCCTCATGGCCGCGGCGAAGGCGGACGTGGATCCCGCGTCCCGGGCCCCCGAACGCGCCGCCCGCTACCTGGAGGCAGCCGCCGCCTCGATCGCGCAGCGCGGCCAGGTCGGTCCCGGGGACCGAACGATGCTCGATGCCGTTGCTCCGGCCGCGGCAGCCGTCCGGCGGGTTGCCGACGCGGGAGGCGACGCGCAGGCCGCCGCTCGTGAAGCAGCCGCCGCTGCCGGCGAGGGTGCCGTGGCGACCGCCTCGATGGTGGCGAAGGTCGGCCGTGCCGGCTGGCTTGCTGATCGCGCCGCCGGGAACGAAGACGCCGGTGCGCGGCTCGTCGCGCTGGCGTTCGCCGCCGCGGCCGGGAGCGGCGAGCCCTAGGTCGGCTCGCCCTCGCGATCGACCGGCTCGGGGCCGTTCCGAGGCGCGAGCCGGCCCTCGCCCTTCGACGCCGAGCCCGCCTCGCCCGGCAGGAGGCGCCGGGCGCGCCCCTCGAGGACGCCGCGCATATGCGAGTCGTCCCCCTCGGCGAACTCGACGACGAATGCGCGCATCGGGCCGTGCTCGGTCCACGCGCCGTGCGTGATACCGGCGGGCCACAGGATCGCTTCGCCGGCCGCCACGCGCCGCTGCTCGTCACCGACGACGACGAAGCCGCCGCCCTCGATCACGATGAACCAGGTCGTGTTCGGGTTGTCGTGCGGCTCGATTCGCCCGCCCTTCCGGAACGCGAGCTCGGCGATCACGCCACGCGCGTCGCTGTGGATCACCTGGCCCTCGAGACCGACCGTCCCCTGCGGGCCTTCCGGGCGCCGGTTGCCGACCCCGAACCGCCGGACCTCCACCGTCACGAGCCCATGACGCCGGCGGGCGCGCCTAGCGCCGCTTGCCCTTCCGCCGGACGGTCTTCTGGCGGATCGTCGCCTCGGGCCTGGACTGGCGCGTGCGGGCGAGGTAGCGCTGCCGTGCGAGCTGGTGCTCGTACGCCTCGAACAGCGGCGGATAGCGCCGGAAGCGGGCGTACGCCATCGTGAGCAGGCCACTCCCGAGGATCACCAGGATCACCGCGAAGTCGAAGGCGAAGATCGCACCGACGATCAGCAGGAAGAACGTGATCAGGCCCGCCCAGAACAGCCACTCCCACATGTCCAGGTACAGCTTGTGGCGATGCAGGGCCCTCGTACGCAGCACGTACACGACGATCAGCACGATCAGCAGCACGAGCGACGCGATCCACAGCGGGTCGAACAGGTCCGGGAAGTTGATCCTGCTGAATGCGACCCAGAAGTATTCCCAGGGCAGCTGCTTCAACGTTCACCTGGCTCGGAAAATGGTCGGGCGACGGTGGAGTATGCCATGAGGCCCGGGCTATACTCGGCCAGTCCTCGGATCGAGCGCCCGCGGAGCTTCAGCTCGGTCCTCGGAGAGTCGCGCGTCGACTCGCGCTCCGCCCTGAACGGCTCTTCGCCATCGGAATAGACCCGGCACGACGTGGAGGATGCGGGTGCGAGCGCTGCTCTCGGTCGCGACGCGGGATGGCATCACGATGTTCGCTCGCGGCCTGCAGTCGCTGGACATCGAGCTCTTCGCCACCGACGGGACGCGCGAGCACCTCGCCCAGGACGGCGTCGAGGTCCGGCCCGTGGCAGAGATCACGGGCATGCCGGCGATGCTCGATGGCCAGGTCAAGACCTTCCACCACGCCGTCTATGCGGGCATCCTCGCCCGCCGCGACCAGCCGCAGCAGCTCGACGAGCTCAAGCGCGAGGGCATCGAGCCGATCGACCTCGTCGTGGTCAACGTGCGCCCGTTCGGGGCGGAGATCGGGCGAGCCCTCATCGGCATCGACAAGGCGATCGACATGATCGACGTGGGCGGCGCGGCGCTCCTCGGCGCTGCGGCCCGCAACCCCGCCGCCGTCGCGGCGGTGTCGAGCCCCGAGCACTACACCCAGGTGCTCGGCGAGCTCAAGGAGCGCGGCCAGGTCAGCCCCGAGCTGCGCGCACAGCTTGCCGCCGAGGCATTCGGCATGGTCGCCGCGTACCACGCCGAGATCGCCGCCTACCTCAACCAGATCGCCGGCAACACCTACCCCAATCGACTCGCGATGGTCCTCGACAAGGTCCGCGACCTGCGCTACGGCGAGAACCCGCACCAGACCGGCGCGCTGTACCGCGAGACCACCCATCGCTCGGCGGGCGTCGCCGACGCGGCGATCCTCCAGGGCGGCACGCCCTCGTTCAACAACCTGCTCGACCTCGACCTCGCCTTCCGGATCGCGAGCGACTACACGACGCCGACCGTGGTCATCGCCAAGCACACCGATCCCGTCGGGCTGGCGTCGGCCGACGAGCTGGTCGAGGCGTACCGGCACGCGCTCGAGACCGATCCGGTCGCGTCGTTCGGCGCGATCGTGGGCGTCAATCGGATCCTCGACGGAGCGACGGCCCGCGAGATCGCCGCGAACTCGTACGAGGCGGTCATCGCCCCGGGCTTCGACGACTCGGCCGTGGGCATCCTGCGCCAGAAGCAGGGCCTCGAGCTCCTGCGCGTGCCGCCCGACCCGATCGAGGGCATGCGCGACTACGGCATCGCCCGCCTCGACTTCAAGCGCGTGGGCGGTGGCCTCCTGGTCGAGACGCTCGACGACCTCGGGCTCGACGGGAGCCAGCTCCAGGTGGTCACGAAGCGCCGGCCGACGCTTGAGGAGCTGACCGACCTGCTGTTCGCGTGGCGCGCCGTCCGGCACGTTCGCTCGAACGCGATCGTGCTGGCCAAGAACGCTGCCTCCGTCGGCATCGGCAGCGGGCAGGCGAGCCGGCAGGTGTCGGTCGAGATCGCGCTCCGCCGCGCCGGCGAGAAGGCGCGCCTGTCGGTCATGGCGAGCGACGCCTACTTCCCGTTCCCGGACGGCATCCAGATCGCCGCCCAGGCCGGCGTGACCGCGATCATCCAGCCGGGCGGCTCGATCCGCGACGAGATGGCGATCGAGGTCGCCGACCGGCACCACATGGCCATGGTCTTCACGGGCAGGCGCCACTTCCGGCACTAGCCGGGACGACGCGGAGGTCGCATGGAAAAGCTCCTCGCGCTCGAGATGGTCCGGGTGACAGAAGCCGCCGCGATCGCGAGCGCCCGGGTCATGGGCCGCGGCGACCGGATGGGCGCCGACAAGCTCGCCACCGAGGCGATGCGCGCCGCGATGGACGAGATCGAGATGCAGGGCACGATCGTCATCGGCGAGGGCGAGCGCGACGAGGCGCCGATGCTGTACATCGGGGAGCAGGTCGGAATCGCCGGCGACGCGGCGCCGGAGATCGACATCGCGGTCGACCCCCTCGAGGGCACGAACCTCGTCGCGACCGGCTCTGCCAACGCCATCACGGTCCTGGCCGCGTCGGAGCGCGGCGGCCTCGTGCACGCTCCGGACACCTACCTCGAGAAGCTGTGCGTCGGTCCGGGCGCCGCGGGCAAGGTCGACATCACGCTCCCGCCGTCCGAGAACGTGCGGCTCGTGGCCGAGGCGCTCGGCCGCCGCACGCAGGACATCACGGTGATCATTCTCGACCGGCCGCGGCATGCCGACCTGATCGCCGAGGTCCGCTCCGCGGGCGCGCGGATCAAGCTCATCACCGACGGCGACCTGTCGGCCGCGATCAGCTGCGCGGTCCAGGGCACCGGCGTCCACGCCGTGATGGGCATCGGCGGCGCGCCGGAAGGCGTGATCACCGCGGCGGCCCTGCGCTGCCTCGGCGGCGAGATCCAGGCCCGCTTCCGGTACCGCTCGGACGAGGAGCGCGCTCGCGGCGAGCGGATGGGCCACGGCGACGAATCGAAGATCTACAAGACCGAGGACCTCGCGTCGGGCGAGCACCTCGTGTTCGCCGCGACCGGCGTCACGCCCGGCGACCTGCTCGAGGGCGTCCGCTTCTTCGGCGGCGGGGCGCGGACCCATTCCCTGGTGATGGCGTACCAGACGAAGACCGTCCGGTTCGTCGACACCGTGCACATGTTCGACCGGGAGCGCCCGCCGAGCGTGCGGGTCTAGGGGAGCCGGGGGCGCCTCGATGGCAACCGAGCAGCGGATCCTCGCAATGGGCGGCGTGTCGCTCCGGCCCAGCTCCACCGACTGGCCCATGCTCCAGTACCTGCTCGACCTCACCGGCCAGGCGCGGCCGAGGATCTGCTTCCTCGCCACCGCGTCGGGCGAGAACCACGAGATGCTCGCCGTGTACTACGCGACGTTCGCGCGGCAGGCCGAGGCGACCCACCTCGACCTGTTCGGCCGGAACGTGGCGGACGTCGG
>DATJGH010000041.1:0-22664 GCA_035495215.1 Patescibacteria group bacterium
GCTCTTCGGAATCATCGAGGCCGGCCGGTTCATCTACTACTACGAGATCCTGAGCAACGCGTCTCGCGAAGGCGCTCGGTACGCAATCGTGAACGGTGAACACACGATCGGGCGCTCGACCGGGCCCGACACGGGCACCTCCGCGACGTCGGATGATCCCAACGGCGACGACGTCGTGCAGAAGGTCCGGAGTGCTGCGATCGGCGTCGTCGGCTCCCAGATCACCGTCGATCGATGCTGGTGGTATTCGACCTGCGATTTCTCGACGCACGGAGACGGCAACTTCCTGCGGGGCGCGAATGTGACCGTCCGTGCGACGTACACCTACCGAAGCCTGATCCCGCTCGTGCCACTGCCCAACATCACCGTCGAAGCGGAGTCGAGCCTTGTCATCAACAACTAGCCGCATCGCCTCGACAGTTCGCGATCGATGCGCGAGCGACCAGCGCGGCCAGGTTCTGGTCCTGTTCGCGGGCGGGGTCCTGGCGCTCCTTGTCGTCGCCGCCCTTGCCTTCGACGTCGGGATGGTTCTCGTCGAACGACGCGATCAACAGGATGCCGCAGACGCGGCCGCGTTGGCCGGCGCCAGATATCTCTTCGACGCCGACTGCGTCGCGCCCGGCTGGACGTGCGCCCGTGCGAGAGGAGCCGCGAGGGCCGTGGCGCTGCAGAACGGGTTCGATGATGCCGATCCGATCGAATCCGTGCAGATCCTGATCCCTGCCCAGAACGGACGCTACGCCCGCTTTCCGAACTTCGTGGAGGTGGACATCAACTCCCAGCGTCCGTCAATCTTCGGTGCGGTGATCGGCAAGAGCAACTGGCCGGTGAGCGTTTTCGCCGTTGCCACGAACGGTCAGGACCTCCGGTTCCCGTTCTCGATGCTCGCCCTGAACCCGACGATGTGTAAGGCCATCCAGGTGTCGGGCACCGGTGTCGTCACCGCGAATGGCAACATCCAGTCCAACTCGAACGGGACCTCTCCTCCGTCGTGCGGCGGAATAGGTCTCAGTAGAACGGGCGGTGGCACGATCGACATCACCGCCCCGGATGCCACATGTCGCTCCGCCGGAACCATCCAGAACCAAGGCAGCGGCACGATGACCTGCACCCAGGCCCCGAACTCGTTCGCCTTGCCAGATCCGCTTGCCGGCCTCGACCCGCCGACCAAGCCATCGCTCCCGACGCCGGCGATGCAGCCGGTGGGTCACTCGCTACCCGTCTCACCATATTGCCCGGGCTCGACTGCGAATCCGCCGACGGAAACAGCGACCCAGAACACCTGCGATCCCGGGACGCGCGTCATGCCGTTCCGCAACACCGACTACCGCGGAAAGGCATGGATCCTCTCGCCGGGCCTTTACCCGAACGGGATCCACGCGACCAATGGCGTCATCCTCTACCTGCTGCCGGGCGTGTATTGGATCGATGGCGGCGGGTTTCAGGTCGACAGCGACTCCTCGGTGATCTCGATCGTCGATGTCGCGGATGCGAATGCGAATCCGGCGCTCGCGACCTTCAGCGGGAATGATTCGGCGTGTCGCTACGCGGATCCGGACACCATCCCGCAGACCGTGTCGTGCGGGGTGCTCATCTACAACTCGCAGGACACGTCCGTGCCATTCGCGTCTGGCCCGATCTCGCTGGGCGGGCTTGGTGGCCGCCTCCTCCTCAGCTATCTCGACGTTCTTCCCACCGATCCGTATGCGACCTACAACACGATGTCGATCTTCCAGGATCGAAATGTGACCGACACGGTGACCTTCAATGGTTCCACCGCCGATTCGGAAGTCAGCGGGATCGTCTACGTGCCGAGTGCTCACCTTCAGATCAACGGCAGCTCGAGCACCTTCATCCTCGACCAGGTCATCGCCGACTCGTTCACCGTCAATGGCAACGGCGGTACGGTGGACGTGCGCAGGAACGTTGGCATTGACGCGCTGATCACCGCTGCCGGATTGGTCGACTGAGCCGAGGCGTCCAACGAGCTCGACGATCCGACACGAATCACCACGAACGTTGAGGGATCAGAGACCGGGAATGCCGGCTCGCTTCCCATCGGCAGGCACCGATGCGTCGGGGATCCTGGCGATCCGGCGGATGCTCTGTCGCTTCCAGAGGACCCCAAAGGGATCGACGCCCATGAAGACGCCAATGCCAAGCGCTAGAACGGTGCCGAGCGCCGGCGGGAACCCATACATCGCGCCAGCGAACTGAAACAGGTACCCGAAGGCCAGGAACCAGAAGGCGCCGGCAACGAACCGCTTGGTCATGCCGGGAATCTGAGTGCTGCCGGAGGAGCCGGGGATCCCCATGAAGTACTGGGAATGGTCGTTCTGGTGGACTTCGTTCCACTTCGGCAGAACATTTGAGTGGTGCCCGGATCAGCTCGGCGGCGGCTCCTGGGTTGGCTGCTCGGTCGGCGGGGGAGCGGTGGGCTCGGCAGTCGGGCCGGGCGTCGTCCGCGTGGGCCTCGGTGTCGGTCGGGGCGTGGGCTTCGGCTCGTAGCAGGTGACCGGCGGCAGATTCGACCTGGCTTTGCCGGTGTCGTTCTCGGGGATCGTCTCCATGCCCGTCGGCAGCGTGCCCGCGGGCGGGAATGCGCGCGTGGCGAGATCGCGGATGAGCTTCATGCGCGGGATCAACACCGACCCGCGCGGATCGCCGCTGGTCCCGTGCACGAGCGGGTACGTGATCACGTCGCGGTAGATGTGGTCGCGCTGGATCGAGGCGAAGGCGATGTACTTCGAGATCGTCTCGGCGTCGAGGCTCGTCTTGAGCAGCTTGCCCATCGATGCGATGAACCCGGCCGGGTCGTTCAGGAAGCCACCGCGCATGATCCGATCGCGCGCGGCCACGACGATCTCGCCCTGGCGCGCGGCGCGGGTGAAGTCGTTCTCGCCATATGACTTGCGGATCCGGGCGTAGGCCAGGGCGGCCTGGCCGTCGAGGTGGTGCGGGCCGACGTCGATCGCGAAGCCGTTGAACCCGTACTCGTCATAGCGCGCGTCGCACAGGGCGTTGCGCACGGTGACGTTGACGCCGCCGATCGAGTCGATGACCCTGACGAAGCCGGGCAGGTTCACCTCGGCCCACGCGTCGATGTGGACGTTGAGCAGCTCGCCGAGCGCCGCGGCGAGCACCGCCTCGCCCGACGTGGCTCCCTTGAACTTGCTCGGGTAGCGGTTGACGTACGAGACGAGGCTGTTGACCTTCGGCCGGAAGGTCCGACCGTCGGGCAGCGGCACATCCACCATGTCGCGTGGCACGGAAACCATGGAGACGGCGCCCGCGACCGGGTCGAGCGAGGCGACGATCATCGTGTCGGTCAGGGCCTCGCCTCGATTGGGGCCCGAGTCCATGCCGATGAGCAGCATCGTGAACCGGCCAAGGCTCGCCGGGGTGGCGTTGGGATATGGCTCGATCGAGTCCCCGGGAACCTCCCAGAAGTCAGGATCGGTCGACCCCGGCTGGACCGGCGGCGGCGCGTACGGCTTGTCGGCCGACTGGAAGACCTCGATCGCGGACTCGCGCGCGACGTTCGTCAGGTACGCGGCGTAGGCGCTCGGGACGAGAACGAACACGAGCGCGACGGCGGTGAGCGCCGCGCCGCGCTCACCGGCCCGGCCCTTGCCTCGTCGGAACGCATCCGCCACGGCGACGAGGCGCCACAGGACGAGGACGCCTTCCGCGACCAGGATCGCCGAGATGACGTTCGGGTCGAGGACGATGGCGAGCCGCTGCAGCCGGTCCGGGCTGACGAGGGCGCCGATGATCAGCGCGAGCAGGATCAGCGGCGGGAGCGCCAGCAGCACGCCCGTGCGGCGCGCGCCGACGGCAATCTGCCCGAGCCCGGGCCACAGCGCGGAGAGGAGGGCGGCGACGTGCCGATTGGTTCGGAGGGGACGGTAGATGGGGAAGCACCTCGGATCGGCGCGAAGGACCTGGCCGACCCGCCGACGCACGCAAGTCGGATGCAACGCTTGCCGGGCATTCTAGGTCGTCGCTGCGAGAGCACAACCTCGGCGGCCTCGCGACTGGCCCGGTGATCGCCGGGCAAGGATCCGCTATGTGGCCGCTGCCTCCTCGGCGCCGGCTTCCGCGATGCGATCACCCGCGGCGAGGTCGACGTCGGCGAGGCGGCGCCAGCGAGTGGCGAAGAGCCATGCCAATGCGTAGAGGGTGGCGACGACCACCAGCAGGAAGCGGTAGCCGGTGAGCAGCGCGACGTACTCCATTGCCCCGCCGATCATCGCGCCGAGCAGGTTGCTCGCGAACGCCATGTCGGCGGTTCGCGTGTCGCGGAACGAGTACGTGAACACGAGGTTGGCCAGGAACACGGGCGCGAACGCCACGGCCCCGGCGAGCAGGTAGCGGACCGCCGGCGGGTCGATCAGCAGCGACTCCGGCGGGAGCAGGAACGCGACGGCCAGCGCGGCGAAGAGCAGGCCGTACAGCACGCCCGGGCGCTGGATCCGCAGCCTTGCATTGACCAGGATCGCGAGCAGCACGGACGCGAGGATCGCGAAGAAGGCGAGCGCGTTGACAAGCCATGTCGAGCCGAACAGCAGCGAGAAGCTGACCAGCGAGCGCGTCTCCAGGAGGAGGAACGCGGCGCCGAGCACGAAGAAGTGCGGGCTGAACCGACGGATCGTGGTGCCGCCCACGCGCGCGGCGGTGGACACGCCGAACAGCGCGATGAGCAGCGCGAAGCCGAGCCCGGCGAGGTAGTGCGGCGCGATGAACGGCGTGCGCAGGTACAGGAATGGCCAGTCGTCGGAAGCGGCCCTGGGCGGATCGCCGGGGCCCGGATCGGGCACGGCATCGACCCCGTCGCCCGGAGGCGGGCTGCCGTTGAGCGCCTCGATCATCGGTCCCACGGCGAAGATCGCCTTGTGGGCGTCGTACAGCCGGATGATCGGGTGGCTGTCGAAGGCCGCCTCGAGCATCGACGCGATCTTCGCGATCAGCCAGTTGTCCCGGTAGTAGTTGTAGACGACGAAGACGCCGTTCGGGGCGAGGTGGTCGCGCACCGACTGGAACGCCTGATCCGTGAACAGGAATGACTCGAGGCGGATGTTCGCGGTCGAGCTGACGAGGGTCAGCGAGTCGGGCAGGGCGAAGATGACCAGGTCGTACTTCTTGTCGGTGCCGCGCAGAAAGGCGCGGCCGTCGTTTTCGTAGCGGGTGACCCGTGCGTCCTGATAGGGGTGGTTGGGATGCTGGTCGATGCCCAGCTGCTGGATGCCCCGGTCGATCTCGACCGCGTCGACGTGGCCGGCGCCCTTCGCCAGCGAGATCGCGACGTCGGTGCCCGAACCGGCGCCGACGACGAGCACCTGCGCGTACGTCCTGCCCGGGAACCAGCGGTACAGCTGATCGTAGAACTGCTCCTTCGGCGCGTCGACCGGGTGGAGCGCCTGGTGCGGGATGCCGTTGACGTTGACGTACAGCTCGCCGTTCGCCGCGCGGTAGGTGTTGATGCGGTAATACGGCGACCAGATCTCGCTCGCGTTCGCCTCGGTCCACGTCAGGAGCAGCATCACGACGAGGGCGAGCGTGGCCGGGATGCGCAGCAGGCGGCTCCCACCGCCACCCGCGAGCAGGAGCAGCACGAGCCCTGACGCCACTGCGAACCAGGCGATGGGCGGCGTCCCGGCGGCAGAGAGCAGGGTGAAGCCCGCGATCCCGAGCATGGAGCCGGTGATGTCCCAGGCGTAGGCGCGCAGCGGCGGCATCGAGCGCAGCAGGGGCCCGAGCGGGATCGCGAGGGCGGCCATCAGCGCCGTCACGAGCGCGAACACGATCGGCAGCACCAGGAAGTTCACGTCCGCGGCGCTGCTCTCGGCGAGCCCGAAGAACAGCTCGTCGGTCGAGCGGACCTGCACGTTGAGCTCGAGCTTGGAGATGAGCGCCACGACTGCGAGCAGCAGGATCGGGAAGATCGCGACGGTATTGAGCGCGCGCCGGCGCCCGAGCAACAGGCCGATGCCGATGCCCAGGAAGCTGGCCATCAGCAGGAAGTTCGAGAAGAAGCCGATGTAGCGGACTTCGGACGGAATCCAGCGGATCAGCAGCAGTTCGACGAAGAGCAGCGTTCCACTGGTCAGGACGAGACGGGTTCGGTCACCGCCCAGGCGATCGAAAACGCCGGCCCCGGGGACCGCTCCCGGCCGTGGGCCGGTCGACATCGGGGCAACGGTAGCAGGCTACGGGCATGAAACGGCCCGGCGCCGAGGGGAGGTCTCGGGCGCCGGGCTTGTCTCGGGAGATGCGAACGGTTAGCGGTTTGTGGTCGTGTAGTCGCGGTGGACGTTGCCGTCCTCTTCGGCCTCTTCCTCGACTTGGTCTCCGGTCCCGGCACCAGCGCCAGCACCGACGGCCCCGCCGACCACCGCGCCCGGAGGGCCCGCGATCGCGCCACCCACGACGGCGCCGGTCACGGCGCCAGCCGCGCCGCCGGCGGTCGAGCCGGCCTCGTCATTGCCCTCCGTGGACTCGCCGGCGGCCGCGCCGCCCGCGGCACCGATGACGCCGCCAACCAGGGCGCCCGGAGGCCCCGCGACCGCGCCGCCGACCAGGGCGCCACCGATGGCGCCGGCGCCTGCGCCGACGGCCTCGTTCCCGTGCTCCTCGTTCTCGGGGAGCGTGTCGTCGCCCAGGTCATCCGTCCTGCGCATGTCTCGATCTCGATCGTCGTACGTCATTCGTTGCATCCCTTTCCTCTTGGCTGCGCCGTCCGAGCGGAGATCCGCCGGTTCGGCCGCCTGGAGCAACCTTGGGTGGGCAGTCCTCGCAGGACCCACTGACTCCCGGCCGACCGCGTTGCGAATGCGAGGCAGGAAACAAGCTGTAACGCGCTCGTGAGAAGTTCCCGGCGGCGGGGCTCCGAAAACCGAACGGCCTGACGCGGGGAACCCGTCAAACCACGCCAATGGAGTAGGTCGAACGGGGGATACCGGTGGTCGTGGGTGCCTGCGACCGTGCGCTCGTCACGGTGGCTGCGCAGGCGCCGCGACCAACGATGGCGCCGGCGTTGCCTGGTCCACCCCAGCGGCCGTCGAGACCAGCCACGCGCCGGAGGACCAGACCGGGTGACGGAGAGCGGCAGGGTAGAGGCACTCAGGCGTGCGCTGCGCCTGTTCGGCCTTATCGTCCTTCCGGTCGGCGCGTTCTGGGCGGGCATCGGCGCGAGCGTCGGAGTGGACTCGCTTGCCGCGGTGGGCGGCCTGGCGGCGATCTTTGCCCTGTGGCTGCTGCTCGAGGCCCGCGTCGCCGCTTCGCGCTCGGAATCAGACCTCGCGATCCGCGTCGCGGTGGGCACGCAGGTCGCGGCCGCCGCCGCGGTCGTCGCCGAGCCCGTGATCGGGGTGGCGGTCGCCGTGGGCTCGCTGATCCCGGTCATCCTTGCGCTGCCGTACGTCCACCGCACCTCCCTGACCCGGCTGATGGCGGTCAGCGCCCTGGTCGGCGTCTTCTCGCTCGCCGCGCCGGACCTCCTGCCGTGGGGTACCCGCTCGGGCGGCGCGATCGCATTGATCCTCCCGACCTCCACGGTCGTGATCGTGTACGTGCTGTTCCTGGTCTTCCTGCGGATCGCCAGCACGCGCCTGACCGACACGGCCTCCGAGCTCCGCCACGTCATCGAGATGTCGCACGACCTGGCGGCGACGCTCGACCCGAAGGACGTCGGGAACCGGCTGGCGCGCCACATCGCCCTCGTCGCTCGAGCCGACCACTGCGTGCTGAGCACCTGGGACCGGAGCGGCGATCTCGTCGTCACGTTCGGCAGCTACCCGGTGGAGCGCGGCGCGCTCCTCGAGCCCGCCTACGAGCTCGCTGCCTTCCCCGCCACTCGCCGGGTGCTGACCTCGCACGAGCCGTTCGTCGTCGACGTCGTCGACGCGGACGCGGATCCGGCCGAGGTGGAGTACCTGCGCTCGATCGGCCATCGCTCGCTCGTGATGCTGCCGCTCGTCGTCCGCGGCGACTCGATCGGGATCGTCGAGCTCACCTCCGCCCGCTCCGGCGCGTTCTCGGAGCGCGACGTCCAGCTCGCGACGATGCTCGTCCGCGAGGCGGCGACGACGTTCGACAACGCGCGGCTCTATGACGAGCTGCGCCAGCTCGCCTATCGCGACCCGCTCACCGGGCTCGCCAATCGGTCACGGCTGCAGGACCGCGTCGACCACGCCCTCGAGCGCATCCGAGGCCGAAGCCCGAAGCACGTCGGCGTCCTGTTCATCGACCTCGACCACTTCAAGCATCTCAACGATCGCTTCGGCCACGCGAAGGGCGACCGCGCGCTGCAGGTGATCGCGGAGCGGATCCGGACGATCATCCGACCCGGCGACACTGCCGGCCGCCTCGGCGGCGACGAGTTCGCGGTGCTGCTCGAGGACGTCGACGACGAGGATGTCGTGCTGGCTGTCTGCCAGCGGCTGCTCGACGGGATCATCCAGCCAATCGAGCTGGGCGACGCGCTGCCGATCGTCAGCGCCAGCATCGGCTACGCGCTCTCCGGCCCCGACAGCAGCAACAGCGAGGACCTCCTGCGCAACTCCGATATCGCGATGTATGCGGCGAAGGCAGCCGGCCGGGGCCAGGTCGTCGCGTTCCGGAAGGACCTGCTCGAGACCGCCGCGGCACGCAGCGAGCTGGCCGCGCTGCTGCGCGGGGCGGAGTCGCGGGACGAGCTGCAGCTGCACTTCCAACCGATCGTCGGCCTCGACGACGGCGCTCCGGTGGGCCTCGAGGCGCTGGTCCGCTGGCAGCCGAAAGGCCACCTGCTGCACCTGCCCGCGGAGTTCATCGAGCTGGCCGAGGAGACCGGCGAGATCCTGCCGATCGGCCGCTGGGTCATCGCCGAGGGCTGCGCGCGCGTGCGCGCGTGGCAGACGGGGTACGGGCTGCCCGACCTGCGGCTGTACGTCAACTTGTCGGCACGCCAGTTCCGCGACCCCGGGCTCGTGCCCATGATCGTGTCGGCGCTGACCCGGACGGGCATGCCCGCGGCGAATCTCACGCTCGAGATCACCGAGGGCACGCTGCTCACGCCCGGCTTCGAGACCATCCAGCGGATCGGCGAGCTGCGCGCCCTGGGGCTGCGCCTCGCCATCGACGACTTCGGCACGGGCTACTCGTCGCTCGGCTACCTGCACGCGTTCCAGATCGACGAGCTCAAGATCGACCGCTCGTTCGTCCCGACCGGCGATGGCGTCGGCGACGCCCACGTCCTCAGCCAGGCGATCGTCGAGCTCGGCCGCGCGCTTCGCCTGGAGATGATCGCCGAGGGCATCGAGACCCCCGACCAGGCCGACTGGTTCCGGGCGCTGGGCATCCGGTTCGGCCAGGGCTTCCATTTCGCCCGACCGATGCCCAACGCCGAGGTCGACCGCTACCTGCGCCGGGCGATCTCGGGGCAGACCGGTCCAGGCGACACGGCCGAGCCGACGGCGCGGCAGGCAACGAGCCGCCGAGTCGCCCGAGCAGCGATCGCGGAAGTCCTCCGGGCGCGCAAAACAGCACGCTGAGCGGCCGAACCGATGTTGCCGAGAGGCAACGGGGCGTTTGACGGTTCGGCGGCCGACCGCGAGGATGGCCCAAAGCGTCCGCTGCGAGGAGCTGGTCGCGCCGGGTTTGGGGGCACGACACCACTGGAGGACCCAGCGCTCACCTCGAGCTTGAGGGCGCATCGAGCAGGGGAGAGCCATGACCGGCTTTCGTGCACCACGCGCCCCCATGGGCATCCTTGCCGCCATCGCCAGCGCACTGCTGTGTGCGTCGACGGTGCTCGCATCGAGCCCCGGCACCGACGTCCGGCTGAGCAAGGACGCGCCATCGTTGTCCGGCTATGTCAGCGCGGACGACCTGGCAGGCCTGCCGCACTACACGGACGCCACGCTCAATGAGTGCTCGCGCTCGCGCGGTCGCCAGAACGAGCCCGCGCTCGCCATCAACCCGCGCGACAACCGGGTGATGATCGGATCGAGCAACGACTACTGCGCCGTGTACAACAACGGCAACGACGCCGACGGCGCCCCGATTCCGTCGGGCCCGATCTGGCTCGGCTACTACCGCTCCGAGGACGCGGGCCACAGCTTCGTCAGCTCGCTCGTTCCGGGCTACCCCGGCGACACGTCGACGCTCGGCGCCCTCGCCAGGATCCGCACCGCGAGCTCCGGCGACCCGGTCATTGCCTGGGACGGCGACGGCCGCGTCTTCATGGGCTCCGAGTCGAGCGACGATCCGGCCGGGAGTCTCAAGACGTTCGGCGACGAGTGGGTCGCCCGCTACGTCAACCCCGACGGGCCCGGTGGCAACACGCTCAACGACGGGAAGCGGTACTCCGGGACCGTCGTCGTGGCCAAGGGTTCGTCGGCGCCGTTCCTCCTCGGCAAGTTCCACGACAAGACAGCGATCGAGGCCGACCGAACCGACACCTCGTGCCGTGGCAACGTGTACTTCGCCTGGTCGCGCTTCACCGGCAACGGTGGCGTGGCGATCTACTTCGTCCGCTCGACGGACCACGGCGTCACGTTCTCGCAGCCGATGAAGCTGTCTGACGGCGTGCACGACGTCCAGCTGCCGGAGATCTCGGTCACCGGCAACGGCCATGTCTACGTGACCTGGGGCCAGTTCAAGGACAGCGGGCACCAGGTCGATGGGGTCGGGGTCGCCAAGTCCACCGACTGCGGCAAGAGCTTTGGCCATGCCGGGACGATCACCAACTTCGCGGCGATGGGCATGACCGACGCGCAGCTTGGCGGCGGCAGCGCACGCGACTGCGGCGACGGCATCGGCACCGGCTGCGAGTCCGGCTACACGTTCTTCCGGGTGGACAGCGGGCCGCGCGCGACCGCCGACCAGAACGACACCGCGCACGAGTGGGTGTACGTGGTGTACGAGGCGATCGTGCAGGGCAGCGAGGTGCCCACCGGCACGACCTTCGGCTGGGCCGGCGAGCAGGGCGTCGGCGGCCAGTCGGCGATCTACTACGTCCGGTACAACGGCGCGACCGGCGCGCACACGACCCCGGAGCGAATCGCGCTGACCACCGAGGGCCAGCAGTTCTATCCCGACCTCGCCGTCGACGCGGGCACCGTCCACGCCCTGTGGTGGGATACCCGCAACGACGTCAACAACGACGCCTCGACCTTCCGCATCCGGCCGCCAGGCAACGATGCCGACGGCAACAGCGGCCCGGCGCTCGACGTGTACGGCGCGACGCGCCCGATCACCGGTGGTGCCTGGTCCGGTGCCGCCCGAATCAGCGACACGACGACGAACGGCAACTGGGAGCAGTTCGCCGGACGGACCGTGCCCTTCGGCGGCGACTACCTGTGGATCGATTCGGTCGACGGCGTGACCTTCGGCACGTGGACAGACTGGCGCAACACGGTGGCCGGTACCGACCTGCGCGAGACCGCGCAGGACGAGACCGGCGCCGACGTTCTCCAGTGTCGCCACGTGACCTCGAGCGGCGCCATCTCGAGCGACACGTGCCCGCGCGACGGCGGCCTCGACCAGGACATCTACGGCGACTACGCGCCGTAGGCCGATCTCGCGCACGCAACACACGAGGGCCGTCTCCCGCGGAGGCGGCCCTCGTTGATTCCCACCGCACGTGAGACGTTTGCGAGCCCGAGGCACGAGATCGGCAGAGGGCCCGCAGCGCGACACAGGCCATGCTGGTGCCGAACGAGAAGGAGTGCCCCATGTCCATGCCCACCCGCGTGATCGGCACCCGTGCCGGCGCCGCAACGGCGCTCCTCGCCGCCCTGGCCCTCGGGCTGGGCGGGTGCTCGGGCGTCACCGCATCGAACATCCCGACCTTGCCCGGCAACGTCCCGACCGTGCCCCCGAGCGGCGCCGCCGGTGCCTGCCTCGACGCCGAGACGCTGGCGATCATCGACCAGATCAAGGCGTCCGGGGCGGACGTGCCGAGCATCGTCGCCGCGAACAAGGACAAGCTCGTCACGGGCCTCGGCAAGCTCCAATCGAGCGACCCGGCCGTCCTCGCCTGGCGTGACGCGTTCGTCACCGCGATCCAGGCCGGCAAGGCGGACGACGTGGCGGCGCAGGTTGCGTTGCTGTCGAACGGGCAGGTGAGCGGACAGGTGGCGATCCCGCCCTGCTAGTCGGTCAGATCCAGTCGATCCGGCGGAGGAAGAACACGGCGACCACCGAGGCCAGGATCGTCCCGACCAGGATCACGTAGAAGCCCGGGCCCTCGCCGCCGGCGAGGGCAGTGGCCGCCTCGCTCATCCCGAAGAGTCCCCCGATCGCGCCGACCCCGGCCAGGATGACCGTCACCCCGGTCAGCCGCTTCATGATCGTCGACAGGTTGTTGTTGATCGAGGACAGGTACACCTCGAGCGCGCCGGCGACGAGCTCCCGGAACGAATCGAGCTCGTCGTTGAGCCGGATCAGGTGGTCGTACACGTCGCGGAAGTAGAAGACGTTCGGCTCGCGGATGATCTCGAACTCGCGGCTCGTCAGCTGCGCGACGACCTCGCGACTCGGTGCGACGTAATGCCGAACCTTGAGCAGCTCCCGCTTCAACCGGAAGATGCGTTGCAGCGTTGCCGGCACGGTTTGCGAGATCGACAGATCCTCGACCTCGTCGATCTCGTCGCCGAGCTTGTCGAACACCGGGAAGTAGCCGTCAACGATCGAGTCGATGAGCGCCCACAGCAGCAGGTCCGGGCCCTTCGACAGCAGGGGTGCGACACCCATCTTGACCTGGTGGGCGGCCATCGGATCCCAGGCCGGCGGATGCACCGAGAGCAGGAAGTCGCGGCCGAGGACGAAGTCGACCTCCTGGATCTTGATCTGGTCCTGCCGATCGAGCTCGAACAGCACGACGTGGATGACGTCGCCGACGAGCCGGACCTTGGCCCGCTCGTTGCGCTCGACGATGTCCTCGGCGATCAGCGGATGCAGCCCGAGCCGCCGTGCGACGGCGTGCAGGAGCTCGGCGCTCGGGCCGCTCATGTCGATCCAGGTGGCGCTGTCCTTCGCGGCGACGAGCCGCGCGAGGTCGTCGACGTCGGTCGACTCCTCCATCGCGCCGGCGTGCCAGCTCCGGATCCGGATGCTCACGGACGCGATGCTACGCGACTCGATCGGGGTCGACGGGGTAGGGCATGATCACCGGGTGACGAGGGGCCGGCTCGAGGCGTTCAGCGACGGCGTGATCGCGATCATCATCACGATCATGGTGCTCGAGCTCGTGCCGCCGCACGGGTCCGACGTGCAGGACCTGCTGCCGCTTGCGCCCATCTTCGTGGCGTACGTCCTCAGCTTCGCCAACCTGGCGATCTACTGGAACAACCACCACCACCTGCTGCAGGCCGCCAAGACCGTGAGCGGCCGGGTCCTGTGGTCGAACATGCTGCTGCTGTTCTGGCTGTCGCTCGTGCCATTCGCCACGGCATGGATGGGCGAGAACGAGTTCGCGGCGTTCCCGGTCGCGCTGTACGGCCTGATCCTGATCATGGCCGCGGTCTCGTACGGCTTCCTGGTCAGGGCCCTCATCGCGGCCCCGGGCCAGACGAGCACGCTGGCCGAGGCGCTCGGCGACGACTTCAAGGGTCGGATCTCGCCCTTGCTGTACGGCCTGGCGATCCCGATCTCGTTCATCGCGCCGCTGGTCGCGTTCGGCATCTACTGGTTCGTGGCCGCGATCTGGATCGTGCCCGATCGGCGCATCGAGCAGCGAATCGCGACATAGCGTGGCTCGCCGCCGGCTTCTTCGTCGCGGCTTGCTGGTCGTCGCCGCGATCGTCATCGGGGCGGCGCTCGGGCTGGCCATCGACATCGCCCGGGACGGCGGCCTCGCGGCCTGGCTGACACCGGGGCTCCACGAGAACCCCGGGCCGACCTATGCGGCTCGGGGCGTGAGCGTGGCCGTCGATGGGCGCGCCGTCTACCTCGATTGCCGGGGGGCCGGGAGTCCGACGGTCATCCTGGAGGCGGGTTTCGGCGGCGGCGCCGACGGGTGGGGCACGCTGCTGGATGGCCTTGCCGCAATCACGCGCACCTGCGCCTGGGACCGGCCGGGGCTCGGCAGGAGCACGCCGCGCGGCCTGCACACCGGGGCCGAGGCCGTGGCGGACCTGCGGTCGGCGCTCGCGGCCGCGGGCGAGCGTGGGCCGTACGTCGTCGTCGCCCACTCGCTCGGTGGTATCTACGCGCGCCTGTTTGCCGCGAGCGCGGGCGATCCCGTGCTCGGCCTCGTGATGCTCGACACGTACGAACCGGATCTCGGGATGGACGCCGATCCCGCGCTCGACCAGGCGTTCCGCGACGAGATCCGGCGATCCCTGGACGACGCCGTCGGGACGTTCAGGCGGGGTGAGGACCTCGACCTGACGGCGACCCTGCCCGAGCTGCAGGCCGCCGATGCCGCCCTGCCCAGGACCCTCCTGCTGTACACAGATCCGTATGGCCGCTACCAGGAGCCCGACCAGGAGGCCAAGGTCGCGGCGTGGTATCGGGCGATCAGGCGGCGCTACCCGCACGCAGAGCTGGAGATCGTTCCCGGCGTCAGCCACTTCATCCATCTCGACCGCCCCGATCTCGTCATCGATCGGGTCCGGCAGATGCTCCTTGCGCTCGAGTCGGGGGCGACGACCGAGCCCTCCGGCGCGGCGACCCCCGGGTCGTCGCCCTAGACGAGGCGCAGGTCGGTCAGCTCGGCGCGAAGCTCCGCATCGTTGCGGATCAGTTCCACGAAGTGGATCACGAGCTCCGGGTCGTAGTCGTGGCCGGCGCGGGCCTGGAGCTCCTCGAGCGCCGCCTCGAACGAGACCGGGGCCTGGTACGGCCGGCGGTTGGTCAGGGCATCGAACGCGTCGGCGACGCGGACGATCCGGGCTGCGAGCGGGATTCGGTCCCCGTACAGCCCGTCGGGATAGCCGGTGCCGTCCCAATTCTCGTGATGCCACCGGGCGACCTCGCGCGCGACGGCGAGGTGGCCGCCGGCGCCGAGCGCCTGCTCGCTCCAGATCGGGTGCAGGCGGACGACGGTCCATTCGTCCGGGTCGAGCGGCCCCGGCTTCATGAGGATCCGCTCCGGCACGCGCAGCTTGCCGATGTCGTGGAATGCGGCAGCCGTGCCGATGTCAGCGACCTGGCGTTCGCTCATTCCCAGCCGCGTCGCCACCCTGCGCGAGGTGACCTCCAGGCGCCGGACGTGCTCGCCGGCGTCCGTGTCACGGGACTCCGCCGCGGTCGCCAGGGCGAGGAGGCTCTGGCGCTCGCGTTCCTCGACCGCGGCCAGGCGAGCGTGCACCTCGCCGGCGTCGACCGCGGTCCGCCCGAACATCGTCCCGAGGAGCGTGCCGATGCCGGCGAACACGGTGATCCGGATGCACCACTCGGCGGGGCCCTCGACCCGGTCGAAGCCGAGCAGCGCCGGGAGCGGGCCGAGGACCGCCCCCACGAGGAAGCCGATCCCGAGCCCGCCGCGCCAGCCGAACGCGTACGCGGCGAGGGCGACGGGGGCGTAGCCGAGCTCCATGATCGCGCTCGGCGCGCCGCCGGTGATCCGCACGGCGGTGAAGGTCAGGATCGTGAGCGCGGCGATCGCGAGGGTGGTCATCGCCGGGTCGTCGAGCTCGATGCGCAGCGTGTCGACGGCGCGCACGACCGATGGTCGGGCCAGCGATGCGCGCGTCACGGATGGCACCGGCTGGCCAGGTGAGCGGGCCCCCGTCGTCGCTCCTCCCATGTGCGAAGCAGTTTCGGGGCGGCCGAGCGATTCGCAAGCGACCCAATCGGGTCAGGCGTGCGGAATTTCGGATGGCGTCAGGTCGCGGTCAGCCGGCCGGTCATGCTCGGATGCACGTCGCAGACGAAGCGGTAGGTTCCGGGAGCGAGCGCCGGCACGGCATACCAGCGGGTCGCCGGGCCGTTGACGACCGCGCCCTCGAAGCGGCGCTCGCTGTCGGGGGCGCCGGCGATCAGCGAGACGTTGTGCGGGACCGCCTCGCGGTTCTCGAACACGATGGTGAATGGCTGATTCGACGCAACCGAGACCGCGGCCTGGTTGAAGGCGATGTCCGCGGCCGAGATCGCGATCCAGGGACCGGCTGGATCGCCCGAGGCGGGCGGCGTCCGGGCCGGCGCCGCCCCGCTGCCGCAGGCGGACAGCGCGGCCGCGGCGAGGACGGTCGCGATAGCGATGCCGATCGAACGGCGGACTGCGTGCATCGTCTGCGCTCGATCAGGCTGGTGCGCCGGGCCCGCTCGGGCGGAGGGCTTGGCGGATGCGCCGCAGCGGGTTGCCGTCATAGGCCCGGACCTCGACCAGGAGCAGCGTGATCAAGCCGATCTCGATGCCCTTGGCGAGGTAGGCCACGTCGTACCGCGGGCCGATCAGGTACCAGCCGACGATCGCCGTCGCGGCGTAGACGATCAGACCGAGGCGGATGAACCAGCGGAACCGGATGGCCAGCCCGATGGGCGCGACCATCGCGGCCGCAGCCACGACGTAGCCGGCGGCATTCAGCGAGAACAGCAGCCCGCCGAGGGTCGAGTGGATCCAGCCGGTGGCGAGGGCGAGGACCACGATGGTGACTCTGAGAAGGAGCCCGGCGGGGCTCGTTGGACGAAGCGTGACCATGGCGCTGACTCCCTGCTCGTCGTTCGTGGCGTGCTACCTACAGGTATCACGTTATGCCAATAGTAGGCTACTGTCAAGTAGCAGGTTTCTCGTAGCCGGTTCCAGTGGGTTGACGTCGCGCGCCGCCGGCCCTCGCTCGTGAGGCGATATACCGTGGACCGATATATCGTGCGACGTTATACAGTGGTGACCACGTCGGCGTCAAGCCCCGGGGCGGAAGGCCGGAACGCTGCCTGGCGACCGTCGCTCGGGAGCGGGCGCGAGCGGTTGGGAGCGGGCGCGAGCGGACGGGAGGGGACAGGAGCGGCGGTGCCGGACTCGAGCGGGCGGGAGCCGGCGGCGCCTCTTTGCGCTCCCACGCCGGCGCGGCTAATGCCAATCGCGAGCCTGGCTTGCGCAATCGCCACCTGCGACGTGATTCAGCCGCAGGCGCAAGCCTGGTAAGCGCTATCCACGCACGAGCGCCCGTTTCGGCCACAACCGGCGTCCTTTCGGGCGCGGGCCCCGCATGAGAGCGTCCGTCGACCCGGTCGCGAGCTGACAGTCACTCCATAGCGCAAGCGTCGCTTGCAGCTCGGCCCACGCGGTCCCGCACGACCGCTGGCCCACGCGGTCCCGCACGACCGCTGGCCCACGGGGCCCCGCACGACCGCTGGCCCGCGAACCGACGCCGGCCCGCGACTGAGGAGCGCCCACGGGGCCCCGCACGACCGCTGGCCCGCGAACCGACGCCGATCCGTGACCGGCGCCGTGCGCCTCAGGGAGCGACGAGGGGCGTGAGTGCCTCGGAGCGGCCGACCTGGCCGTCACGGAAGGCGCGCATCAGCTCGAGGTAGCCGGGCAGGCCGCGCTCGTAGCCAATCGCCCAGAAGCCGCCGCCCGCCAGGCCCTGATCGCGGGCGAGTGCGAGCTTCACGCGCAGCGTCGCAGGCGAGTCGTAGTAGGTCACGCGCCACGCGTCGCCTTCCGGGCGGATGAAGAACTCGCTGACCTCGAGGGGATCGCGACCCGGCGCGAAGGTGGGATCAAGCAGGACATCCTGGTGACGGGTCAAAATCCAGGTCGAGCCGCGGCCGAGGACCGGCGCCGTGCGGTCCGGGCCGGTCGTGCGCCAGGTCATGCCATAGAGCGGCAGGCCCAGCACGATCCGATCGCGGGGCACGCCCGCGGCGACGTACTGCTCGATCGACCAGCGCAGGGTGTACAGCCCGTCGGTGCGGTCGATGGGCGAGCTCGCGCCGGGCTGCGAACCGGACCAGTGGTAGTCATAGCCCATGAGGAAGATGCGATCGACCCCAGCGGTGCTGGCCGCGATCGCGTTGCCCATGCCCCGCAGGCCCGCCTCGGTGGCGACGCTCAGCGTCGCACCGGGCCTGGCCGCGCGCAACGCATATCGCAGGGCCCCGAGAAACTCGCCGTAGGCTTCTCGATCGAGCTCGTCCAGCTGCTCGACGTCGACGTTGAGCCCGTCGACGCCGAGAGCAACCGCGAGGTCCACGAGCTCGCCCACCGTCCGATGCCATGGTGGCGCGGGGGGCGGGGCGCTCAGCCTCGTCGATGGGCTCGGAGCGTCGCCATTGCTCGGGGCGGCGCTCGGCGATGCAGCGGGTGCCGGGATCGGGAGCCGACCGAAGAAGATCCCGTTCCTGTTGCCGCCGAAGCTGGTGAACACGAGCTCGACCCGCGTGCCGCGTGCCTGCGCCTCGTCCATGATCCGCCGGCCGAGCGCGCCGGTGATGCGCTTGTAGCCGACGTCACGACTGTCGATGGCGCCGTTCCGACGCGCCGACACCGAGAACATCGCCAGGGTCGAGAGTGGCACCCCGTCGAGGTATGCGGCATCGGCTTCGGACATCTGCCAGTAGGGGAGATAGCCGAACAGCTCCGTGCCGCCGACCCCGGGCCGCGGCGTCGGCGTCGGGATCACGGTGGCCTCGGGCGTCGGGGGGGCGTCCGTGTCGCCGGGCGCTCGGCCGCCCGCGGATGGCGTCGCGCTCCCGGGATCAACCGCGATCAGGCCGCCTCCGCTCGTGAGCAGCAGCCCCGCGACCGCGATGGACACGACGAGGAGGGCCGGCACGGCGAACCTGAGCCGAGGCGACATCAGGCCAAGGGTAGGTGCCTCAGGCCGCAGGGCGCCGCCAGCCGAGGAGCCAGGCGCCAAGCAGCAGGAAGAAGATCGGGCTGAGCAGGCCGCTCACCAGAGCCGGCACGAGCACGAGCAGGCTCGTCGCGTCGAGGACGACCAACCGCGCGAGGAACGTGAGCACCAGGGACGTGCCGAGCGCAAGCCCGAGCGGGCGCACCCAGCCGGGCAGCTCTCGCGATCGGCCGGCGAGCCCGGCAAGGATCAGTACCGCAAGCCCGGTCAGGGCGAACGTCCCGTAGCCGCGTGGGTCGAGGGCGGAGGGGACGTCCGCGGGCAGCGCAGCTGGCGCATGGAGCACGTTCGAGAGGTCGTACACGCCGTGGGTAGAGGCCGCCAGCGAGCCGAAGGCGCCGAGCGCGAGCGCGAGGGTGGCGTAGCCCGAATCGATCGAGCGGACCCGCTCGAAGACAGCCACGAGCCCCGCGACGGCGAACAGCGGCGCGAGCGTGAGGAACTGCGCGGAGAGCGGTCCGTTCTTGAGCACCACGAACGCCACCGCGTAGCCGACGCCGGCCGCTCCCGCGAGAATCGAGGCCAAGCCCGCGAATCGATCGAATGACCTGCCCATTGCCAAGCCCTCCAGCCTGTGGATCGCCGATGCCATCATGGATGCGCAATCGGCGTCGCCGCGGATCAGCCACGCGCTACCGTTGCGACCAATGAACGACACCGAGCTCCTCGCGGTCGCGATCGAGCAGGCGCGGATCGGGCGCGCCGAAGGCGGCATCCCGATCGGGGCCGCGATCCTGATCGACGGCCAGGTCGTCGGGGCCGGGCACAACCGGCGGATCCAGGACGGCAGCGCGATCCACCACGGCGAGACGAACGCGCTCGAGGTGGCCGGGCGCCTGCCCGCCTCGAAGTACCGGCGAGCGACGATGGCCACCACCCTGTCGCCGTGCGACATGTGCACCGGCGCGATCCTGCTGTACGGGATCCCCCGGATCGTCATCGGCGAGAACCGCACGTTCATGGGCGGCGAGGACTACCTCCGCTCTCGGGGCGTCGAGGTCGTGAACCTCGACTCGGCGGAGTGCTACGAGCTGCTCCAGGGCTTCATCACCGAGCACCCGGACATCTGGAACGAGGACATCGGCGAGGAGTGATCCTGGTTCCCTGATAGGGATGTCCCGGTGGGCATCACCTGTGCCGGCCCGGCAGCCCAACCGAGACGATCGCCACCCCGAGCGCAGCCAGGGCGAGGAACCCGAACCCGATCGACACCCCGCCGGCGGTCACGGTCCCGCCGAGCAGCGCGCCCATCACGCTCGCCCCCACGGCGCCGCCCATGTAGCGCGACGTGTAGTACGTCCCCGAGCCCATCCCCACGCGATCCACCTCCACGCTCTCGAGCGCGGCAGTCATCCGAGGCGAGCCCGACAGGCCCATCCCGAGCCCGACGACGCCGAGCAGCAGCCCGACCACGACCGCCGAGCTTGCCGCGCCCGGCACCGCGAGCGCCACCAGCCCGAGGGCGCTGATCGCCGAGCCGACGACCGCCACGATTCGTCGCCCGCGCCGATCGGAGATCCGCCCGCCGAACGGCGCGACGATCGCGCTCACCCCGGCGATGCCCAGGAGGACGGTGCCGCTCGCCGTCGCCGGCTCGCGGAGCACGAGCTCGACGAGGAGCGGCACGGCGACGAAACAGCCGTGCAGCACCACGGTCATGCCGAACACGCCGAGGCTCGCCGCCGCGAAGGGCCGCCGCGCGAACAGCCGCGGATCGATCGCGGGATCGTCCTGGCGCAGCTCCCACGCGACGAACGCGACCAGCAGCGCCGCCATCGCCCCGAACCAGGCCAGCCGTTCCGTCGTCGCTGCCTGCCCGCCCTGGATCCCGACCAGGAACGCGCCGATCGCGCCGGCGAGAAGCGCGAGGCCGACGACGTCCAGGTGGCGGCCGCCGCTGATCCGCCCGCCCGGTGCCGCCTCGCCGCGGAGCATGAGCCCGACCGAGGCGGCCGCGACCGCCGCGATCGGCGCAGCGAGCAGGAACATCGCCCGCCAGCCGAACGCGGCGACGATGACGCCACCGATGAACGGACCGGCGGCGGCGCTGGTCGAGACGAGGAGGTCGAAGACGCCGAATGCCTCGCCGCGGCGTGAGGCCGGCGCGACCTCACGCAGCAGCACGGTCGACGATGTCGACACGAGGGCGCCGGCGCTCGCCTGGAGCACCCGAGCCAGCTCGAGCACCGCGAACGAGCTGGTCACCGCGGCGACCAGCGACGCCGCACCAAAGGCGAGCACACCGGCAAGGAAGGTTGGCCGTGCTCCGAACCGGTCGGACAGCGTGCCGGCGATGGGGATCACGATCGCCACGGATCCGAGATAGAGGCTGACGAGCGTGCTCACCTCGCTCGCGCCGAGGTGGAACTCGCCCATCACGTCGGGCAGGGCGACGGCGAGCATCGTCGAGTTGAGTGGCACGAGGATGGCGCCGCTCGCGAGGCCGAGCATCAGCCCGGACAGGACGCGCTCCCGGGGCACGCTCACGCGACGGTCACGGGCGCGAGCTCAAAGGAGCCGGACGGTCCCCGCCGTGCCGTCGAGCTCGACCTGCTGCCCGTCCCGGATCCGCGTGGTCGCATCACGAGTCCCGACGACCGCGGGCAATCCGAACTCGCGGGCGACGACGGCGGCGTGGGACAGGACGCCACCCGTATTGGTCACCAGCCCACCGGCGATCGTGAACACCGGTACCCACGACGGGTTCGACGACGGGCAGACGATGATGTCGCCGGGCCGGATGCGATTGAACTCCGCCGAGGTCAGCACAACCCGGGCGGGGCCTCGGGCCACGCCCGCCGATGCGCCCGTGCCGCGCAGCAGGTCGGGTTCCGTCGACTCGACCCGGGCGCCGTCGAACCGATCGACCGGGCCGCTGGGCGCATCCGGCGCCTTGCCCACGACGTGGGGTGGTGAGAGGCGCTGGTGGCGGGCATGCTCCGCGCGGCGCGCGGCGATGAGGGATCGGCGATCGCCGGGCGCGTGCAGGAGGTCCGCAACCTCGGCGCTGTGCAGGTAGAACACGTCGTCCGGTGCATCGAATACCCCATCGCGCACCAGCCGGGCGCCGGCACGCAGGGCCAGCCTGCGAACGTGCGCCTGGGACTTGCGATCGATCCAGTAGTTGTGGGTCTCCGTGATCGGGCCGATCCGGCGCGCGAAGTCGAGGACGCGCTCGAACCGCTCCAGCTCCTCCGGCCGATCGGCGAGTCGGGCTCGGACGCCGTCGGCCAGCTCCTCCGCCTCGCGCCGGAGGCGGGCACGGCGCGTCTCGACGGCCTCGGGCTCGTGGTCGAGGCGCTTGGCGATCTCAGCGAGCACCAGTGCCGGCTCATCGCCCCACGACGCCAGCAGCAGGTCGTCGACGCTCTGGCCAAGGTGGCCGTGCTCGTCCAGGAAGGCCTGCAGCTCGGCGACGAACTCCGCGCCGTCGGGGAGCGAGGCGAGATCCTCGGTTCGGCGGGTGCCGCCACGCAGCGCGGCGGCGACGGCCGGCCGGCGCGCGGCAGACGCCGCCAGGTGCGCCACGCCGTTCTCGGTCTCGTAGAGCTCGTGGCGCACGCCCTGGATCAGGCGCATCGGCTCGCCCGGGCCGGCGCCCTCGATGACCTTCTCGTACAGGTCGGCCAGGTCGTCGAGGACCTGGTACGGGCCATTGATGGCGGTGAAATGGATGCGCCAGGCGCGCTCCGCTCCCGCCCAGCTGCGTCGCCAGGCCGCCGCCGCCTCGGCCGGCGACCCGGTCTCGATCGGCGCCTCGTCCATCGCCTGGTAGATCGCGCGCAGCTCGGGCAGGGCCTCGTCGCGCCAGTAGCGCTCCGCGACGGGGATCTGGGCACGGAACAGCTCCGTGATCTCGTCCTCGATGCGCTT
>DATJGH010000042.1:0-15503 GCA_035495215.1 Patescibacteria group bacterium
CGTCATCGACGTCTCCGACCATCCCGACATGAACGAGCTGATGCTGGTCAGCGACGTCCTCGTGACCGACTACAGCAGCGCGATGTACGAGTTCGCCCTGCTCGAGCGGCCGATGGCCTTCTTCGCCCCCGATCACGCGGCGTACGAACGCGAGCGGGGCTTCTACCTCGATTGGCCGGGCGATCTGCCGGGGCCCGTGTTCGAGACCAGCGCGGCCCTCGCGGCGTGGCTGCGCGGGGGCCCCTACGACCTCGATCGCGTGCGGGCCTTCCGGAGCGCAGCCTTCGACGTCGCGGATGGCCGGGCGACGGCCCGCTTCGTCGACGAGGTGGTCCTAGCCGCGCTCCGCTGAGCCTGCCGGGCGGTAACCGCCGGCGGCGGTGGTGAGGATGTCGGCACGCAGGTCACGCAGGTACTCGGCCGAGCCGTTGCGCAGCCGATCCCTGACGCCCTGGTCGATCGGCGGCATCTCGGGCCGGAGGTGATCGGGCAGGTCGTCGTGGGCGAAGTGCGTCAGCAGATCGGGCCGCCCGATGTCCGTGATGAAGTTGCGGGTCTTCGTCGTCGGCATCATCGCGATCGGCGTGACCCCGTACATCGTCGCGACCACCACGCCGTGGAACTTCATCGTGGCCATCACGGTGCACTCACCGATCGCCCGGCTGATGTCGTCGAGATCGTCGCTCGAGATCATCTCCGTGTCCTCGAAGCCGAGGCCGGCGGTCGCCTCGATGTCGTTCTGGCGGACTCGACCGGTCGCCAGGATGATCCGGCGCAGGCGGTAGCCCATCGAGACCGCTTTCTCGCACAGGCGTCGGACGTGCGTCAGGTCGTCCGGCACGTCCCGCCGGCGGACGGCCACGCCGAAGATGGGTGGGCCGGCCGGTCGTTGCACGGTCGGGAGGTCGAGCGAGCAGACGAGGTCGGGCGTCACCCTGACCGGGACCTTCGGGTCGAGGTTGTCCCGGATCCAGGCCGCGCTGCCCTCGTCGCGGGTCGCGATCCCGCGGAGGTTCGGATGCCCGAAGAAGCGGCGCAGGCGGTTGACCACGGACGGCGTCGTGCCACCCCACATCGGGATGCCGAGGCCGGCCACGAACACCGGCCGGCGGAGCAGGATCGGCCGCCAGTAACGGGTCATCGCCCACGGCCGGAGGAGGTCGCCGCCCCCGATGACGACGACATCCGAGCCGAGGACGCCGCGCCGCAGCGGCGGGACGTGCGCCCAGGGCGGACCGACGAGCGACTGAATGTCGACATCCGGGCCGAGCGACGAGGTCAAGGTCTCGAGGAAGAGCTCGTCGCCATAGTTTCCCCAGCCGTAGAAGCCGACGAGGCCGACGCGGGGGTGGTCGGTCGACGGACGACCCGTGTCGCGGGCGTACGACGCCGGATCGGCGAGGACCCGTCGGACGACCCTCGCGGTGCGTCGGATCATGCCGACGGGGGACCTGGGCACGGCCAGAATGGTGCCACGCGAGGCGAGTCGGAGTCCGGCCCGGGAGGGTCCAGGGCCCCTTTGCTATGGTCACCTCGATGCTGACCGGACCGAAGATCAGGAACCGCGGCGCGGACCTCGTCCGGAGCCTCGCATCGCGCTTGTCGTCGCCCCGCGACGAGGCGCTCATCACGGCCGCGCAAGCCTCCTATGCGCTCGTGACCGGCCACAAGCTCAAGGCCGGCTTCTCGGCTCGCCGAGAGCCGCGCGTCAACGGGAGGGCGCTCCGCCGAGCCCAGGCGGCCATCGACGCAGGCGATGCGGCGCGAGCGATCGCGAGCGTCGACGAGCTCTACCGCGAGTATCCCCAGAGCGTGCGCGTCCTCCGCCTCCGGCGCGACGTCCTGAAACGGACCGGCGACCTGCACGGGCAGGCCGCGATGCTCCACCAGATCCACCGGCTGGACGACACCCCGCAGACCCGCCTGTCCGAGCGGCGGGCCATCGGCCGGCTGAACGAGCTGACGCCAGGCTGGCTGCCGCGCATTCCCGGCCGGCAGCCCGTCACGCCCGACGGCGACGACGTGATCCTGCACCTGAACAAGGAGTCAAGCCCGTACCTGACGACCGGCTTCACGATGCGCTCGCGGTACAACCTGATCGCGGCCAGGGACGCCGGCCTCAGGCCCGTCATCGTGACGGCGCTCGGCTTCCCCCGCCTGCTCGGGATCACCTCGTTCCCCGCGGTCGAGATCGTCGACGACATGCCCCATTACCGTCTCGACCTGGGGCCGAACTATCCGCTCGACCGACCCCTCGACCAGATCCTCGAGGACCAGGCCTGGCTGACAGCGCGGGTCGCGCGGCAGGTCCGGCCGGCGATCATCCACGCATCGTCGGGCCACCGCGGCTTCGAGCATGCCCTCGTCGGGCTCGCCCTCCGGGAGCACATCGATCGACCGCTCGTCTACGAGGTCCGATCGGTCTTCGAGTCGAGCTGGGGACACGACGACGAGAGCTGGGCCGAAGCGAGCGACCACTACAGCCTCCGATTCGATACGGAGACCCGGACGATGCGGGCGGCGGACCACGTGCTCGTCATCTCCGAGGTGATGCGCGACGAGCTCATCGAGCGCGGCGTCGACCCGGCGCGCCTGACCGTCTTTCCGAACGCCATCGACCCCGAGGTCTTCAGCCCGCGGCCGCCGGATCCAGCCCTGCAGGCGCGATACGGGATCGACGGCCACTTCACGTTCGGCTACGTGAGCCTCATCGACCACCCGCGTGAGGACCACGAGCTCCTGATGGACGCGACGAAGGAGCTTCGACGCCGCGGGCGTCGCGTTCGCTGCCTGATCATCGGGGACGGCAAGCGCCGCGCCGAGCTCGAGGAGTATGCGAAGCGGACCGGCGTCGCGAACGATGTCGTCTTCACGGGTCACGTGCCGCACGACGAGGTCGCCTCGCACTACGCCCTCCTCGACTTCTTCGTCGTCCCACGCCGGGACGAGCGCGCCGCCCGCATGGTGACCCCGCTCAAGCCATACGAGGCGCTCGCGATGGCCCGGCCGCTCGTGATCGCCGACCTGCCGCCCCTGCGCGAGATCGCCAGGCCCGAGGAGCGCGGGCTGGCGTATACCCCCGGCGACATGGCGGGGCTCGCCTCCGTCCTGGAGCGCCTCATGGACGACCCGGCGCTGGGCCAGCGGATCGCGGCCCAGGGTCACGAATGGGTCGTGCGCGAGCGGACATGGGCGGCCAACGGGGCCATCCTCCGCGACGTCTACCGGGGCGTCCTCGAGCGGTGGGCCGCCCGCCGGCCGGCCGCCTGATGGAGCGCCGCCTCCCCCCGTCGCCACCGGCCCTCGGTGACCTCACCCAGGACGCCGCCGCGGCCATGCGGTCGCTCGCCGGATCGACCGTCGAGCCCTTCCTGCTCGCGGCCTTTCCGTGGTTCGTGACCAATCCCTACCAGGCACTGCTCTACGGGTCCTGCCGCGAGCACGGCATCGCCCCCGTCCGGGTCGTGCGCGACGAGCAGCTCGATGAGGTCCTCGAGCTGCAACGGGCCGGCCTGCCGACGGTCCTCCACCTCCACTGGCTCCATCCCATCCTGCAGCGGGCCGCCTCGGCGAAGGACGCGCGCCAGCTCGTCGATGCCTTCCTCCACCGCCTCGACACCCATCGCGAGTCGGGCGGTCGGGTCGTCTGGACCGTCCACAACATCCTTCCCCACGAAGCCCGCTTCGAGGCCGAGGAGACGCGCCTCAGCGCCGAGGTCGCCGCGCGCAGCGAGGTCATCCACGTGCTCGTGCAGCGCACCGCCGAGATGGTGGCGCCCTACTTCGAGCTTCCCCGGGACCGCCTCCTCCACGTCCCGCACATGAGCTACGTGGGTGCGTACGAAGACCACATCTCGCGCGCTGACGCCCGCCACGACCTGGGGCTGCTGCCCGATGAGCTGGTGTACCTCGTCCTCGGCGCGATCCGGCCGTACAAGGGCCTGCCCGAGCTGCTCGATGCCTGGGCGACGCTGCCCCCCGACCGGCCGCGCCGGCTCGTCATCGCCGGCGCCCCGTCGGACCAGCCCGGCATCGACGAGCTGATCGAGCGGGCGGCGCTCGCGCCGGGGGTCCTGCTCGACGCTCGCAAGATCCCGGCACCGGAGATGCAGACCTTCCTCCGGGCCGCCGACGTGGCCGTCCTCCCGTATCGCCAGGCCCTCAACAGCGGGGCGCTCATGCTCGCGCTGACGTTCGGCCTCCCCGTCATCGTGCCCGCGGGCTCGGGCCTGGCCGACGTGGTCGACGACCGCTTCGGGCGGACCTTCGACCCTGCCGGCGCGACCGGCCTTGCCGACGCCCTCCTCGATGCCCCCGGGCTCGTCTCCGAGTCGGCCCGCGCGGCCGCGACGGCGACCGCGGCAGACCTGCGCCCAAGCGTCGTCGCCGGTCGGTTTGCGCTCGGGCTGCGCGAGCGGCTGGACCGGGCTGCGAGCACGGCCGCCTGAGGCGCTGCCCGGCGCCTGACCCCGGCCCGAGGGGTCTTGCTAGCATTCCGCGTCAATGCGACTCTTCCTCGTCGGAGCCGGCCACGTCGGTCTCGTCACCGCGGTCGGCCTGGCGAAGCTCGGCCACGAGATCGTCGTCTCGGACATCGACGCCGCCCGGATCGAGCAGCTGCAGGCGGGCGAGCCGCCCATGTTCGAACCGGGCCTGCGCGAGGCATTGATCGAGCTCGGCCGGCGCGTGACGTTCACCACCGATCCGCTGCCGCCTGCCGGGGTGACCTGCTCGTTCGTGGTGGTCAACACGCCGACCGACGCCGCCGGTCCGCTCTCGATTCGCAACGTTCGGGCCGCGGTCGCCGGCCTCCTCACCGCGACCGACGCGAGCCACACGATCGTGGTCCGCTCGACCCTGCCGCTCGGCGGCCCGGCCGCCCTGGCCGAGCTGCGCGGCGGCCGGACCGACCAGGCCGCCCTGGTCACCAACCCGGAGTTCATGCGCGAGGGGTCGGCCCTGCGCGATTTCGAGCAGCCGGGCCGGCTGGTGACCGGCTGGGTCGAGCCCCGGGACGAGCCGGCTGCCCGCGCCGTGATCGACCTGTACGCCGGCATCGAGGCCGAGCGGTTGGTCGCCGATGCCGGCTCCGTCGCGCTCATCAAGCTCGGCTCGAACGTCTTCCTGGCGATGAAGGTCGCCTACGCGAACGAGCTGGCGCGCCTCAGCGAGGCCGTCGGGGCCGACGTCCGCGCCGTGGCCGACGGGATCGGTCTCGACCCCCGGATCGGCCGGGCCTTCCTGGACGCCGGCCCCGGGTTCGGGGGCTCGTGCCTGCCGGAGCAGGCCACCGCGCTCGCGGTCGAGTCAGATCGCGCGGCGGTCGACGCGCCGCTCATCGCCGCGGTCGAGCAGTCGAACGAGCGCCACCAGGCCGCGATCGTCGAGCGCCTGTCGCGGCTGCTCGGCGGTTCGGTGCGCGGCAGGCGGGTGGCCGTCCTCGGCCTGGCCTTCAAGGCCAACACCGACGACGTCCGCCAGTCGCCTGCCCTCGCCATCGTCCGGCTCCTGCGGGACGCCGGGGCGAGCGTGGTCGGCACGGATCCTCGTGCGCTGCGCCGGGCGCGGGTGGCCGATCCGGCGCTCGAGACCGCGGTCGATCCCGAGGCCGCCGCCGCGGAGGCCGACGCCGTCATCATCGCCACCGAGTGGCCGGAGTACCGGAGCCTCGCCTGGCGGTCTGTCGCTGCCGCGATGCGGGGCGACCTGGTCTTCGACACCCGGTCGGTGGCCGACCCGTCGGCCGTTGCCGACGCGGGCCTGCGGCTCGTCGCCCTCGGCCGGCCCGACGATCGCTTCGCCGCTCCGCCCGAGCGCGCGAACATGGTGGCTGGCCGCTCCGCTCCCTGACGGGCGGCTCCGACCGCCCCTATCGTTCGGACCAGTGGTCTTCTCCTCGGTCACCTTCGTCTTCTTCTTCCTGCCTGCGGTGCTCGCGGCGTACCACCTCGCACCGCGCGGGGTGCGGAACGGCCTTCTCGTCTTCGCCAGCCTCGGCTTCTATGCCTGGGGCGCGGGTGGATTCGTCATCGCGCTGCTCCTCTCGGTGGCCGCCAACTACCTGATCGGCGCCCGCCTCGAGCGCCGCGTCGATGCCGGCGATCGCCGCGGTGCGAAGCGGCTCCTGGCCCTGGGCGTCGTGCTCAACGTCGCGCTGCTGGGCTGGTTCAAGTACGCGAACCTGGCGGTCGACACGTGGAACGCCGGCCTCGGGGCTGCCGGGCTGCCGGCGCTGCCGTGGGCCGACGTCCTGCTCCCGATCGGGATCTCATTCTTCACGTTCCACTCGCTGAGCTATCTCGTCGACGTGTACCGCGGGACGGCTCGCCACCTCGTCTCGCCCATCGATTTCGCGCTGTACATCACCTTCTTCCCGCAGCTCATCGCCGGCCCGATCGTGCGGTTCCACGAGATCCGCGACCAGCTCGTCCGCCGGACCGAGACCTTCGACGCGTTCGCCGCGGGCGTGTACCGGTTCAGCTTCGGCCTGGCCAAGAAGGTGGTCATCGCCGATACCGTTGCGCCCCTTGCCAACGCGGCGTTCGGCCTGCCGCCGGACCAGCTCAACGCGCCGGCGGCGCTGGTCGGGCTCCTTGCCTACACGGTCCAGCTCTACTTCGACTTCAGCGGCTACTCGGACATGGCCCTCGGGCTGGCGCTGATGTTCGGGATCCGGTTCCCCGAGAACTTCGACCGGCCATACGCCTCGCGCTCGATCACGGAGTTCTGGCGCCGCTGGCACATGTCCCTGTCGCGCTGGTTCCGCGACTACCTGTACATCCCGCTGGGCGGCAATCGCGGCTCGAACGCGGCCACGTACCGGAACCTCGTGATCGTCTTCCTCGTGACCGGCCTGTGGCACGGCGCGAACTGGACGTTCGTTGCCTGGGGCGGCTATCACGGCCTGCTCCTGCTCCTGGAACGCGCAACGGGGGTCGCGCGCGGCGGCGCGCCGCGGGCACGCGCCTGGCAGCCCGTCACGATCGGGCTGGTGATGCTCGGCTGGGTGCTCTTCCGCTCGCCGTCGATCGAGCACGCCGTCGGCTACCTGGCCGCGTTCCTGCGACCAGGTGGCTCGCTGCCGATCGACGTCGCGGTCGCCGCGGAGCCGCTCGCGCTGGCGGCGCTCGTGATCGGCTGCGCCTCGGCGCTCCTCCCGGCCAGCTGGGTCACCGGCGTCCGCCTCCAGCATCCGGACATCCCGTTGAACCGCCTCGTCCGGCTCGCGACGGCCGCCGTGCTCCTGCCGGCCGCGCTGGTCCTCGTGCTCACGGGCAGCTTCAGCCCGTTCCTGTACTTCCAGTTCTGATGCCCGAAGACCGCGGGTCCAACGGCGCCGCCCAGCCGTTCGCCACGGAGGCGGGCGCGGCGGATGCGCACCTCCCGCCGGGACCGCCACCCGGCCCGTGGCGCACCTTGGACCGGCTCGTCGTCGCCGCGTTCGCCCTGGCCCTCGTCGTGCCCGGGATCATGCTCGCGCTCCGCGTCCACGTTGCGCAGATCGAGAACCGCCCCCCGCGGCCGTTTCCCGCCCTGACCATCAACGGCCTGGCCGACACGAGCTGGCCGGCCGGCGTGGATGGCTTCCTCACGGACCACCTGGCGCCGCGGCCGTACGCCATTCGCATCCGCGGCGAGCTCTACTGGCTCTCCGGTGGCACCGGCAACCCGACCGTGATCCGCGGCCTCGACAACTGGCTGTTCATCCGCGACGAGCTCCAGCCCGCCTGCCGGTTCACCGCCGCCCAGCAGGGCGCTGCCCTCGAACGCGCCGTGGCTGCCTTCGGTCGACAGGGCGTCGAGTTCCGGTTCCTGCTCATCCCCGACAAGCACACCATCTACCCGGACAAGCTCAAGCCGGACAACCCGTTCGTGCCGACGTGCGCCGACACCCAGCGCGCCGACCTCGACGCCGCCATCGCCCCCGTCGGCGGCCAGGCGATCGACGCGACGACGGCGCTGGAGGCCGCGCGCGCGACACCCGGAACCGGGGACCTGTACTACAGCCAGGACTCGCACTGGACGCCGGTCGGTGCCTCGGTCGCCATCGGCGCGCTCGCCCGCTCGCTCGGCGCCGATCTGTGGGCGCCCGAGGACGTCGTGCTCCGGGGCATGAAGCGGCGGGTCATGGACACGGCGGGGCTCATCGGGCTCCGGCGGGTCTCGTCGACGCCCCGGGTCGTGATCCGGCCGGACGTCGAGCAGCATCGCGCGGACGTGCCCGTCCCGGTGGCGGTGAACAACGCGCGCGCCGTGTTCCGGATCACGTGCACGGGCAGCAAGCCGCTCCTGCCGGGTCGAACCCTCGTGATCTACGACAGCTTCTTCGGGATCGACACCACGCTCGTCGCGCCGTACTTCGCCGACACGACCTGGGTCCACGTCGGCGACATGCTCAACCATCCCGAGCTCATCCGGCTGCTCGGCCCGTTCGATCGGGTGATCGTCGAGCGCGTCGCCCGGGGGTTCTACAGCACGGGGCTGGATACCCTCCTGGCGCCGCTGCTCGCGCAGGCCGGAGGCTGACGAGCCGGCTCCCGAGCGGGCGGTGCCGAGCCCTTGCGGTACCATTCGCCACCGCCTCCGCGCCGGGCGTGATCGGCGCGCCCCACTGACGAACAGGATCACCTTTCCGCATGACGCTCCGAGCCAGACCGGTCGCGCGCCGCCGCGGCCGCGCCGGGTGGGATTCCGGCGACCGCCGGAACAGCCTCATCAACGCCGGCTTCTTCCTCGCCATCGGCATCTCCATCCTGATCCTCATCGGCTACGCAGCGTGGAGCTGGTACGACGACCACTTCGGCGCCGCGGCCACGGTCAACGGCCAGGTCGTGACCAAGGACGATGTGCGCAACCGGGCCAGGATCGAGGGCTTCCGCCTGA
Source organism: Patescibacteria group bacterium (assembly GCA_035495215.1). Lineage (GTDB taxonomy): Bacteria > Chloroflexota > Limnocylindria > Limnocylindrales > CSP1-4 > UBA5189. The sequence goes on from DATJGH010000042.1 coordinate 8,884, forward strand.
ACTACGTCTCGCAGCGCATCAACACCCTCATGGCCATGGGCCGGATCACGCAGGCGGATGGCCAGCAGCAGCTCCAGTTCATCGCCCAGCGGCAGAACCAGCTGGCGAGCCTCACGGTCCAGCGCCTGGTCGACAACCTGCTGATGGGCAAGCTCGCCAACGACGATGGCATCACCGTCAGCGACGAGGAGATCGACAAGGAGATCACCGACGAGCGAACCGTCGGCGAGATGCGCCACGTCTGGATGATCTCGGTCGAGCCCCAGGTGGACCCGAACACGGGCGAGGTCGGGGACCAGCAGAAGCGCGACGCGCAGACAAAGGCGACGCAGGCGCTCGGGCGGCTGCAGCAGGGCGAGAGCTGGGAGGACGTCGCGCGGACCGTCGACCAGACGGGGCTCGCGCCGCAGGCCGGCGACCTCGGCTGGCTGCAGAAGGACAGTGGCTACGACCAGAAGTTCATGGACGCGGTCTTCGCGGCCGACGTGAACAAGCCGACGGCCGTGATCGAGGGCGATGACGGGACGTTCCGCATCGGCCGGTACACGGAGTCCGCCGCGCCGCAGGTCGACGACACCTTCGACACGCAGCTCGAGAACGCCGGCATCAGCACGGCCGATTACCGCCAGGCGGCCCGGGGCGACGTGGTCCGGACGAAGCTCTCGGACAAGGTCGTGGCGGACCTGCAGCAGCCCGGCAAGCAGCGCCACGTGCTCGAGATCTACCTGCCCGAGAATCCCGGATCCGGCGTCGGCAACGAGCCGGGCGTGAAGGTCCGCTGGATCGTGTTCTCGCCAAACGACAAGACCGAGGGCGCGGCGAGCGTGCCGGCCGACGATCCGGCGTGGACCAAGGCCAAGGCGGACGCCGACGCCGCCTACGCGGCGCTCAAGGCGGATCCGACCAGGTTCGACGCCATGGCGCGCTCGGACTCCGACGAGGCGTCCGCGAAGACCACCGGGGGCAAGCAGCCCTGGATCTACGCGACAACGACGATCGACACCGCGATCAAGAACGCGGTGCTGGCCGATGGCCTGACCGACGGCCAGCTGCTGGCGCCGGTGAAGGGCGCGATCGGCTGGTACGTGATCCAGTTCATGCGGCCAGAAGGGGACGGCGACCAGGCCTTCCTCACCGACCTCAAGGCGAAGCTCACGACGGACGCCCTGTTCGAGCAGGCGGCGAAGGACAACAGCGAGGGCAAGGAGGCGAGGTCGGGCGGGGACCTCGGCTGGATCATGCCCGGCCAGCTGAGCGACGACCTCGACAAGGCGATCCTCGACGCGGAGATCGGCAAGACGAGCGACGTCGTGACTGTCCAGAGCGACGGCAACTACCTGTTGCGCGTCCTGGCCGAGGAGACGAAGACCCCGACCCCGGGGCAGGTCAAGATCATCAAGGACAGTGGCTTCTCCTACTGGTACACGAAGCAGAAGGAAGCCGCGACGATCACCTACCCGGGCACGTCGTCGACCACCGGCTGAGCGACCCGATGCTCGATGCCCTCGTCGCCGAGGCTCGGGAGCGCTGGGGCCTCGACCTGTCGGCCGGTCTCCAGGTCGTTGCCGCGGAGCGGCTCGTCGCGATCCCGATCGAGCCGTCCCGACCCGTGCTCGTCGCGCCGCTGGCGATGCTTCGCAACGACGGGGCCGAGCACGACGCGCCAGGCGCTGCCGAACCGCCCCCTCCCTTGCCGGGCCGGCATGGCCCGCGCGGCCGGGACGCACTGAGCGTCCTCGCCCGCCTGTACCCCGCGGGCGCCACGGTCGCGCGACTCGGTGAACCGGGCACCTCGACGACGATCGAAGCCTTGGACCAGGCCGACCTGGCGCAGCCGCTCTACCTCCCGCCGGTCGAGCCCGAGGCCGCCGTCGCCGGGCCGTGGGCGATGCCGTTCATCAGCGATCGCCTGCGACGGCCGGATGGCTGCCCGTGGGATCGCGAGCAGACGCACGCCTCGCTGCGCAAGCACCTCCTCGAGGAGGCCTATGAGGTCTACGACGCGCTCGAGGCCGGCGCGACCCCGGCGCTCGCCGAGGAGCTCGGAGATCTGCTCCTCCAGGTCGTGCTCCACGCCCAGCTCGCCGCGGAGGCCGGCGTGTTCGACCTGGCCGACGTCCAGGCGGCGATCGGCCGCAAGATTGTGCGCCGGCATCCCCATGTCTTCGGCGACGCGGTCGCTCGAACCGCCGCCGACGTCAACCGGCAATGGGAGCGCATCAAGGCCGACGAGCGGGCGCTCGCTGCGGCCGTGGCCGTGGACGATGGGACCGCGGCGGCACCCGGGCCCGACGGCACCCCCGGCGCCTCGACCGGCCCCAGGAGCGCCCTCGACGGGATCAGCCTCGCGATGCCCGCGCTCGCGGCGAGCCAGGAGATGCAGGAGCGCGCGGCCGCGCTGGGCTACGACTGGCCGGACGTCGAGGGCGTGCTCGACAAGGTAGCCGAGGAGCTGGCCGAGCTCGCCCATGCCGCGGACCAGCGGGATCGCCAGGAGGAGTTCGGGGACCTGCTCCTGGTCGTCGTCAACGTCGGGCGCAAGCTCGGGATCGAGTCCGAAGCCGCGCTGCGGGCGGCCAACGAGAAGTTCCGGGGACGCTTCCGCCGCGTCGAGCGCATGGTCGCCGAACGCGGCACGGCCATCCGCGACCTGGACTTCCAGGCGCTGGACGGGCTCTGGAACGCCGCGAAGGCCGAGGAACGAGCCGAGGGCACCGTTTCCGGACGGCCGTCACGCAGGTAGCGCCTCGAAGAACCCTCGTCCGGGACGGACGCGCTACCTGGTTGCGTTGACAGCGAAGATCTCGGCTCCGCGACAGGCCGAGGCCACCGGCGTGAAGGTGGACCGGTCGGCGCGGGCAGCGGCGATGTGCGCAGCGTCGCTGATCACCAGGTGGGTCGCCACCTCGCCATCAAGGTTGATTGCCTCCTGCGGGCTCACATCGGGACCGAATGGCATGAGGAGCTGCCGGTCGACCTGGGAGCCGACGATCAGGTGTGGAAACTGGAACTTGTCGATGCGAACTCGGGCCCCCGTGGGAAGCGCCTCGAATGCCCGGCATGCGTCCCAGTGCGAGATGTGGTTTCGCTGATCGCTGCCCGCCCGCAGCAGCCTGGCCATTGAGACGAGGCTCGGCCGGTACGGCCCGCCTGCGTGCAGCTGGAAGTTGCCTGTCCGGTCGGCCATGACAAGCGACCACACGGAGAGAACGGCCAGGAGCGCCACCCCGACGCTGCGCAGCCGTCGCGGTGCGCGGGACAGCGCCAGGGCCGCGAAGCCGCCGGCCAGCACCACCAGGAACAAGGTGTACCTCGGCCACCACGGAGCGGGCATCAACGCCAGCGTGGCTGCGGCCGGAACAGCCAGGAGCAGGAAGACGGTCCAGCCGCGTCGGCGGACGTGGAGCACGACGCCGATCCCCCCGAGGACGAGCAACGGCAGCCAGGCAACGCCGAATCCCCCGATGCGAACGTCCTCCGCGTAGGTAAGCAGGAAGAAGTCCTTCGTCCACGAGGTGGCAACCTGGGCCCATGGCGCCAGGCCGGCGATCTCGGATGGCGGCTTCGCGGCGATCAGCTGCGCCGCCGTCCCCACGCCGGGGAGCGGGCCGAGCGCGATGGGCCACAGCGGGTTCCCGAAGACGATGAGGTTCTTGACGTACCAACCGGCGCCGAACACGAGGACGCTCATCGAGATCGTCACGAGCGCGAGGACGGCAGACCGCGCTGACCGCGACCAGAGCGAGCGAACGACGACGATGCTGACAGCGAGCCCGATGAGGGCCGCCGACGGGATCAGTGTGGCCTTCGTGCCGATCGCAAGGCCGATCGAGATGCCGGTGAGGATGGCCAGGGTGGCCTGGCGCTTCGGGTCGGTGCTTCGGAGCGCTCCGACCCCGAACGCCCATGCGGCGGCGATGTTCGCCATGCCGAAGTTGTCGACATATGTCGAGCTCGCCTTGAGCACGACGGCCGGCATCGCGACGATCAGCAGCGCCACCAGGGCTGCCGGCACGCGATCGGCCCCGAGCCGCCGAGCGAACGTGGCGATTGCCGCCGCGGCCAACGGCAGCGGAACCAGGCCCGTCAGGTCCGCGAACGCATCGTTGTGGCCGAACAGCATCAGCCACGTCGTCACCAGCTCCCCGTTGGCCGGGTAGCCGTCGGACCAGAGCAGCTGAGGGACCCGGCCGATGTGATCGGTCTGGAGCCAGACGTCCACCGTGAGGAGGTGGTAGGCCAGGCCATCCCAATCGATGACGGGCAGGCGCAGGGCGAGGAGGAGGTGCCAGATCAGCGCCGCGGCCAGCCCGAGACCGAGGATGACGAGCGCGCGACTCTGCCTGATGACCGAGACAGCGCGCACCGCGTCGTCGGCCGCCATCGCAGCGATGCGGCGCCACGCGTCGGCCCGGCCGGCACCGCCTGCGAGCGCCGAGAGCAGCAGGCCGCCTGCGGCGAGGCCGACGATCACCAACGGGTTGAGCGTTCCAAGGACGACGCCCGCGACGAGCAGCTCCGCGGTCAGCGTGGCGAATGTGAGCGTCATGACCGCGGTGAGCCGCTCCCCGACCCCTCGCAGCGGGAGCCGGTAGGCGATGACGAGGCCTGTCGCGAGGACCAGAACCGTCGAAGGGATCAGGGCCAGCGCCACGGTGTGAGGTTACCCGCGGGGGCAGGCCATGGCCGGATACCAGGGAACGCCCACCCCTTCGGTTCCCCGCGTACGATTCAGCGGAGATGTCCATCGGCAACCGCCCACCAAGCGTCCGCGCCGATGGTCGCCGCCCCGGCGATCTTCGGCCGGTGAGCATCACGCTCGGCGTCCAGAAATGGGCGGAGGGCTCGTGCCGGATCCGGGCCGGCGACACCGAGGTGCTGTGCGCGGCGACGATCGGCGACCGCGTCCCACCCCACCTGCGCGGCAAGGGCAGCGGCTGGGTCACCGCCGAGTACTCGATGCTTCCCCGGGCTACTGCCGAGCGATCCGATCGCGAATCGGTGAAGGGCCGCCTCGGGGGCCGGACGCATGAGATCCAGCGACTGATCGGCCGCTCGCTCCGCGGCGTCGTCGACATGACGAAGCTGGGCGAGCGAACGGTCACGATCGACTGCGACGTGCTCCAGGCGGACGGCGGCACGCGCTGTGCCTCGATCACCGGCGGCTACGTGGCGCTCGCCGTCGCGCTCATGGGCGCGGGGCTCGAGCGGACGCTCGTCGGCAAGGTCGCGGCCGTGTCCGTCGGCGTCGTCCACGGAACGGTGATGCTCGACCTCGACTACTCCGAGGACTCGACGGCCGAGGTCGACATGAATGTCGTCGGGACGGATGCCGGCACGTACATCGAGCTCCAGGGCACTGCCGAGGGCCTGCCCTTCGATCGAAACCGGGTCACCAGCCTGCTCGACCTCGCGGACGCCGGCCTCGCGCGCCTGTTCGAGGCACAGGCCGCGGCGATCGCCTCGGTGCGCCGCTGATCCCTCGCGTGGCGGGCGCGCCGCGCCAGCTCGTCGTCGCGACCCGGTCGGCGCACAAGCTGCGCGAGCTGCGACAGCTCCTCGATCTCGATCAGGCGCGCCTCGTGTCGCTCGACGAGCTCGGCGTCGCCGGCGAGCCGGTCGAGGACGGCCTGACCTTCGAGACGAATGCCCGGATCAAGGCGCGGTTCGCCGCGCGGGCGACCGGACTGCCCGCCCTCGCCGACGATTCCGGCATCGAGGTCGAGGCGCTCGGTGGCCTGCCCGGCGTTCGCACGCGGCGCTACGCGGGCCCGGATGCCACCGACGACGAGAACAACGCCAAGCTCCTGCGCGAGCTCGCAGGCGTGCCCAGTGGGCAGCGTGGTGCTCGCTACGTGTGCGTCCTCGCCATCGCCGTGCCCGATCCCGCGGCACCGGGCGGGCTGCACGTCCAGGCCCGCCGCGGCACGACGCGCGGACGGATCGGATTCGAATCGCGCGGGAGTGGCGGCTTCGGCTACGACCCGCTGTTCGAGCCGGCACGGGAGCGGCCCGGTGGCCGGACGTTCGGCGAGTACAGCCCGTCGGAGAAGGACGCGATCTCCCACCGCGGCCGCGCGGCCAGGCGCATGGCGAGCCTGCTGCGGAGCCTCGGCTTCTAGGGCCTGCGGGAAAGGGTGACGCCGGGCGGTTCCATCAGCCTGCCAGCTCCCGCCCGGCGTCGAGCCTGAGACGACGGCCCGCGGCGGGCGGTTCCGGTCACTGTGTCAGGGCGGTGCTTGCGGCGACGGCGCCTCCACCCTCGCGGCGGGCGAACGGATCGTCTTGACGAAGCCGTCCCAATCGGCCGCCAGGGCAACGGTGATCGCCAGCATCGGGACCGCCGCGATGAGGTACCGAGGCTCCTTGAGCGTGATCAGGAACGAGGACGCGACCCCGAAGGCGATGTAGGCGATTGGCACGAGGATGATCCGCGGGATCGAGCGACGATCCAGGAGCGCGAGCGCCGCCGCGGCGCCCGTGGCGAGGATCCCGGTCAGGCTGATGACCTGCGTCACGATCGTCTGGGCCCAGACCCGGAGCGATACGTGCATCCGGGGGTCGTCGATGTTCCCGCCGGCCGCGGAGATGAACCAGCGATGGAACACCGAGAGGAGCTG
>DATJGH010000043.1:0-2934 GCA_035495215.1 Patescibacteria group bacterium
CCGTCGTCGGCCGGGTCACGCGGGAGCAGCAGGACCTTCAGCTCGTCGACCAGGCGTGTTTCGTCGATCTCGAGTCGCTCGATCTCCTCGCGAACGAGGGCGCGCATGTCGTCGTCGGACGCCTCCTCGCGCATGGCGCGGGCGCCCGCGAGCTCGTCACGGATCTTGCGCAGCTGTCGATACGCCTCGACCACCGGTTCGAGCCGGGCGATCTCCTGGCCGAGCCGCTTGATCGCCTCGACGTCACGCGATGTCTCGGGCAGCGCGAGCTCGGCGGTGAGGTCGTCGTATTGGCGGGCGACCTCGTCCAGGCGGGAATCGAGGCCTTCCGACGCGCTCATTGCCGGATTCTCCACACCCGCCTGGACGGCGCGGGGCACATGGACCGTCCGGTCTGGCGCCTCACGCGACCGCGGCTGCCGGATCCGGGAGCCGCTCGCGCTCGGGCAGCTCCGAGCCGGCAGGCACCGGCTCGCCGTCCGCCTCGAGGGCCTGCTCCATGGACACGATGGCGACCTCGATCTGGTCATCGGTCGGTCGCTTCGTCGTGATCATCTGGACGAGGATCCCGGGCGCCATGATCGCCTTCACGACCGGGTTGCCCCGGTGCCGCGCGCCGAAGCGCAGGATCTCGTAGCCGACCGCGGCGATGACCGGGATGAGCAGGAGCCGGCTGACGACCATGATCCCGATGCTCTGGCGGCCAACCAGGCTGAAGGCGAAGATCGACAGGGCGATCACGACGACCAGGAACTCGGTGCCGCAGCGCGGATGTGCCGTCGGGTACTTGCGGACGGCATCGGTGGTCAGGGGATCGCCCGCTTCGAGCGCGTGGATCGTCATGTGCTCGGCGCCGTGGTACTCGAATACACGTCGGATGTCCGGCGTCCGCGCGATCAGCGCGAGATAGCCCAAGAAGAGGCCGACGCGGACCAGGCCCTCGACCGTGTGCTGCACCCAGTCGGCCTGGATGTTCGCGGTCGTGAACGTGGCGATGAACAGGGGCAGCAGGAAGAAGATCCCGACGCCGAGGACGAGCGTCAGCCCGAGCATCAGCGCGACCGACCCACGCCCGAGCTCGATGCCCTCGGCGCTCGCCTGGATGTTCGCGCTCCGCACCAGCCAGCGCGTGCCGACGATCAGCGTCTCGTACAGCACGATCAGGCCGCGCGCGAAGGGCGTCTTCGCGAAGCGCCAGGCATGCGGGCCCTTGTCCAGCGATTCGGAGGCCCACACGATGTGCCCCTCGGGGTGCCGGAAGGCGACCGCGATGGCGTCGCGGCCACGCATCAGGACGCCCTCGATGAGCGCCTGCCCGCCATAGTTGAACCTTGGCATGCGGGGAGTCTAGGCCGCGGTCGTCTTCATCTCGCCGGGGGTCCCGACTGAGCGGGCCGTGGCGGAACTACGCCCGGACCTGACGCTCCAGGCGCTTCTGGAAGCGCTCGACCTGGCCGGCCGTGTCGATGATGTTCTGCGTGCCCGTGTAGAACGGATGGCAGTTGCCGCAGACGTCGACGCGCAGCTCGGGGCGCGTCGAGCCGACGATCCACTCCCGGCCGCAGGAGCCGCAGTGCACCTTGGCTTCGAAATACTTGGGATGGATGTCTGGCTTCATGCCGTCTCTGCTGCCTTTACCGTCTCTGCCGGGATCACCCGGACGCGCTTCTTGGACTTGGATGCGAACTCGAACTTGACGTTGCCGGCGGTCGTCGCGAAGAGCGTGTAATCGCCGCCGAGATCGGTGCCAGGGCCGGCGAGGAAGGTCATGCCGCGCTGTCGGACGATGATCGTGCCGGCCTGCACGGCCTGGCCGTCACCGGCCTTGATGCCGAGCCGCTGGCCGACGCTGTCGCGCCCGTTCTTGACGGAGCCGCCCGCCTTCTTGTGTGCCATCGATCGACCCCGCCCTTACTTCTGTGTCTTCTTCGGTGCGGCGCTCTTCGAAGCGCTCGGCTTCCGAGTCGCCGGTCGGGACTTGGCCACCGCTCCGGTGGTATCGGCCTTCGCCGTTCGGCCCGATGGCGTTGCCGCCGTCTTCTCGGCCTTCGCCGTCGCGCTGGTCCTGGTCGACGTCTTCGCGCTCGGCTTCTTCGCCTTGTCCGCGGTTGCCTTGTCAGCGGTTGCCTTGTCGGCGGTTGCCTTGTCGGCGGCGAGCTTCGCGGCAAGCGCCGCGTCCTGCTCCGCCTGCTTGCGCGCCGCATCCTCGAGCCGCTGGCGCTCGGTCTTGCGTGCCTCCTCGGCCTTCGCGGCCGCGGCGGCGGCACTCTTGCCGTCGAGCACGATGTCGCTGATCCGGACGACGGTCAGCTCCTGCCGATGGCCCTTCTTGACCCGACGGCGCGCCTTCGGCCGGTACTTGAAGCTGATCAGCTTCTCGCCGCGGTCCCGGCGGAGGATCTCGCCCGAGACCGACGCGTTGGTGACGACCGGTCGCCCGATCGAGGCCGCCTCGCCGTCGGCGACGAGCAGGACGCGCTCGAAGGCGACGGAATCGCCGGTCGATGCGTCGAGCAGCTCGACCTCGAGCTCGGTGCCGACTTCGACGCGGTATTGCTTCCCACCGGTCTCGATGACTGCGTACATGGAACCCCTGGGCGTGACTACGGATCGCGCGGCGGCATGCCGCTGCGGTTTGGACAGGAAAAGACGCCTCGGTCACCCGAAGCGAGGACGCGGATTGTACGGCGAGCTCGATCCGAGCGTCAATCGGCGCCCCTCGGGTAGTCACTACCCCCTGATGGGACGGGGCCGCGGTCAGCCGGCCGTCACCACTCGGCGCGGCCCTGGCGAATGTTGATGCTCTGGAGCACGCCCAGGGCGATGGCGATGCTGATCAGCGATGCGCCGCCGTGGCTGATGAACGGCAGCGGGATGCCGGTGATCGGCATCACGCCGATGACCATCCCGACGTTCACGACGAGCTGGAAGAGC
>DATJGH010000044.1:0-2310 GCA_035495215.1 Patescibacteria group bacterium
CGGGGTGCCGTTCAGGTCGGTCAGCCCGACCCGACCGGCTGGCCCGTCGCCCTCGAACTCGGGGGCGAGATCGCCGACGTTCAGCCCCGGGATCGGCGAGCCGATGAGGAACGCGGATGGGTCGGGCACCGGCAGGCCCCGCTCGGTGGTGCCAAGGGGCACGGACGCGAGGGTCAGCACGGTCGCCGTGCCCATCACGATGAGGATCGCGATCGTCACCTGGCGCAGGCTGAATGGCCCCACGCCGCGCCGCCGAAAGGCCGGCGTCCGGGCCAGCTCGGGCTCGGCGGTGAGCGGGTCGAGCTCGACGGGGCCGTCCTCGGCACCAGCCTCGACATCGCCGACGTCGTCACCCTCCGGGCCAGGCTCCCCCTCGATCTGTCGCTCGTCGGCCATCGATTCAGATCTGGGTGTTGAACGGCACGAACTGCGGGAGGAGCGCGAGCCAGTCGAACAGCATCGCCACGCCGATGAGGACGACGAGCGCTCCGCCGATCACCGAGACCAGCCGGCCGTGGCGGACCAGCGGCCGGACGAGCCCCGGCGCCCGGTCGTACAGCGCCGCGATGACGATGAACGGGATGCCGAGCCCGGCCGTGTAGGCCACCAGCAGGAGGCCGCCCTGGAGCGTCGAGCCCTCGGTCGCCGCCATGGTCAGGATCCCGCCGAGGATGATCCCGATGCACGGCGTCCATCCGATCGCGAAGATCGCGCCGAGCCCGAGCGAGGCCAGCCAGCCGCCGCGCGCGCTGACGACACGGCCGCCGAGCCGATCGCCGAATCCCGCTCCCGTGCCTCCTCCCGGGGCAGCCATCGCCATCGTCCCGGTCGCGGTTGCCACGGAGCCCGCGGCACCGGCCTGGAGGGGCCGCCACGTCCGATCGAGGGCTGGGATCCGGAGCACACCGGCGAGATTCAGCCCGAGGACGATCAGGAGGACGCCGCCGACCTGGCGCAGGACCGGCAGGTAGACGACGAGCGGCCCCGCGAGATACGTGGCGGTCACGCCGAGCAGGGTGAACACCGCGCCGAAGCCGACCACGAACGCGATCGCATGTCGCACGGCGAGCCAGCGCGATGCCGCTCCCTCGGCGCGACCGACGACCGCCACGGCCGACAGCTGGCCGATGTACGCCGGTACCAGGGGCAGGACACACGGCGAGAGGAAGCTCAGCAGGCCGGCCCCGACGGCGACCGCGATGGTCAGGTCCATCAGCGAGTCGTGGCTTCTGGCAGCGACGCCGGGTCGCCATCGATGACCTCGCCGAGCAGCCGCCGCATCTTGCCGACGGTGACGACCAGCTCGACGCGCCTGGTTCCCAGCTCGGCCACCGGGATCCGCTCGAGGAACCGTCGATGCAGCTCCGGATCCGCCTCGATGTCGCGCTCCACGAAGCCGGGCACGGCCAGCCCGCGTGCACGCCGGTCGGCGAGCGTCAGCTCGATCGCTTCGCGGGCCTCGTCGCACAGCGCGCAATCCGCGCGCGAGTACAGGACCAGGTCGGGGAGGGGAGGCACGGCCGGCATCGTACCGCGGCCCGCACTGCGACCCCGCCGGGGATGCTCAGGCAGTCAGCGAGGCCATGCGATCGGGGATGGAGGCCATCGGCAGCGCATGACCGATGCCGCGCAAGCGGGCCAGCTCATCAGCGCCGAGACGTTCCGAGAGGCTGAGCAGCAGCTGCTCGCGCGCCGACGCATCCCAGATCGGTCCCCGGGCCTCCGCGCGGACCCGGTCAGCCATGCCCACGAGCTCCGCCGCGAGCCGCGCATCGTCCTCGACCCGGATCATGGAGAGCCCGTCGAGACCGTGCGCAACCATCGCCCTGAACTCGAGCGGCACTCCGTCTCGAACGACCCGCTCGAACTCCTGCCTTGCCGCGATCGATCGGCCGGCTGCCAGATCGATCCGGCCCTTGAGCTGCTCGGTCTCGACGATCCAGGTCGGCCAGGGTGTGCTCACGGCCTCGATCACGACGACCTCGGCCATCCGCTGCTCGGCCTCGGCGAGCCGGCCTGCCCGCAGGGCGACCTCGGCAGCGGTCGCCCAGGTGTGCGCCGGGGCAAGCGGATCATCCGAGGCAGCGGTCGCCCTGACGGCCAGCGCCTCAGCGAGCAGGCGTTCGGCCTCGTCGAAGCCACCGAGCTCGCCGAGGATGCAGGCGGTGTCATCGAGGGTGGTTGCCAGCTGGCCCGGTGAGCCCGCCTCTCGCGCCAGGTCGAGGGCTTCGCGCTTCCGCTCGAGGGCGAGCTCGAGCTGCCCGCCGTACCTCGGAAACTCGCTGGCGATCAACCGGGCACTGAGCTCCT
>DATJGH010000045.1:0-5552 GCA_035495215.1 Patescibacteria group bacterium
GCCCTCGTCGCGAAGGCCGAGTCGATGAAGGTCGGCGAGCCGCTCGATCCCGAGACGGAGCTCGGGCCGGTCATCGCCGCAAGCCACGCGGCAAAGGTGTGGGACTACATCGAGATCGGCAAGCGCGAGGCGACCCTGCGCACCGGCGGCGAGCGCTACACGGATCCCCTGCGCTCGAAGGGCGCGTACATCCCGCCGACGGTCTTTACCGAGGCCACGCCCACGTGCCGAATCGCGCGGGAGGAGATCTTCGGCCCCGTCGTCGCGATCGTCCCGTTCGAGACTGAGGCGGAGGCGCTCAGGATCGCGAACGACACCTCGTATGGCCTGTCCGCGGGCGTGTTCACGCGCGATCTCGATCGGGCCTGGCGCGTGAGCCGCGGCCTGAAGGCCGGCCAGGTCTACGTGAACACCTGGTTCTCGCCGGGCGTGCTGGAGGCGCCGGGCCACGGCTACAAGCAGTCGGGCTACGGCGGCGTCGGCATCGAGAAGTACAGCCAGTCGAAGCAGGTCTTCTTCCGGGTCGCCGATGCCGGAAGCTGACGGCCCGTTCAGCCCGGGGATCGTCGTCGAGCTCTTCGTCCACGACGTCGATCGGAGCATCACCTTCTATCGCGCGCTCGGATTCGACGTCGCGCGCCGGTATGAGGACTACGTCCAGCTCCGCCGCGGGGAGATCAGGCTCTCCCTCCAGGGCGACACCCACGCCGTCACCGGGCCGCACTACTTCACGCCCCACATCGGCCGGTTCCCGCGTGGGACCGGGGTGGAGATCTCCATCCAGGTCGCGGACGTCGATGCGGAGTACATCCGGGCCAGGACGGCCGGCCTCAACATCGTCAAGCCGATGCAGGATCGGGAATGGGGCGCCCGCGACTTCCGGCTCGCCGACCCGGACGGCTACTTCCTGCGCATCACGTCGCCGCTGAAGTCGGGCTAGAGCCCGGGGGGCGATCCAGCGCCGGCGTCCCCCGCCGGATCTGCGCCACCACGATCCCGGCGGCCACCAGGCCGATGCCGATGATCATCGCCGGACTGCCGATCTCGTGGAAGAGCACGATCGAGGCCACGAAGCTGAACACGATCGAGGCCGAGCTGATCGAGTTCACCGTTGCCACCGGCGCGGCCCGGACGGCGAGGGCCAGCGAGGCCAGGGCAGCCGCATTGGCCAGGCCCGCGATCAGCACAGCCGTGGCGGACGCCTGGTCGACCGCGATGCGCTCGCCCGCGGCCGCCCGCGCGCCCACGATGGCGGCGAGGGGCACGAGCCCGCCCAGGTTGCCGACGAGGAGCGTGACGAACAGCACCGGTCGCCGGCGCTGGACGTAGCGGCTCAGGGTGTTGGAGACCGCGTAGGTCGTCCCGGCACCGAGGGCGAACAGCAGCCCGAGCCACCACAGCTCGGCGATGCTCGCGGTCTGGGCGACGCCCACGCCGGCCAGCCCGGCCACGATCAGGCCCGCACCGATCAGCTGCGCCCGCGGCGGCTGCTCACGGAGCAGCAGCAGGCCGATCCACAGCCCGCCGAGCACGGAGCCGGCCTGCACGCCGGCCACGGTGACGCCGAGGCCGCCGTTGGTCAGGGCAAGGAAGTACAGGATGTTGCCCAGGACAAGGCTCGTGACGCCGCCGACGACGAGCCGGCCGATGAGCCCCCAGCCGAGGAACTCGGGCGCCGCAGGGCGCACCTCGCGCCCGCCGCGGGCGAGCACGATCACGGCGGCGATCAGGGTCAGCGGCAGGAGCCGCAGCAGCGAGCCGAGCGCCGGATCGATGGTCGGCGCGGCGAGGCGCAGGGTGACGTTCACGGCCGTGTAGGCGAGGGCGCTCACGAACGCCCAGCGCTCCCCCGGCCCGATGTGGATGGTGGGCATGCTCAGTGACATGGTGCGGCCCGGGCCGGTGGCCCGGGCCGCGCTTCAGCTCGATCGACGAGCGCGGAGCTACGCCGGAGCGGGGGTCGCCACCGGTGGCGGCGGGATGCAATCGGGCTGGTAGAACTCGTGGAGGATGGAGGGGCACTGCGTCGTCGGATCGACGGGGCCCGAGAAGATCGGGAAGGCCCCGACCATCGCCACGACGATGTATGCGACGAGCAGCCAGATCGGCGAGATCCGCCGCCGAGCCAACAGGTACCACGTCAGGAGCGTGAACAGCAGAGGCAGGATGCCCGGCATGATCTGGGCCAGGAGCTCGTTGAGCTCGAAGTGCCCGTCGCCGACCAGCAGGGTGAGCGTCACGTAGACGTGCACGAACTGGAAGGCAAGCGCGCCGAGCACGAGGTTGCCCAGCGCGCCTGCGCCGGTCACGAGCCGGTCCAGCGCACCCGACCGCAGGAGGGCAGTCACGCCTTCGCGGCCTCGGTCGTAGCCCTGGAACCAGAAGAAGTAGGCGAGGGCGAGCATGATGCCCACCTCAGCCACGAAGTACAGGATCGCCCCCAGCGGGTTGCCATCTCCGAAGACCGATGGGTTGCCGGCCGCGAGCGAGATGCCGACGGACAGCAGGATCGGGGTGATGGTGCCCTGGCTGATCGTGTCGCCGACGCCGGCGAGCGGACCCATGAGGCCCGACTTGACGCTGTTGATCGCCTCGTCGTCGATGTCGGCCCCGTTCGCCCGCTGCTCCTCCATGGCGATGACAGCGCCGTGGATGATGCCGCCGACGTTGGGCTCGGTGTTGAAGAAGACGAGGTGGCGCTTGAGGGCCGCCTTGATCTCGTCAGGGTCCTTGTAGAGCTTCTTGATGATCGGGACCATCGCCTGCGCGAAGGCGGTGCCCTGCAGGCGCTCGTAGTTGTAGTTCGCGTGGCTGAAGAAGGTCCAAAGCCAGAACGAGCGACGGACGTCGCTGCGATCGAGCTTGACCGGGGTCCGTTCGGGTGTGCCGCCCGACGGGCTCATGCCGCCCATCTCGGTGCCCACGTCACGCCCCCCTCGGCTGCATCGCCCGCTCGGCGCGGTCGCCGATCAGGAACACATGCAGCGCGGCGAGCGCGATGCCGACGACGCCGATCGTGACGATGTTCAGCCCGCCGTTGCTCGCGGCGGCCATGATGAAACCGATGAAGAAGTAGGGCCATACCGTGCCCCGGAAGATGAACCGCATGTTCAGCGCGATGCCGATCGCCGGCAGAAGGCCGCCCGCGATCTCGAACCCACGCAGGACCCAGGGCGCGTTGGTCTGGAGACCGTCGATCAGGCTCTTGACCGCGTCCGAGCCGAAGTAGACGGCGAGGAACGCGGGGATGAAGCTGATGACGAACAGGAAGATCTGGGGCGGCAGCCAGTTCATCCTGGCCACGCCGTCCGCGTCGCCGGCCTCCGCCCGGGCGTCGGCCCAGTGTGCGAAGACGGCGTCGACGCTCATCCGGGTGAAGAAGATGAGCGTGCCCAGCAGTCCCACCGCCACGCCAAGGGCGATCGCCGCCTGGGCGTCGAGACCGCCGCCCAGCGCGAGGGCCGTGCCCACCCAACCTGCGACGGAAGGGTCGGCCGGGATCGATCCGCCGGCGGAGATGAAACCGAGATAGAGGATGTTGATCGCGGCGCCGATCTCGGCGCCCTTCACCGGGTCGCCGAAGATCACGCCGACGACGAAACCGGCGACCAATGGCCGGTACAGCCCGAAGAAACCGCCGTTGCCGGCCAGCCACGGACTGTTGGACAGGTAGTAGCCCACCGCCACGAGGGCCGCCCGGATCAGGTCGGACGTGCCTGCTGCCGACTCGTTCTGCGCCAGGGCAGGCGCCGCGAACAGCAATGCTCCGAAGAGCACGGTCGTCAACAGGAGTCCGACGCGGACGGCGAGTGGCGAGGCATGCACGTGCCTCATGGATCCCACCTCCCAGACATTCCCGAACCTCCTCACGCTTTGACCGACGCGAACATCACGGGTCGGTCGTTCTCCACGATCCGCAGCTCGACGCGGGTGCCCATGGCTTCGAGCTGACGCATGGCTTCCAGCTCCTCAGGGGAGGCCGAGATGTTCCGGTACAGCGGCTTGCGCCCGGGGCCGGCGCCCATGCCACCGACGTTGAGGAGCGGATACTCCACGCCCGCCTCGCGCAGGCGCAGCGCCGTCACCGGCGAGCGCATGATCACGAAGACGGGTTCGGGGTCGCCCACGAGCGCGCGGACACGTTCGGTGCCCGTGGCCAGGTCATGGACCTCGACCGGGACGCCGGGGGGCGCCGCCAGCTCGAGGATCTCGCGCAGGAACTCGTCGCGAGCGGTCTTGTCATCGACGATGACGATCCGCTTCGCGCCGAGCGCCTTCAGCCAGATGGCCACGACCTGTCCGTGGATGAGCCGATCGTCGACTCGAACGAGCCTCAGGGTCATCCCACCCTCCGCTGCGGGTAAATGCCTAGGTTCGCCGTGGGCTTCGGCGAGCCCGAGTCACACACCTCCGGGTGCGCTCGGAAGCCGGCCTCACGTCCTTCTCGATGCCGTCAGGCTCGATGCGTCGCTGAGAGCCCCGCGGCCCAGGGCGACGAGTCGGTCCACCGTCTCGGGATCGAGCGCGTCCGTGCTGGTCGCCGCCTCGATGAGGACGGCGAGATTGACGCCGGAGATGAGGGTCGCCTCGGGCATGCGCCGGGCGAGGGCCAGCGCCACGTTGTGGGGCGTGCCGCCGACGAGGTCGGTCAGGATGAGAACTGGGCCCTCCCCGCGCACCGCTGCGCTCAGGCGCTCCGCGAAGGACTCGGGGGAGTCGTCCGGGCGCAGCCCGACCGCTTGCAGGTCGTGGAGCACGCCACAGATGAGCTGGGCAGACGAGACGAACGCGTCGGCGAGCTCACCGTGCGCGGCGACAACGATCCGGAATGCCCGCATCGTCCTCCTCGGCAGCGCCGGCAGACCGGGCCGTTGGCTGCAAAAACTTGCGGCCAATGTTTGCAGGCGACGCCACTGCTGTTGTACCGTCCGGCTCTGGCCGGTGTCAAGTTTCGGGAGCCGGAGACATGAGCGAGTCCGGACCCCTGTCCGACCGCGAGATCATGCGGCTGGTCGCGGAGCTGTACTACGAGCGCGACCTGCGCCAGCCCGAGGTGGCCGCGATGACCGGCTTCTCGGTGTCCAAGGTGAGCCGCCTCCTGAGTGCGGCGCGCGAGCAGGGCATCGTCCACATCACGGTCGAGCCCGCGGCCGAGGAGCGGCCCGCGGTGGCCGTGGAGCTCGGCGAGCGCTTCGGCGTGACGGTCGAGATCACGCCCGGCCGGCAGCGGGACGCCGCGGCGGCGGCGCGGCTGTGCGGTCTCGGCGCCGTCGACCGCCTCCTGCCGCGGCTGCCGGAGCGTGGCTCGGTCGGCGTGGCCGCCGGCTACACGATGGATGCCCTGGCCGCGGGCATGCCGCGACTCCAGCGGCCGGCGCTGACGATCGTGCCGATCGTCGGCGGCTGGGATGCCGAGAACCCGTTCCTCGATGGCAACCAGCTCGCCGCCCGCCTGGCCGAGCGCATCGGCGCGCAGACGCGTGCGGTGCTCGCGCCCGCTGCCCTCGAGACGGCTGCGATGCGCGAGGCGCTCCTGCGCGATTCGACCATCG
>DATJGH010000046.1:0-23639 GCA_035495215.1 Patescibacteria group bacterium
CGGCGTCGTCCTGACCCGCGACATGCTCCTGGAGGACGTATGGGGCACCGACTTCCCGGGCGAGACGCGCACCGTCGACGTGCACGTCGCGGAGCTGCGCAAGGCGCTCGCGCCGGATGGCCCCGAGATCGAGACGGCGCGTGGGTACGGCTACCGGATGGTGCCGCCGCGACGGGAGCCGGTGCCGCTGGGTGGGCCGGACGCGGGAGACAAGCCCGGCGGCCCGGAGGCCCCAGCGAAAGGATGATCCCGCGCTCCCTCGGCGGCCGGCTCCTGTCGGCCTTCGCCCTGCTCGCGCTGGCGATCATGATCGCGGTCGGTGGCGCGCTGTTCGTGGCGCTGCGCGGCCTGCACCAGGATTCGACGCTCAACACCCTGTCCGACGTCGTCGGCAGCGTGCTCCCCCAGGTCCGCGATGCAATCAGCACGGGACAGCTGCGCGGCACGGTCGTCGAGCTGCGCGACCAGATCGCCCAGCGGGGCTACCAGCTGATGATCGTCGGGGCCGATGGCCACCTCCGGTCCATCGAGGGCGGCACTGCGTTCACCGGCGTCGCGATCGAGAGCGACATCGCCGTCGGCGGTCAGACCTCGGGATCGTTCCGGCTCCAGGATGGGCCGTACCTGTACGTCGCGACCGGGGTCCGTCGCGCGGGAGCAGCCGGGCCGAAGGGCATCGCGGTCGTCGCGAAGGATCAATCCGGCGCCCTTGCGCTGGCTGACCTCGGCCGCACCATCCCGGTCGTGATCGGCGTGATCCTGCTGATCGCGATTCCTCTCGCTCTCGGCCTGTCACGCAGCGTGACGAGGCCGCTGCGGCGCATCGCGGCGGCTACCGCGGACATCCCGTCGGGACGGGCGCAGCCCCTGCCGCTGGAGGGTCCCGCCGAGGTGCGCGAGCTGACCGGTACGTTCAACACCGTGGCCGGTGAGCTCGAGGCGACCCGACGGCGCGAGAGCGAGCTGCTCGCCAACCTGCGCCACGACCTGCGGACGCCGCTGACCGTGATCGCCGGGTTTGCCGCGGCGCTCCGCGATGGGACTGCGAAGGGCAAGAACGCCGAGGCGGCGGCGAAGGCGATCGAGGAGGAGGCCGGTCGTCTCGAGCGGATGGTCGCCGAGGTCGGCGCAATCGAGCGGATCCGCTCGGGCGAGGAGCAGATCCGGCCCGAGATGCTCGATGCGGCGCAGGTCCTGGCGGAAACGGCGACGCGCTTCGGTGCCCGGGCGAGCGCCGCCGGGGTCGAGCTTGCCACGGTGACCGCGCCTGGGGCGGCGCTGACGATCGCCGCCGACCGCCTCGCGCTCGATCGGATGCTCGGCAACCTCGTCGAGAACGCGCTCGCCGCGGCGCCGTCGGGTGGGCACGTCGTGATCCAGGCGGGCCCCGCGTCGTTGCCGGGCGGCATCGAAGCAATCCATTTCGACGTGATCGACAACGGCCCGGGCTTCACGCCGGGCACGGCCGATCGCGCATTCGAGCGCTTCTGGCGTGCCGATCCCGCGCGTGCAGGCACGGGCTCGGGCCTCGGGCTCGCGATCGTCCGTGAGCTCGCGGTCGCGCACGGCGGCGTGGCGCACGCCGAGAACCAGGTGCCGCACGGCGCCCGCGTCGGGTTCACGCTCCCGCGCGTCCCATGGCCGGGTGTCACGGGGAGGTCTGCCCAGGCCTCTTCCTGACGTGACCCGTCGACGACGATGGACGGCCGTGCGCGCCCTCCTGCTGAGCGGCGTCGTTGCGGGGTGCGCACTCGGCTCTTCGGCGACCGAGTCGCCGAACGGTCAGACCCTGGCGCCGACGAGGGTGCCCGCGACACCAACCCCACACCCATCGCCAACGCGGGATCCGCGACTGCCGTCGGGTGTCGCCTGGCTGCAGGACGCGGCGCTCGAGCCCGGCACCTACTGGTTCAACGGCTTCGACCCGTGGCTCGAGGTGACGGTCCGCGAGGGCTGGGAGGTCGGGCACTTCCATGACGACTTCTTCGACCTGTTCCTCGAGGGCGACTTCCCATCGATCGGGTTCGGGCGGTTCGCGGCCGTCAAGCACCGCGACGGGACGACGATCGAGGCCACGAGTGCCCAGGTCGTCGTCGACGGCCTGCGTTCGAACCCGGAGCTCGAGGTAGCCGACGTCGGCCCGGCATCGGTCGCTGGACTGACCGGCCGCACCGTCGACATTCGCGCGAAGAGCCAGCAGGTGCCGCTCTTCGGCACGCCCGACGGCGACTTCAGGTTCGACCCGGAGTTCCTCTCGCGCTGGCACATCCTCGACGTGCCGGGCGGCGCGATCGAGATTCTGATCGCGGCGAGACCCGGCCGCCTCGACGAGGCGATCGCCGCCACGCGGCCCGTGCTCGATTCGGTGCGGCTCGTCGGACCGTAGTCGGGCGACGGGTGCGCCCTACCATGCCGGGCATGGACATCGTCGAGCTTCGATCGGATACGTTCACGCGGCCCACCCACCAGATGCTCGAGGCCATGGCCGATGCGGAGCTGGGCGACGACGTGTGGGGCGAGGATCCGACGGCGATCTCGCTCCAGGAGCACTGCGCCGACATCTTCGGCAAGGAAGCCGGCCTGTTCGTGCCGAGCGGCACGATGGGCAACGAGACCGCGCTCAAGGCGCTGACGAACCCGGGCGAGGATGTGATCGTCGAATCGCGCTCCCACGTCGTCCTGTACGAGCACGGAGCGCCAAGCGTCATCTCGGGCGTCGTGCTGCGGCTCATCGACGGGCCCGACGGGCGCCTGCCGATCGAGGCGGTGCGGGACATGATCGCGAGCGCGAACGAGCACACCTCGCGGATCAGCCTGGTCTGGCAGGAGAACACGCACAACGCGAGTGGCGGCCGGGTGATCCCGCTGGAGCACCTGCGCGAGGTCGCGCGGCTGGCGCACGCGGGAGGGGCAAAGGCGTTCATCGATGGCGCGCGGATCTTCAACGCGTCCGTCGCCTCGGGAGTGCCGGTTCGCGCGTACGCGGCGGAAGTCGATGCGCTCAGCTTCTGCTTCTCCAAGGGCCTCGGCGCGCCGGTCGGCTCGATGCTGCTCGGGACCCAGGAGCTCATCGACCGGGCCCGGATCATTCGCCAGATGCTCGGCGGCGGCATGCGCCAGGTCGGGCTGCTGTGCGCCGCAGCGCGGGTCGCGGTCGACACGATGGTCGATCGACTCGCCGACGATCACGAGAACGCCCGCGTCCTCGCCGAGGGCTTCGCCGATGCCGCGCCAGGCTCGGTCGACCCGTCGACCGTCGAGACGAACATGGTCTACGTCGACCTGCCCGGCCGCGACGTCGACGCGATCGTGCGCTCGATGTGGGACGACGGCGTTCGCGTCGCCGCCCTCGGCCCGACCCGCATCCGTGCCGTCACGAACAAGGAGGTCGATCGCGCCGGCATCGAGCGCGCCGTCGCGTCATTTGCCAGGGCGGTCGCAGGCGCGCGGGAGGCAGCTCCCGTCTCGACCTGATCGCTGCAGGGGTGCGGCTACCGCGCCGTCACGGCCATCGCGATCCCGATCACCCACTTCGCCGCGATGATCGCTGCCAGGGCGAAGACGGCCGTCGTTGTCGGATTCGTGGCCGTGGCGCCGCCCGGAACGAACGCGGAAATCGGCTGGAGGACCCCGGACCAGCCGAAGATCCCGGCCGCGATGACCAGGAGCGCCGCCACGCCGAGGACCGTCCCGAGCACGATGACCGGAGCCGTCCAGCCGAGCGTCGGGGCCTGCGAGATCCCGGCGACCGCGCAGCCGGCCATGCCGAGCACGCCCACCAGGAGCAGCGCGCCGACGCCCGTGCCCACGATCGGCAGCTCCGACCGCATCATGGCCAGGAATGCCACGGACAGCGCGGCGATGACCAGGATGGAACCGATGAAGAAGCTGGTATCGAAAGGCTTGACCATCCAACGATGCCTCAGTGCTGTGCCCCTGCTCTTGCCTACGGTTTCGCCGTGGCTTTCGGCAGGAAGATGAGGAGGTTCCAGGCGCCGATGCCGATCACGAGCACCAGCCGCACCAGGAGCGGCCATGTCTGTTCCCAGGCCCACAGCCCGATCATCACGGGCAGGAACAGGACCCAGACGACTGCCTGGACCGGGAGCGGCAGGGCTCGAATCGCTGTCCACGCCTGATCGACGCTGCCCTGGCTCAGGACGAGCGCGGCGCCAAAGGCGAGCCATGCGATCGCGAAGATCACGAACAGCACGCCCGACTGGGCCAGCCAGCCAACGCTGTTGCCGAGGCCAGTTGCGAGCGTCTCGATGAAGCGCTCCATCGCACTTTTCCTTTTCATGGACTGACCGACAGTCATGGCGAGGTGCCTCCGCGGATGCTGTTTGCGCCCCGACTCTGCGCTCGACGACATCCGGCCCCTAGGGCCGGAGGAGATGAAGATCGAGGGCCCTCGGTCATGACGTTCCGAGAGCGACGCTTGAAGGCGCCAGGCACCTTCGCCTAGACGGTTGCGCCGCCCACGGCGAGTCCAGCCAGGACCACTCCCAGAAGCGCGATGACGCCAGCACCGACGAGCATCGGCGAGCGCGTCGCGGGCTCGCCGCGCAGGTTCTGCCAGGCAGACCGAAGTGTCGGCACCTTGCCCGGCGGTACGACGAAGCCGAGCCACATGCCCGAGAGCAGGCCGCCGATGTGCGCCGCATTGTCGATCATGCCGCCGGCCAGGAAGCCGAACGCAAGGTTGAGCACGATGAACAGACCGAGCTGGGGAACGATCGACCGGGCGCGGCGGTCGAGCATCGGGTGGTGGGCGCGGGTGCCGGCGAAGATCACGCCGACGAGACCGAAGATGGCGCCCGACGCGCCGACCGCGGGACCCGGCGAGAAGAGGAAGCTCGCGGTCGATGCCGCGATCGCGGTCAGGAAGTAGAAGAGCAGCAGCAGGCGCCTTCCCCAGATCGACTCGACGATCGGGCCGACGATCCACAGGGCGTACATGTTCAGCAGCAGGTGCAGCGAGAACCACGGCGCCGTGCTGCCCGGCGCGTGGACCAGCGTGACCGTGACCAGGCGCCACAGCTCGCCGTGCTGGATGGCAGTGCGATCCAGCAGGAGCAGGCTGAACAGGTTCCCCTCGGGATCCGAGAGCGCGATCAGCGAGACGACCGAGGTGACGATGACCAGCAGTTGGGCCAGGCCCAGCCCCGCGCCGCCGCGGGCCCGCGAGAAGTAGCGGTTCGCCGCGCCGGCGTTGCCGGTCTCCTTGGCCAGCCAACCGAGGCGTGACGCGATCTCGGCCCTGTCCTCCGACGGTGCCCGGCGGTCCGCCTCGCGATACGCGGCGATCGCTGCCGGCAGCTCGCCCGCGCGAACCCGCGCGCCCGCGAGGTTCCGCCACGCCTGGTAGGTCGATGGGTTGTCGCGCAGCCGGACCACGGCCTCCCACGCGGCCACCGCCTGGCCCTCGTCGTCGAGCCGGTACAGCGCGTCGCCGTAGCCGAGCAAGGCCGCGCTCGTGATCGACGGTTCCGCGTGCCCGACGACACGGCGGAAGTCGACGATCGCCTGCTGGGCGTCGCCAAGGTCCAGGCGCTCGCGCCCGCGCGCGAGCAGGCGCTCGGCAAGCCCGGCTTCGAGCGGGCCCTGCGTTCGCAGCGCAGCGTCGAGCTGAGCGTCTGCCAGGGGATCGGCGGCGGGGCCGCCGGAGGGTTCGGTCATGCGCGGCGGACGATACTAGAGAAGCGATGTGTGGACGGATGACCCAGCAGCGGCCGAGCTCCGAGCTGGCCGAGATCTTCGACGCCGAGGACCGGATCGACGCGCCCGGCGGGCGGTTCAACCTCGCCCCGACCGACGACGCCGCCGTGGTCGTCCAGCGCGAGGACCATCGGGCGATCACCGCCTATCGCTGGGGCCTCATCCCCCACTGGTCCGACACGCCGAAGACGGGCAACCGCATGTTCAACGCCCGGGCCGAGACGCTCGATCGCAACCCGGCCTTCCGATACGCCTTCTCGAAGCGGCGCTGCCTCGTCCCGGCCGATGCGTATTACGAGTGGAGGCGCGCCGGGAACGTGCGCCAGCCCTACGCGATCGTCCGCCCGGACGGCCGCCCGATCGCGCTCGCCGGGCTGTGGGCGGGCTGGAAGGACGAGGACACGGGCGAGGTGATCCGCTCGTTCACGATCGTGACCGCCGGGGCGAACGACATGATGGCCCCGATCCACGACCGGATGCCGGTGATGATCCCGGAGGAGGCATGGGAGCGCTGGCTCGATCCGTCGCGCACCGAGGGCGCCGGGCTTGCCGAGCTCAAGGGCCTGCTGGTGCCGTCGGACGAGGGCTGGCTCGAGATGTACCCGGTGAGCCGCCGGGTCAATGACGTCCGCAACGATGGACCGGACCTGGTCGAGCCCATCGCCGCGGAGGACGTCGCCGCGGGCGGCGCACCCACGAAGGACGCGCCGGATCCGCGAACGCCGGGGCTCTTCGACGATCCGGAGGACGGCGCGGTCAGCTCCGACTGACGGGATCGACCGCCAGGGCGGCAGCGGTCGCGCGCCACGCCGCGGCTGGATCCTCGCCGGCCTCGAGACGGGCGGCGAGGGCCGCCAGGAGACCCGCGAACACGCCGTCGCGGTCGTTCGGCGGCGGCTCGATGACGATGGCCTGCGGGGCTGCGCTCGTATCGAGCTCGGCAGCGCGCGACGAAACGACAACGAGGCTCGCGCCGGACCAGCCCGACTCCGCTGTCGCCGGCCCGATCAGGGCCGGTTCGGGGTCAACGAGCACGATCGCGCGGATCTCGGGCAGGTAGTGCAGCGCGAGATCGAGGTCCGCGGCCTCGAGTCGATCGGCGCCGGAACGGACGACCGTCGCGTGCCCGATGCCGGCAGCCGCGAGCTCGAGCAACCGGGCATCGCCCGCGGCGTCAGGCGCTGCGATGCCGACCATCTCGACCCTCGCGCCCGTGGCACCCGCGCGCCGCGCGACCTCGAGCGCCAGCTCGCCATCCCGACCCGGGGCGCCGAGGAATCCGACCACGATCACGCGGGCAGCCTAGCAAGCGATTCCGGACCTTCATTGGCACAGATGATCAGCGGGTGATCAGATTCCGGGCTTTCCATCGTCACAACGCCACGACCAGATGTTCCGGTGGGACTTCGTGGCACCCCTCGCTCACCGGATGATCAACAGCGGTGATCTATGGCGCCGAATCCTGGGCGGCTGCCGGCGCCGTGGAGCCTTCTCACGATCGAGACCGGGAATCTGAGCACCTGGTGATCACGCGAGCAGGCAACCCCACTGGGATAGCGCGCCGAGACGAACGTCGAACGGCCGGACCTCGCAAGTGCCACGGCGCGCGCGTGCACTCGCCACTCCAACGGGGCAGACTGGGCGCGGCCGGTCACGCGGGCGGCCGGAGCGCTGAGGACGGGGTGGGCGCATGGACGAATGGGGCGACACGGCACTGACGTTCGATCGGAAGGTCGACGTCTGGGGCGGCGAGGGCGGCATCGCCGGTGAGGGCGAGGGCGGCGGCGAGCAGTACCTCGAGATGATCGGCAGTCAGCTGTGGGTCGCCGGCATGGTCGATCTCGGCCGGTTCCGGCGGGTGTCGGACTTCGTCAACCTCGTCGACGGCTACATGGTCCTGAAGGAGGTCATCGTCCTGACCCGGACCGGCGACGCGACACGCCTCGCCATCCCCGAGCTTCGCGTCCTGCCCGACGACGTCGCGGTGGTCGGGCAGCTCTCCGACGACAAGGCACAGTCGTCCAGTGAATCCGGCACGTTCATCGAGAAGACCACGCAGCGCCTGGTCGTCATCACCCGCACGCTCATGATCGACGGCGACGTCTTCATCCACGGCGAGGGCAACATCATGGCCTTCGTCGACGCGACGGACCCGAAGTTCATCCCGATGTCCAATGTCCGCGTCCGATGGCTGTCGGACCGGCGCCTGGCCGCGCGCTTCCCGTTCGCCTTGGTCCAGCGGACCCAGATCCTCGGCGTCGCGACCGAGGGCATCAAGCTCGCGAGCGCCGAGCAGACGCTGCGCAAGGTCGCGCGGCTGAAGGCGATCACCCAGCGCATGGCCGAGAGCGACGGACTCGGCGGCGAGATCGGCTCGACGGTCCCGGTCGCCGACACGGGCCCGGACCCGGCGAGCGAGGACACCTCGGGCGAGGGCTAGCCGAGGGAGCTAGTCGTCGGTTCCGCCCCCGCTCCCGGATCCGTCGGATCCGGAGCCACTTCCGTCATCGGACCCGCTGTGCTCATCGGTCGGGCTCGGGCGGGGCCCGCCGCCTGAACCGCCGGATCCGTCGTCGCTGCCATCACCGCCGGAGTCCGATCCGCTGTGGTCATCGGACGGCTCGGCGCCCCCGCCGCTGTGGTCGTCCGACGGTTCCACGCCCCCGCCGCCGTGATCGTCGGATGGCTCCGCCGTCTCGGACGGCTCAGGGGACTCGGCCGGCTCGAGCGTGGGAGCTGGCTCCGCCGGGGGGGCCGGTGTCGTGACCGGTGCGGTCGTCGTCGCCGGCGATGGCGCCACGCTCTCGTGCGGCCCAAGCAGACCCAGCGCTCCCGCGGCGCCGAACGTCGCGGCCCCGACCAGCGAGGTGCCGGCGATGGCCACGACCAGGACGTACGCGAGGGCAGCCGCTCGCGCGAAGGTGGGCCGGCCGGCCCCGATCGAGGCCCAGGCCTGGCGCACGCTCTGGCCAAAACCGGCCAGCAGCCCGCGGCGCTGGAGCGGAAGCAGGAAGCCCGCGGGCGCGGGCGATGGCTCATTCGCCAGGGCCGCCATGACCCGATCGGTGAATGCCGTCCCCGTGCGCACGTTCGCATCGGCGGCAACGGTTTCCAGGGACCGAATCGCCTCCAGCGAGTCGTCGAGCTCGCTGCCTTCGGTCGGGCCGAGCTCCTCCGGACCGAAAGGCATCGGTCCGCTCACGCGAACCCCCGTGGCTCGAGGCCGTCGCGAAGCCGGAGAAGGCCCCGGCGCAAATGTGTCTTGACCGTGCCCAGTGGGCGGCCAGTGAGGATCGCGATCTCCTCGAGCGAGCGCTCGCCGAAGAAGCGCAGCGCGACGACCTCTCGGTACGGTTCGTCGAGACCGGCGAGAGCGCGACGGGTTGCGCTGAGGCTCTCTGCCCGCAGCGCCACCTGCTCAGGCTGCGTGCGCGTGGCGGCGGGGATCGACGCCGCGGGATCGGCGTCGGCGGCGCCCAGCGGTCGAACCCAGCTCACGGCCCGTCGCCGGCTCGCCTGGCGAATGGCAAGACGCACCGCGATGCGCGACAGCCAGGCCCCGAACGGGCCGTCGCCGCGCCACGATGCGAGTGACCGGTAGGCGCTCACGAACGCTTCCTGCGCGATGTCTTCGGCCTCGTGCATGTCGCCGAGCACCCGATAGCAGGCGCGCACGACGGCCGTGGATTCTCGGTCGACGAGGATCCGAAAGGCGTCACGATCGCCCTCGAGCACGGCGTGGACCACCTCGAGATCATCGAGGGGACCCAGCGGCGCGGCGTCGCCGGGGCTCGCCTGGGCGGGCGCCGGATCGGCCGATGGCTGCTCGCGAATGAGAGACCTCCGCGCGGAGCTGCCGGCCGATGCCTCGGCCGGCAGTCTCGCAATGATCGGTGGCCTCGTGCCTGGCCATGATCGGGCTTTCGTCACGTCGACGATGGGCCAAACGGATCACTGGTCCTCGTTCTCAGTCGCCGGCGGAGTCGTCGCCACCGCCGCCGGAGCCGGAGTCGCCGTCCCCACCACCGGAGCCGGAGTCACCGCCATGGTCGTCGTTGGCGTCATCGGTCGCCTCGGGACCATCGTTGCCGTGGTCGTCCGTTGCATTGGGGCCGTCGTTCCCGTTGTCGTCGGCGCCGTCGTGCTCGCCCTGCGTGTCCTCGTCGCCCTGGGCGTTGTCGTTGCCATTGTCATCGGTGGCTTCCGGCGTCTCGGCGGGTTCTGCCGTCTCGACGGCTTCGGGAGACTCGGTCGGCTCGGCTGTCTCGTCGGGCTCGGTCGTGTCCTCGGCCTCGGTCTCAGCGCTCGAGCCCTGGTCGCTGTTGATGCTGGGTCCGCTGTTGTCGACCGCCTGGACGCTGTCGCGCAGGCCGTTCGCCGCGAAGCTCGCGCCGACGATCAGGAACAGCGCGACGAGGGCAACGAGCACCGGTCGGGCATTCCTGGCGAAACGAGTGAACATTGGGCTGGGCTCCTGTCTCTCGTGGACCTTGTGTCTTCGCTCATCGGTCGCTCGATACGACCGGCTCGACACCCCACCTGAGGCAGGCCTCCGCGAAAAGGTTTCAGCTACACGTTGGCGATGACCGCGGACGCGAGGCGGTTCACGCGGCGTGCCAGCTGGCGGCTCAGGCGGGGTCGGTGGCTCCCTGCCCGGCCTGGCCCGGAAGCTCCTCGCGGTCCACGACGATGCGGCCGATCTCGGCGCCCTCGAGCGCGGGCAGGATCGCATCGGCATCGCCGACGAGGACGATCGCGAGCTTCGACGGGTCGATGTGCTCCCGCGCGGCGCGCGAGACGTCGGCGTCCGAGACTGCCTCGATCGCCGGGCGGTAGCGGTCGAGCTCGTCCATCGGCAGGTCGTGGATGAGCAGGCCGGCGATCGCGCCAACGACGGCCGGCGGCGTCTCGAACCGCAGCGGGAACACGCCGACGAGGTAGTCGCGCGCGGCGTGCAGCTCCGCGCTGGTCGGCGGACCGGCCCGCATCGCGTCGAGCTCGGTCAGGATGTCCTGCACTGCCGGCACGGTGACGTCGGTGTTGACCGCCGCGCGCACGGCGAACGGGCCGACGCCCCGGCGCATGTCGAACCCTGCGCTCGCGCCGTAGGTGTAGCCCTTCTCCTCGCGCAGCTTGCGGTTCAGCCGCGAGTTGAACAGCCCGCCCAGGATCGCGCTCATGACCGACACGGCGTGGAAGTCCGGGATGCGCCGGCGCACCCCGAGATGGCCGATCCGGATCTCGGTCTGGACCGAGCCCGGCCGATGGATCACGCGCACGATCCGGTCGTCGTGCGCTGCCTCGACCCGCGGCTCGGTCGGCGGCTCGGCGGCGGGATTGCGGGACCACGCCCCGAAGCGGGCTTCCACGATCGAGCGAACGTCGGCCTCGACGGCGCCCAGGTCGCCACCGACCAGCAGCGTCATCCGCGCGGGGTCGAGGCGGCGGCCGTGGATCGCCCGGCACGCGCCCGCGTCGATCTTCGGCACGGTCGCCTCGGTGCCGCCCGACGGCCGCCCGTAGGTCGAGCCGGGTGCGTAGATCGTCTCGACGAAGCCGTCATCGGCACGGCGGCGCGGGTCGGCCCTCGCCTGGAGCAAATCGTTGAGGCGCTCGTCCCGCAGGCGCTCGACATCGGCGGGCGGGAACGATGGCTCGATGGCCACCTCGGCGGCCAGCGCGAGCGCGGCTGAGAGTCGCTCGGCCGGCACCTCGACGCTGATCGACAGCCCGTCCCAGCCGGCCTCGGTGTGCAGCGACGCGCCGAGCCGCTCGGAGGCCTCCGTCAGCTCGATGGCGTCGTGCCCGGCCGTGCCCTCGGTGAGGGCCCGGGCCATCAGCGAGGTGACGCCGCCCAGCTCATCCGGCTCGTCGACGGCGCCGCTCGGGAGGACGAGCGAGGCGGTGACGAGCGCGCGACCGGGCAGGTCCACCGTGATCAGGCCCAGGCCGTTGGACAGCTCCTGGCGCTCGAAGCGAGGGAACTGGTACGGCCGTGGCTCGCCGTGCGTGGGCCGCGTCGCGACGACGACCTCGGTTGTCACGCCGCGCCCGCCTCGGGGGCCTCCGCGGCCTCCTCGGTGGCCTGCGCCGCGGTCGAATCCGCGACCGCCTCCGCGCCGGCGGGAAGGTACGTGAGCACGACGCGGTTGTCGGCGCGGAAGACGTCCGCACAGACCTCGCGAATCTCGTCGGCCGTCGTCGACAGGTAGCGGGGCAGGATGTCGTTGATCATCCCCGCGTCGTCGAACAGGGTCGCGTACATCGACAGCCGGTCGGCCTTCTCGTTGACGACCTGGAGTGCGCCGAGCTCGTCGGATTCGGTGAGGGCCTTGGCCCGCTCGAGCTCGTCGTCGGATACCTTCTCGCGCCCGATCCGCTCCAGCTCCTCCCAGAACGCGGTCTCGAGGCGCTCGAGGTCGACGCCGGGCCGCGCCGTGGCCCAGCCGGCGGTCACCGACGCGCCGGCGACCAGGCCCATCGAGAAGAGGGCGACATCCTGCGCCAGCCGCTCTTCGCGCACGAGCCGGCGATGGAGGCGCGAGCCCTTGCCTCCGGCCAGGATGTGCCCGGCAAGGTCGAGGGCGTCGAGCCGGTGGTCGCCGAAGAGCGGGCCGCGGAAGCCCCAGTGGATGCGCGGCAACGGCACCCGATCCGGCACGATCTCACGAATCTCGCGCCCGATCCGGGCCGGCAGCGTCATGTCGGGCAGCTGGACCGGGAGGTTCGGATTCGCGGGGATCCTGCCGAAGAACTCCGTGACCCACGCCCGCACCTGCTCCGGCTCCACGTCGCCGACGACCGACAGCACGGCGTTGTTCGGGGCGTAGTGGAGGCGGAAGAAGTCGGACACGTCCTCGACCGAGGCCGCGTCGAGGTCCGCCATCGAGCCGATCGTCGGGTGCTGGTAGGGATGGCCGTCGGGGAAGATCGAGCCGAGCATCTTCTCGACCCATGAGCCGTACGGCCGGTTGTCGTACGACCAGCGCTTCTCGTTCTTGACGACCTCGCGCTGGTTGTCGAGGTTCTCCTGGCTGAGGGCATCGAGCAGGGTGCCCATCCGGTCCGCCTCGAGCCACAGCGCGATCGCGAGCTGGTGGGAGGGCATGGTCTCGAAGTAGTTCGTCCTGTCAAGCCAGGTCGTGCCGTTCATGGTGCCGCCGGCGGCCTGGACCAGCGCGATGTGCTCGGCCTTCCCGACGTGGGCCGAGCCCTGGAACATGACGTGCTCGAACAGGTGCGCGAAGCCCGTCTTGCCCGCGACCTCGTGCTTCGAGCCGACGTTGTACCAGACGTTCACGGCCGCGACGGGCGCGAGGTGGTCCTCGCTGATGATCAGCCGCAGCCCGTTGGGCAGCCGCGACTCCGTGAACTGGACCTTGGGGACGAGCACCCGGGGATGCTAGCGCGTCGCCGTCAGACGGGGATCGCCACCAGCAGCAGCGCCACGATGAGCCCGATCAGCGACCCCTCGAAAATCAGCTGCAAGGCACGGCGGCGGTCCGCAGCCCGCTGTCGGGGGTCGACGTGCACCTCGTCTCCGAGGCGCCCGAAGTTCTCGAGCCCGAGGGCGCCGAACGCGACGCAGAACCGGTGGACCACCTGGAGCCAGGTGACCGCGGCGGCCGTTGCGAGTGGCCAGATCAGCAAGCGGGCGATCGGCGGCGCCTGAATTCCGACGAGCACTGCCGCGGCGAGGGCGGTCGCGACGGTCGTGGCAAGTGCGCTCCGCCGGCGCCGGGCGATCTCATCCGGCCCGATGTTGCAGCGCGGCGCGATCGAGCGATCGAGAGTCACCGATCGAGCATACGTCTGTTCGTCGCGGATCGATCGCGGCGGGATCGGCGGGAGCCGTGAAGGTTTCGCGGCCCTCGTTTGTCATGTCATCGTGCGCAAGTCACTCGAGGTATCCGTGGCAGATCGCCGCCGCATCGGGGATGAACAGGCCGACGATCGGGCAGCTGCGTTCACCCGCCTCGCGGAACGCCACCTCGACGCCTCATATCGGCTCGCCCGGGCGATCCTTCGCGACCCCGGCGAGGCGCAGGACGCGACGCACGATGCGTACGTCCAGGCATGGCGCAAGTGGTCGACGCTTCGTGATCCCGACCGCTTCGGTGCATGGTTCGACCGCATCCTCGTCAACACCTGCCGGAATCGATTGCAGCGATCGACGCGCTGGCAGGCGCGCGACATTTCGAGCGAAGTCGTGGCTGCCCATGGAGACCCGTTCGGTCAAACCCTCGACCGCGATGTCATCGGCGTCGCCCTCCGCACCTTGTCGCCCGATCACCAGATCGTCGTCGCGCTTCGCTACTACCTCGACTTGCCGGTCGACGGAATCGCCGCCCGACTTGGCATCCCGCCAGGCACGGTCCAATCGCGACTCCACTACGCGATCGAACGCCTGCAGGGCGCCATCGACAGCGCCGACCGGCCCGGAGGCTCCCGATGACCGATCGACCGATCGAGCAGCAGCTTCGCGCCTGGTACGCGGTCCAGGTGCCCGTGACCGAAGGCGCCCCCTCGGCTCTGCGCGCCGGCGTCGTCGCCATCCCGAGAGACGTCGTGGTTCGACCCGTGCAACTCGGCGGCCAGCGGCGCCTCGCGCTCCTGGCCGCCGCCGTGCTGGCGACGATCATCGGAGGATGGCTGCTTGGCGGCATCGGTCATCAGCCGACTCCCTCGCCAAGTCCCACGAAGACTGCTGGACCAACCGCGCCCCCGACACCGATCGACACAACCTCGCAAACGCAGCAGGCACCCGCTGGGATCTTCGCCGCCGTCCGCATGGCTCGAGCCGTTTCCGACACCGTTGCGTGGGCCGCCACCCCCGATGGGCTCTATCGAACGCCGGATGCAGGCCAGACCTGGCAAGCCGTCCAACCCCTTGGCTGGGCTCTGCCGGCGGACGCGGCATTCGTTGACGCGGAAACGGCATACGTGCCGCTCGAGGACGGAGTCACCATCGCGGTCACGCATGACGCTGGCCAAACGTGGACCAGCCGTTCGGTCCCGGTCGATGCCGGAGCGGGTCTCGCCTCGTTCTCCTTCAATTCGGCCGCGTCTGGATACGTCACCTTCTACGACCCGGCTCACTACGACAAGCCCGATGGCACCGGGCTCCTCGTCTTCGGGACGAGCGATGGCGGCGCGACATGGGTCGGGCCAGCGCACGGACTCCAGCCGGCTTTCAAGAACAAGATGCCAAAGGTGTCGGCGGCCCATGGCAGCCCCTTCCTCGTCAGCACCGCCGCGCAGACGGAAGGCCAGCCGTTCGAAAACTGGTTCTACACGTCCGAGGATGGGGGCGCGACCTGGGCTCGGCTGCCCTTCCCATCCGGTGCCCTCGCCCCGAAGAATGACCTCAAGGCGGTCGGCGCGATCATGCGTGGACCGGACGGCCATCTGCTGGTCGCCCCCGACCTCGAAGGCGCCAGCGAGGCCCAGGTCGTCTACCGAAATGGCGATGAGCCGTCATCGTGGTCCGAGCTTGCGCAAGCCCCCAGCTCGTCGAGCGCGTCTGTTCAATTCGTCTCTGCGACAACGTGGGTCGTGACGACGTTCGGCGCGCCGTCGACGATCGAATCGACCACGGACTCGGGTACTCACTGGCGGGCCATCGACAGCTCCCTCGTGTTCCAGACGCGCAATGTCACGTGGGCGAGCACCGAAACCGGGATCGCGTGGTCGACGTGCCCCGCCTTCGTGAGCAATAGCTGCTCCGGCTCGGGAACCGGGGCCGTCTTCATCACGACGGATGGCGGGAAGACCTGGCGGGCAACCCGATGAGGCGCGCGTGTACGGGCTGGCTGGAGCTGTACGACTTTGCGACCGGAGCCTGGGCAACGGTGGTCGGCTACTTCCTGGGCGGCCCCTTCAGGAAGCTCGTACCGCCGGTCTGGCGCTGGAACGCGGGCAGGGACACGGCGCCGCCCTGGCGCGTGTCCGAGTAGGCCAGGACCACCGCGCCCGTCGTATCGATGTCGATCGTGAAGTAGTCGCCGAGCCGCCGGTCGATCAGCATGGCCTGGCAGGTCGTGCCGCCCATGCAGATCGTGCCGACGTGGAATGGCACCGGCGTCGCCTTCGACACCTTGTAGCCCGGTACGTTCGACCCGTCGCAGCCGAGGCCCGACGTCGTCTGGGCCACGTAGACGTTCCACGGATCCGTCGGGCCGGCGGCCTCCGCGTCGTTGTCGGGGAGGGCGTGGTCGTTGCCGAACCAGGAAATCGCGACCCTGCCCTGATCGCCCACGGCGATCCACGGCCAGATGTCGGTCCGGTCGTCCGGGTCAACGCGGAACGCCTTCGCCCAGGTGTGCCCGGCGTCGGTCGAATACGACGACCAGATGCCTGCGGCGCGGGCGCCATTGCCGCTCTCGTCCCAGGCGATGTACAGGTTGCCCCTGGCGTCGACGTCGATCGCGGGCCAGTGCGAAAGCTCGCTCACGCCGGTGGCGATCGTCGACAGCTCCGGCGTCAGGGCCGTGGCCGCATTCGCGGTCAGCGCCTGACGGAAGGCCGCGATCGAGAGCGTCGTGCCGTCGTAGTTCGCCTCGTACAGCGTCGAGCGCACCGGGTCATAGATGATGTCGCCGAGGCCGCCCGGGTCGGAGACCCCATCCGAGAACGTCTTGCCGCCGTCCATCGAGCGGTAGATCGTGTGCTCGTCATGCCCGACGGGATCGTTCGGGGCCGTCCCGCCCTCGGACGGGTTGCCGTCGAGGAACAGCACGCCCGCCGGACCCGCCGCGCTCCACTGCCGGTCCGTGATGTCCTCTGCGAAGAAGTTCTGGAGCCCGTAGCTCTTGCCTGAGGTCGTCGACTTCGAGACGGCGACGTTCACCAGGTTGATCTCGGACAGGTAGACGTTGCCGGCGGCGTCGATCGCGAAATCCGGGTCGGAGAAGCCCGAGTTCGGCAGGTTCTCGGGCGGCAGGCTGCGATCGACGAACTGCCACGAGGCCCCGTTGTCGGTGCTGTACCAGGCGTGGACCTGACCACGGTAGTTCTCGAAGAACGCCTCGCTATCCGGATCGTCGGCCTCGAGCGAGAAGAAATGGGTCGTTCCGGCGTGAGCCGCGTACAGGAGGGTCCCGTCCGGATGCGCAACGACGCTCGGCTCGCCGCCGGCCCGCGCTGTATCGACGTACATGGGCTGGCTGAAAACGATCGGCTTGCCTGGCGCCCGACACGCACTGATCGGAGGCGGCGTCGCCGCGGCCGTCAGGGTCAGCGTCCCGGCGTAGGCCTGGGGCGCCGCGCCGAGGAACGGGCAGACGACGATGCGGTAGGTACCGGTCGCCGGGTTCGAGATCGACACTGCCTCGGCGGTCCCGAACGAGCCGTCGTCGGCCGAGACCGAGCTCCCGTCGGGACGGATGATCGTGATGATCAGATCGGCCGGACCTGCATATGTCACCTGCGCCGTGGCGAGGACCGAGACCTGGCTGTACGTGCCGGAAGGCACGACGAGGGCGACCTCGTGGTTGTCGGCGCCCAGAGCAGTGCCACTGCAGTCGCTGCCGGGGTTGGCGCCCGGGAGGGCCGTTCCCTGCCACGTCACCGTCACCGTCTGGCCCGCGCTCGTTGGCACCGTCACCTGGTCGAGGGCGGCGGCGATCGGGACCAGCGTCCCCGCGATGACCGCGATCGCGGCCGCAATGACGATCATCCGCCGGGCGGTCATGGCGCTGCCTCCCTCAATCAGGCCCTCGCAAGCGACCGCGACACCACTCTGAGGGGTTACTGGGGCACGGCATCACTCCGGATGTCACTGGCGCGTATGCCAAGGTGGTCGTCGACGCTACAGCTGCGTGACAGTCGCACCGCTACGGATCGACTCAGCCCGTGGGGACCAGCTCCGCTTCGGCCGGGGCCGCGACCTCGCGGGCGAGCCAGTCCTGGAGGGATCGAACGTCGGCGACCTGATCGGCGATGGCGGGGTCGAGTGACTCAGCTGCGGCGATCGCGGTCTCGATGGCCGTCAGGCAGGGCACGCCCTCGGCAATCGCGACGTGGCGGATCTCCGCGGCATCCCGAATCGCCCCGCTGCGCGGCGTCGGCGTGTTGACGACGAGCCGGACCTCCCCGCTCCTGATCAGGTCCAGCAGCGCGACCTCGCTGACGGCCAGATCGGGCTCGTTGCCGAGCTTCGCCACCCGACGCGCCTGGAGGCCGGCGGCAGCGAGCGTGGCGCCGGTGCCCGGCGTTGCCGCCAGCCGGAAGCCGGCCTGGTCGAGCGCCGCGCCGAGCCGCGCGAGGAGGGGCTTGTCGCGATCGGCGACGGAGAGCAGCGCGATCGGACGCTCGCCGCTCGGGCCGGGCGTCGTCGCAGGCACCAGGCCGGCGCCTCGGAGCGCCTTGGCCAGCGCCACCCGCGCGTCGGTGTGGATGCCGATGACCTCGCCCGTCGATTGCATCGACGGGCCGACCGACGGGTCGACGCCGCGCAGCTTGACGGTCGAGAACGCCGGCGCCTTCACCGAGACGTACGGAGGCGGCGGCAGCAGGCCGCCAGGCAAGCCGAGCTCCGCCAGCGTGGCGCCGAGCGCGATCCGGACCGCCAGCTCGACCATCGGCACGCCGGTGACCTTCGACAGGAAGGGCACGGTCCGCGACGCACGCGGGTTGACCTCGATCAGGTACACGCCGTCGTCGCGGACGATGAACTGGGCGTTGACGAGGCCCCTCGCGCCGAGGCCGAGCACGACCCGCTCCATGGCGGTCACGATCAGGCCCTGGTCGGCCTCACTGACGTGCTGCGGCGGGAGCAGGCCGACCGAGTCGCCCGAGTGGACGCCGGCACGCTCCACGTGCTCCAGCAGGCCCGGGATCAGGACGCGCTCGCCGTCGGACACCGCGTCGACGTCGACCTCGATGCCCTCCAGGTAGCGATCGATGCGGACCGGTCGGTCGGGATCGACGACGGTCGCGGCCGCCAGCTGCCGGACGAGGTCCTCGGGCGAGTAGCAGAAGTCGATCGCCAGCCCGCCGATGACGAACGACGGGCGGACGATGACCGGGTAGCCGATGCGCTCGGCCAGGGTCAGCGCCTCCTCGATCGAGCGGGCCATGCCGCCTTCGGGTTGCGGGATGCCCAGCCGATCGAGGAGGCCCGCGAAGCGGGTGCGCTCCTCCGCCTGGTCGATCGCCTCGAGGTCGGAGCCGAGGAGCTTCGTGCCGGCGCTCGCGAGCGGCGCGGCGAGGTTGAGCGGCGTCTGGCCACCGAACGCGACCATCGCGGGCATGTCCGCGCCCTCCGCCTCGAGCAGGCTCAGCACGCTCTCGACGTCGAGCGGCTCGAAGTACAGGCGGGTCGAGGCGTCGAAGTCGGTCGATACCGTCTCCGGGTTCGAGTTGACCATGACCGCCGACCAGCCCTGCTCGCGGAGGGTCGCGGCGGCTTTCACGGCGCAGTAGTCGAACTCGATCCCCTGCCCGATCCGGACCGGCCCGCTGCCGATGACGAGCGCGGCGGGTCGGGGGACCGGTGGCGCCTCCGGCGTGGACCCGGCCGCCGCGTACGTTGCATAGAAATACGGCGTCTCCGCGGCGAACTCGGCGGCGCACGTGTCGACCATGGCGTAGCCCGGCGCGAGGTTGAGCGAGCGGCGCCTGTCGCGTACCGCAGACAGCGAGACCGAGGCCAGGCTCGCGATGTCGCCGTCGCCGAAGCCGAGCCGCTTCGCGGTCGCGAGGAGCTCCGCCGCAGGCGCCCCGCGACCGACGAGCGCCTCGCCCATCCCCCGGATCTCGCCTTCGAGGGCGACGTTCCGGCCCATCTCCGCGAGGAACCACGCCGCGATGCCCGTCGCGGCCTGGATCACCGCCTCGGGCACCCCGCGACGCAGCAGCGCGAGCACGCGCCACAGCCGCGAGTCCGATGGTTCGACGAAGCGCCTGAGCACGATCGGCGCGGCGGAGCGATGCGCGAACCGGGTCGATTCGCACGCGGCGCCGCGCTCGTCGACCCACCGGATGACGCTGTCCTCCTCGGGATCGCCGGTGAAGACCGCCGCGAGGTAGTCGAGGCTCGACTGCCAGGCGGGGTCCTCGGCCAGTGGCCCCGCGCCGGCCTGCTCGAGCCCGCGCAGCGCCTTGTTCAGCGCGGACCCGAAGGTGCGATCGATCGCCATCACCTCGCCGGTCGCCTTCATCTGGCTGCCGAGGCTCCGGTCCGCGGACGGGAACTTGTCGAACGGGAAGCGCGGCAGCTTGACGACCACATAGTCGAGCGCCGGCTCGAAGGCCGCGACGGTCGTGGCCGTGATGACGTTCGGGATCTCGGCCAGCCGCCGCCCGATCGCGATCTGCGCCGCGACCCGGGCGATCGGGTAGCCCGTCGCCTTCGAGGCGAGCGCGGAGGAGCGCGAGACCCGGGGGTTCACCTCGATGACGGCGTACTCCGTCGAGTCCGGCGAGAGCGCGAACTGGACGTTGCAGCCGCCCTCGACGCCGAGGGCGCGGATGATCGCCAGCGCCGCGCTGCGGAGCCGCTGGTGGACGGGGTCGGGCAGCGTCTGGACAGGCGCGACGACAATCGAGTCGCCGGTATGGACGCCGAGCGGATCGACGTTCTCCATCGAGCACACGGCGATGCACGTGTCGTCGGCGTCGCGCATGACCTCGTACTCGATCTCCTGCCAGCCGACGAGACAGCGCTCCACCATGACCTGGCCGATCGGGCTCGCCCGAAGGCCGGCGCGCACGCGCTCCCGGTAGCCCGCCTCGGTCTCGACGATGCCGCCGCCCGTGCCGCCGAGGGTGAACGCCGGCCGGATGATCGCCGGCAGCCCGATGTCGGCGAGCGCCTCGTTCGCCGAATGCTCCCGTTGCTCGGCGCTGGCGCCCTCGACGATCGCCGACGGGGCATACGGCTGGCCGATGCGATCGAGCAGGTCGCGGAACGCCTCACGATCCTCGGCCATCCGGATCGCCTCGAGCGGCGTGCCGAGGAGCCGCACGCCGTAGCGATCGAGGACGCCGTCGTTCGCGAGGTCCATCGCCAGGTTGAGCGCGGTCTGGCCACCGAGGCCGGCCAGCAGCCCCTCGGGGCGTTCGCGGGCGATGACGGCCTCGATCGCGGGCACCGTGAGCGGCTCGAGGTAGACGGCGTCGGCGACCTCGGGGTCGGTCATGATCGTCGCCGGGTTGCTGTTCACCAGGACAGTGCGAACGCCTTCGGCCCGCAGCGCGCGGCACGCCTGCGTACCGGCATAGTCGAACTCGGCGGCCTGGCCGATGACCACCGGCCCCGAGCCGATGATCAGAACCGAGGCCGGCTTCAACGGCATGCCATCGCTCGGGATGGGCGCGGCTGGGCCCATCCCGCCATCTGCCGATGGCGTGCGACCGTGGCGCCATCCGAGGCCCGTCTGTCACGGCCAGGGCGCCGCATTCCGGTCGCTGTCGCGCCTGATCGGCGACCGACCGGCATTTTGCGACCCGCATCCCTTCCGGCTTGACGAAGTCGCATCGGATCGGCAGGTGGCAGGCCTTCGGCGGCCGAGGCTCCAGGCTCCGGTCCAGGACGCGCCGCATCGGCAGGTGACTGGGACCGCGGGGCCACGGCGATGCTCACGCGAGCGCGGCGACGAAGCGGTCGAAGACCGCGAGCGCGTCGAGCGGGCCGGGGGCGCCCTCGGGGTGGTACTGCACCGTCTCGATCGGCAGCTCGGCGTGGCGCAATCCCTCAACCGAGCCGTCGTTGAGATTGACCTGGCTGACCCGGAAGCCTCCGGACCCCGGCAGTGTCTCGGCGACGACCTGGACCTCGTGGTTCTGGGCCGTGACCTGGACGTACCCGGTGTCGAGGTCACGGACGGGGTGGTTCGCGCCGTGATGCCCGAAGCGGAGCCGCCTCGTCTCGGCGCCCGCCGCGCGGCCGACGATCTGGTGCCCCAGGCAGATCCCAAGCAGCGGCCGCGCCGCGTCGATGACGGCCCGCGCCAGCGCCACCTGGTCGGCCAGGCGCGCCGGATCGCCGGGCCCGGGCGAGAGGACGACGCCGGCGACGTCGCTCGCGAGGACGTCGGCCGCCGACGCGGTGTGCGGCAGGACGCGGACGCGGACGCCGCGTCGACGCAGGCTTCGGACGATGTTCGACTTCAGGCCGAGGTCGACGATCGCGACGAGCGGACCGTCCTCGCCCGTCCCATGCTCGACGACCGCCGCGGGCGACACCTCGGCGACGAAGTCCTGGTCCTCCCAGCGCGGCACCGCACGGGCGCGCGTCGCAGCGGCGTCCCGGTCGAGCGCCCCCGGCTCCAGGATCACGCCGCGCAGGCTGCCATTCGAGCGGAGGTGGCGCGCGAGCGCCCGCGTGTCGACGCCCGCGATCGCCGGGATGTTCGCGTCGCGCAGGAGCCGGGCGAGCTGGGCGCCGTCGTCGAGCACCGCCGCGGTCGCATTGGCGACGACGAGCCCGCGCAGCCATGGTCGCGCCGACTGGTCGTCGTCGAGCAACCGCCCGTAGTTGCCGATGAGCGGGTAGGTCATGACCACGACCTGCCCCGCGTAGGAGGGGTCGGTGCAGACCTCCTGGTAGCCAGTCTGGCTCGTGTTCACGACCAGGTCGCCGCCGCCGGCGGCCGGCGCGCCGAAGGCGACGCCGTCGAAGATCGAGCCGTCCTCGAGCGCGAGCAGCGCGGGGCCGTGGTTGCCGATCCGGGGGTCCACGATGGCCGTGGAACGGGGCGATGGCGGCGCGTTCGGGGCGAGCGCGGGCAGGGCCATCGAGCCTCCTTTCCGGCCTCACGGAACCGGTTCGCCGGCCTCACAGGACCG
The DNA here is from genome assembly GCA_035495215.1 of Patescibacteria group bacterium. Classification (GTDB taxonomy): domain Bacteria; phylum Chloroflexota; class Limnocylindria; order Limnocylindrales; family CSP1-4; genus UBA5189. The sequence continues at coordinate 22,510 of DATJGH010000046.1, forward strand.
GCTTCAAGGACGTCTCGGAGGTTAGCAGACGTCCGGTTCGTGGCGCCGCGTCCCTGGTGCCTCGACGCAGCAGTCGCGCTCGGCGGGCGCGCTCGGTCAGGACTGTTGTAACCGCCCTGTAGTCCGTCTTCCGGCCCGGAATCGACCGAAGGCACCGCCGCCTGCGGTAGGTAGTCCTCGTGACTCGCAAGCGCACGAAGGCCGCGCCCGAGGCCGAGGCGCCGATCACCGGTGTCGCGGCCGGCAGCCTCGGGACGGCCGCCAACCTCGATGACACGCAGGTGCTCCGGACGGAGGACCTCGAGGCCGCCGCGACCGGCCGGGTCGGCGAGGACGCTCCGGAAATCGGGGCCGCCGCGCACGGCCGGGTCGGCGAAGACGCTCCTGCCCTCGCGACCGAGCCCGTTGTCGCGGCGCGACCGCCTACGAGCGCGCACCGCCCAACCGGAGCCGCAGGTGCGGCGGCGCCCATCTGGGGACGCCGCAGCGCGCCGGCGCTCGCGGGCGTGGCGGCGCTCCTGGTGCTCCTGCTGATCGCCGGGTCCGGCTTCGTCTCCCAGCTCGACCTCGGCATCGGGGCCGGACCCGCGGAGCCGGGGGCCTCGGCGGGCGCCCTCGTCGAGGCGGCCCCGTCGCCGACGGCCGAGCCCAAGGCGGGCAAGGGCGGCCATGGGAAGTGCCACGGCCGCGGCCACAACTGCCAGGGGAACGAGGACTGACCGCAGGCTCGCTACCCTCCCGGCATGAAGCAGGCACGTAATCCCGAGACCGTCCACGCGCCCCTCGGGCGCTACGTCCACCAGATCGAGGTCACCGGCGAGAGCCGGCTCCTGTTCCTGTCAGGCCAGATCGGCAACGCCCTTGACGGGACCGTTCCCACCGATCCCGTCGAACAGCTCGGGCTCGCGCTCGAGAACATCGTCCGCAACCTCGAGGCCGCCGGTTTCGAGGCCACAGACCTCGTCAAGCTCACGACATATGTCGTCGGCCAGATGGATGCGGCCGGTCGCCGAGCCCAGCTCGATCGCGTCCTCGGCGCGCACCTCACGACGAGCACCCTGGTCTACGTCGCCGCTCTGGCCAGCCCTGACTACAAGGTCGAGGTCGACGCCTGGGCGATTCGCGCCTGA
>DATJGH010000047.1:0-6569 GCA_035495215.1 Patescibacteria group bacterium
GGCTTCGGTCAGCCTCCGGGCATCCGAGCCGTCGGCCTTGGCCGCCCAGACCTCGACCGCCTCGTTTGGGCCACGGAGAAACACGAAGCGGCTGCCGTCGAGGGAGAACAGCGGAAGCCGATCCTCGGTCGCGCCGCCAACGAGCAGCTTCGGTGTGACGCCGGGCGCGTCGGCGACCACGATGTCTCCGTTGATGGCATACGCAATCGGGCCGTTCGCGGCAAGGCCATACGGCGGTGCCGGGGAGGTGAACGCACCGCCGCCGGCAAGCACGAGCCCGGCGAGCAGGGCGAGGAGCAGTGCGGCACCCACGGCGAGCAGCCGCCACGGGACCGGGGTCGCCGGCGTGAACCGCGAAGTGATTGCGGACATGGAGAACCACCTTTCGGGGATCCGCCAGGCTGGACGACGCCCGGTGCGAGCGGTCCGCGCGAGGACCTCGCCGAGCAGGTGCTCGGGCTCGCGGTCGGGTGCGACGTCGTGCAGCCAGGTGCTCAGGAGGCGGTCGTCGTATCGCGCGGTCATGCCAACCGCCCTTCGTTGACGATCGAGACGTGGCGGGCGTCCGCGTCGAGCGCGGCTCGCATCGCCCGGGTCGCACGATGCAGCCGCGACCGGGCCGTCCCGGGTGGGACGGCGACGGCGGCCGCGACCTCATCGAGGGTGAGTCCGAGGTAGTGGTGGAGCACGATCACGATTCGCTGGTCCGGGTCGAGCCGGGCGAATCCGCGGGCGAGCTCGTCTCGATCGGCGAGGTCGACTGCAGGGTCGGGCTCGGCCGTGCGGGTCGGCCGGACCTCCTGCTCGATCGACCAGCGCCGCCGCCCACGGCGGGCCTCGCGATGGCACGCGCGGACGAGGAGTCGATGCAGCCAGGCTTCGAAGCGGTCGGGATCGCGAAGGGCCGAGAGATCTCGCCAGGCGGCCACGAGGGTCTCCTGGGTCGCATCCTCGGCCCCGGCGTCGTCACGCAGGATCAATCGGGCAGCGGCGTAGAGTCGACCGATCGCGCCGCGTGCCAACTCCGAGAACGCGTCGTGATCGCCCGCCATCGCCCGCTCGACCAGGTCCCGCCGCATCGAGCCTCCGGTGAATGGCTCGGCCGTCTGGCCGCGCTCACTCAGTCTGGGTTGTCTCGCCGCGCGTTAGTTCCCGATTCGGCTGACCATTCGAAGAAGCTCGGCGTGGTGCGCCGCCGGCGCGGCGAGCACGCCGATCGAGCGCGGCTTTCGGGAGACGTCGAACCAGGGGCCCCCGGCCAGGTCGGTCAGCGTGGCACCGCCGCGCTCCGCGATGAGGCCCGCGGCGGCGATGTCCCACGAGGACAGGCCGCCCTGCTGGACGAAGGCGTCGAAGCGGCCGTTGCCGACGTAGGCCAGGGCCAGCGCGGCGGAGCCCATCGACCGCGACACACGGATCGCCTTGCGAACGGCGCGCGCACGGGTGATGAGCCTGGGTCCGGACAGCGCCATCGACACGACGAAGTCGGACAGCTTCGTCTTCGCCGAGGTCACGATCGGCCGGCCGTCGAGGGTCGCCGGCCCGGCGTCGGCGGCGGCGAACGTTTCGCCTCGCATGGGGTCGTGGATCACGCCGACGACGGGTCGGCCCGCCTCGACCAGGGCGATCGAGACGCAGAAGAACGGGATGCCGTTGGCGTAGTTGATCGTCCCGTCGAGCGGGTCGATGACCCACGCCCTGCCGACGCCCGCGGTCGGGGCATGGCCCGCGGCGGCGACGTGCTCGCCGCTCTCCTCGGCGACGATGCCGTCGCCCGGGTGCGCGGCGCGGATCGCCTCGATGATCAGCGCCTCGGACAGGTGGTCGTCCTCGGTGACGACGTCCTTGGCCGACTTGAAATCGATCCGCTCGACCTTCTCGAACCGCTCGGTCAGGATGCGGCCTGCGCGCTGCGCGAGCTCGACGGTGAACTCGAGGTCGGCGCGTCGATCGGTGGCCGGGAGCGCGGCCGTCACTGCGTCGAGCAGTCGGCGGCGAGCTGCAGCGGGGTGGACCCGAGCTTGGTCACCAGCGCGGTGAAGGTGGCGCTCTGGCCCGGCTGGACCAGCGGCGACTGCACGCTCTGACCGGGCGCCCCCACGCGTGGCGGCGTCTCGGCGACCCAGCACGTGATGGCGCCGGCGTTCGTGCCCTCGTTCCTGACCGTGATGGTCACCGAGAGTCCGCCGACCGCGGGCGCGGGCGCCACGCCGGTCACCTGCCCCGTGAACGGGCCCGCCCCGGCGATCACGGCCCGGCCGACGACGAACAGCACGACGATGAACAGCAGGATCCCCAGCGCCGCGATGCCGTGCATCTGCGTCGCCGCCGGCTGCGACAGCTCGAGCGGGTTGCACACCTCGCACAGGCCGGCATCCGCGGCGACGCCTTCACGGCCGCAGCGGATGCACGGGTGGGTCGGCTCGAGCTCGCGACGCGGCGCGGGAGCGGGAATGGACGGGTTGGCCGAGGTCATGGGACGTGGCGATCTTGCCACGATCCGCCGATCACCAGCGATCGACCGCCGAAACGAGGGCGTCGACGTCGGCCGTCGTGCGCGCCGTCACGATGGCCTCGTCCACGCCCAGCTCCGCGTACCGGGCCCACGTCTCGCGCGGTGCCTCGATCCACGGGCTGCCTCGGGTCGCGTCCACGCCTGATTTTCCCCAGCCACCGAAGGCGAGCGCGATCCAGGCGTCCTCGACGCTGCGGCCCTCCGCGGCGAGCGCCTCCCGATAGGCGGGTAGCAGCCGCTCGAAGTCGTCCTCGGCAGCCCAGCCATCGCCGATCCGTGCCGCCAGGCGGACGCCGCGCAGGGAGCCCGCCCCGATCAGGATGCGTGGCGCCGGAACGGGCGCGGGAAGGGCGTAGGCCGCCTCGAGCGGGTAGAACTGCCCGTCATGCGTCACGGGGCCGCCGGTCCACAGCGCCCGGATCACCGCGACGGCCTCCTCGAGGCGCGCCACGCGTTCATCTGGCTCGGGGAAGTGGATGCCGTAGGCGTGATGCTCCTTGGGCGCGCCGCCGATGCCGATGCCGAGGGTGAAGCGTCCAGCGCTCGCGGCCTGGAGCGTCGAGGCCATCCGGGCGACGACCGCCGGGTGCCGGTTCATGACGTTGGTCACGAAGGTGCCGAGGCCGATCCGGCTCGTGGCGCCCGCCGCGGCGGCGAGGATCGTCCATTGCTCGACCACCGGCTCCGTGGGATCGCCGCGGCCGACGAAGTGGTCCCACGACCACAGCGCGCGGTAGCCGGCGGCATCGAGGCGGCGCGCGCTCTCGAGCCACCATCCGGCGGTGGCGCCGATCGAGCCCAAACCGACGCCGATGGGCAGCCGCTCGGTCATGCCAGCCCGCGTGCTACAGCCCCGTCTCGAACAGGCGGATGTCCTCGGGCGAGACCACGTGGCCATCGCCGCGCGTCGGCGCCAGCGCGTCGCGCGCGCCGAGGGCGTCCAGGTCGGCCGGAAAGCGTCCGATCAGGTCGACGACGACGTCCCGGATCCGCTCCGCGTTCTGGGCGAACACCTCGATCACGCTCTGGGCATCCACGGCCTCCGTGCCCTCGTGGATGCCCGCGTCGTAGTCGGTGATCAGGGCGATGTTCACGACCGCCATCCCGAGCTCGCGGCACAGCCACGCCTCGGGGTACTGGGTCATCGAGATGACCTCCCAGCCGGCGTCCGAGAACCACTTCGACTCCGCCTTGGTGGAGAACCGCGGGCCCTCGATGATGACGATCGTCCCCCGCTCGTGGACGGGAATGTCGTGGTCGCGGATCGTCTCGATCGCGAGCTTGCGCAGCACCGGGTCGTACATCTCCGCCGACGACAGGTGGGTGACGACAGGGCCGTCGTAGAAGGTGTCGACGCGATGCCGGGTCCGGTCCACGAGCTGGTCGCAGACCACGAAGTCGCCGGGCTTGACCTTCACCTGCAGCGAGCCTGCCGCACACGGCGAGATGACGGCCTTCACGCCCAGCGAGCGCATCGCCCAGACATTCGCCCGGTAGTTGATCCTGTGCGGCGGGATGGTGTGGCGCCGGCCATGGCGGGGCAGGAAGGCCACCCTGCGCCCGGCCACGTCGGCGAGGAAGAACGAGTCTGACGGCGGACCGTACGGGGTGTCGACCTTGATCTCGCGCACGGCGTCGAGCAACGAGTAGAAGCCCGACCCGCCGAAGACGCCGATCTCGGCGCGGTCGGTCGATCGATCTGTCACCGGCGGATTCTAGTCGCGCGAGGGGCTACGATGGCGCCATGACAGATCAGCCAACCGAGCCCGCGCCCGGCTCGACATCGGGCCAGCCAACGGGCACGCCGCCGCCGGAGACGTCTGCCGCAGCGCAGGATCGTCCGCTCACGTTCGAGGAGCGGATGGACCGCTTCGGTCACGAGGCGGGCGAGGCTGGCGAGCGATTCGGCAAGCGCGCAGAGGAGGCGGCGAACCGGTGGTCGAAGGACCCCGGCATGGTTCGCGCTGCCGACACCGCGGGCCGCATCTGGGGCCTGCTCGTGCTCGCGGTCGGGGTGTGGTTCTTCGCCGACGTGACCCTCGGCTACGACATGCCGAGCGTCGCCTGGAGCGACCTCTGGCCGATCGCCCTCATCGGCATCGGGCTGCTCGTCGTCGTCCGCGGGATGACGCGCCGGCGGGCCTGAATTCTCGCTCGTCGGTCGCGCACGAACGTCAATGAAATGAGCCTGGGTCCCGCACCGGAGGCATCCGGGCGCGACCGGCTCGAGCTCGCGGACTGGCGCCGCCGCGTGTCGGACCTGTACGCGGAGGTGCGCGCGGAAGCAGGGCGGGAACCCGAGCGCGCCTGGCAGCACTGGCACGAGACGCGCGAGGCCCTCTTCCGAACGCACTCGCAGTCGCCCGTGCCCGAAGCGGCCCGGGCCGGCTTCCGCGCCAGCCACTGGCCGTACGACTCGCGCTACCGCTTCGAGGTGGAGCTCGCGTCTGGCGGCGCGGCCCGTGTCAGGAGCCTCGCTCCGGCTGCGGCGGCCCCGGCGTTCGGCGGATTCAGCCTCGCGCTGCCGATCAGCACCGGCGGCGAGGAGGGCTTCACGCGCATCGGCTGGGTCGAAGCGCCGCTGCCCGAGGGTGCTCGCTCCCTGGGCGTGTACTGGATGGCGGGCTATGCCGGCGGGCTGTTCCTCCCATTCCGCGACGCGACGAACGGCCAGGAGACCTACGGCGCCGGCCGGTACCTGCTGGATGCCGCTAAGAGCGCCGACCTCGGGGCGGGCGGTGCGCCGGGCTCGCTGATCCTCGACTTCAACTTCGCGTTCCACCCGTCATGCGCGTTCGACCCCAGGTGGTCCTGCCCGCTCGCTCCGCCGGAGAACCGGCTGGACGTGCGCGTGGAGGCCGGCGAGCGCCTGGCCTGAGCGCCGCCTACGATTCGGGCGTGGATCTGCCTTCGCCCGCCCCAGTGCCCGCCAACGTCCGCGAGTTCCTCGAGCGGCCGCTGTACGCGACGATCGCGACGGTCGGCGCGGGCCGCGCGCCGCACCAGGCGGTGATCTGGTACCGGCTCGAGCCTGACGAGCGGGTGCTGGTGAACTCGCGCAGCCCGCGCCGCTGGCCGAGGGAGCTGGAGGAGGAGCGGCAGGCCTCACTTGCGTTCACCGACCTCGACGATCCGCTGCGCTGGGTCGGGCTGGAGACCGTCGTCGAGGACGTCGTCCACGACGTGGCCCTCGCACGCGAGGACATCGTGGCGCTCGCGGTCCGCTACGGGGAGGACGACGAGGACAGCGTCGCCGCGTTCCGGAGCCAGCAGCGAATCTCGTTCCGCCTGCGGATCATCGCGGTGGCGGACCACCTCGACGACTGACGGAGTGCGCGAATGATGACGAGCGTGCGATTCGGACTCCAGCTCTGGCCTCAGTCGACGACCTGGCCGGAGGTGCGCGACGCGGCGCTCGCGGCCGAGGCAGCCGGCTGGGATTCGATCTGGACCTGGGACCACCTGCTCGCGATCCAGGGACCGTGGCAGCAGGCGATCTACGAGGGCTGGACGTTCCTCGCGGGCCTCGCCTCGGTCACGTCGCGGGTCCGGCTCGGGCTGATGGTCGGCGCCAACACGTTCCGCAATCCCGGCCTGACGACCAAGCTCGCGACGACGCTCGATCACGTTTCCAACGGCCGCGCCGTGCTCGGCATCGGCGGGGCCTGGTTCGACCGCGAGCACGAGGCGTTCGGGATCGACTTCGGCAAGAGTCCCGGCGAGCGCCTCGACTGGCTCGGCGAGGCGGTGCCGTTGATGCGCCGCCTGCTGAACGGCGAGCTGGTGACCCACCAGGGCCGCTTCTACACCTTCACCGACGCGCTGTGCGAACCGCGCCCGATCCAGGACCATCTGCCGATCCTCATCGGCGGCAGCGGCCCGAAGAAGACGCTGCCGATCGTCGCCCGCCATGGCGACGCCTGGAACACGAGCGGATCGATCGAGGAGGTCAAGGCCTCGCTCGACCTGCTCGCCGGCTACTGCGGCGAGGCCGGGCGGGACCTGTCCGACATCGAGCTGACCGTCAGCTTCCCGACGATCATCCGCGACCGTC